>NZ_JBXAGC010000002.1:162227-311361 GCF_058793725.1 Acidovorax sp. GW835-FHT14B10
CGGTTTTTACGTCCATATTCATAGCTGCTAGCACTTATCCATCAAGCACCAGCGCCTGATTTGATCAAATATCTCACAACGAACCCTTGGTGGACGGGATAACGCCCGCCGAGCGCGGATCGCGCTCCAGCGCCGCGCGCAGCGTGCGCCCGAACGCCTTGAAAATGGTCTCGCACTGGTGGTGCGCGTTGACGCCCTTGAGGTTGTCGATGTGCAGCGTGACGCCTGCGTGGTTCACGAAGCCCTGGAAGAACTCGTACACCAGCTGCGTGTCGAGCTGGCCGATGCTGCCGGCGGTGAAATTCACATCGATGTGCAGGCCCGGGCGGCCCGAGCAATCGATCACCACGCGCGAGAGCGCTTCGTCCAGCGGCACATAGGCGTGGCCGTAGCGGCGGATGCCCTTTTTATCGCCCACGGCGCGCGCAAACGCCTGGCCCAGGGTGATGCCCACATCTTCCACCGTATGGTGGCCGTCGATGTGCAGGTCGCCCTCGCAGTCGATGTCGAGGTCGATCAGGCCGTGGCGGGCGATCTGGTCGAGCATGTGGTCGAAAAAGCCGATGCCCGTGTGCAGCTTGGCCTGGCCGGTGCCGTCGAGGTTCACGCGCACCGAGATGCGGGTTTCGGCGGTGTTGCGGCTGACCTCGGCAATGCGGTCGGCCAGGGGATCGGGAGACATGGAGGTGACGAGAGCGGAGGAAGTCATAAGGAAGCCTGCAGGGCGGCCAGCATCTGGGTGTTGTCTTCGGCGGTGCCCACCGTGAGACGCAGGCAATTGGCCAGCAATGGGTGCATTGTAGAAACGTTCTTGACGAGGACCTTGCGGGTTTTCATGCCCTCGCAGGCTTTGGCCGAATCCGCCACCCGCACCAGCACCATGTTGGCCTGGCTGTCCCACACCTTCTCGACGCCCGGCATGGCGCGCAGCGCGGCCAGCAGCTCGGTGCGCTGGGCGCGCAGTTCCGCCGCCTGCGCCGCAAACACCTCGGCATGCTCCAGCGCGAACAGCGCCGCCTCGCAGTTGAGCACGCTCACGTTGTAGGGCGGGCGCACCTTGTCGATCTCAGCCACCAGCGCCGCCAGGCCGATGAGGTAACCCAGGCGCACGCCCGCCAGGCCAAACTTGCTGAGCGTGCGCATGAGCAGCACGTGCGCATTGCGCGCGGGCTCGGCCCGCATGCGGTCGATCCAGGTGCGGCTGGCAAAGGGCTGGTAGGCCTCGTCCATGACCACGATGCCGCCCTGGGCGCCTGCGGCGTCGATGATGCGCTGCACCGCACCCTCGTCCCACAGCGTGGCCGTGGGGTTGTTGGGGTAGGCGATGTAGGTGATGGCGGGCTGATGCTGGGCAATGGCGGCCAGCATGGCGGGTTCATCCAGCTCGAAATCGGGCGTGAGCGGCGCGCCGACAAAATCCAGGCCTTGCAGCTGCGCCGACAGCGGGTACATCACGAAACCCGGCATGGGCGCGAGCATGGTGGCGCGCTGGCCCGTGCCGGGTTGCGCGCAGGCCAGCGCCAGCAGGGTGATGAGCTCGTCCGAGCCATTGCCCAGCACGATGCCGTAGCCCTCGGGCATACCCGCGTACTGGGCGAGGGCCGCCTTCAGGTCGGCAATGCGGTCGCCGGGGTAGCGGTTGAGCGCCAATGCGCCCAGGCGCTGGCCCAGCGCGGCCTGCAGGTGCGCGGGCAGGCGAAACGGGTTCTCCATCGCGTCCATCTTGAGCATGCCGGTGGAAGGCTGCACGGCGTAGGCGTGCATGGCGCGCACATCGGGACGGATGCGGTCCAGGGTCTGGAGCGGGGAAGATGCAGCGGCGTGGGTCATTCGGCGGTTTCCAGTATGTTGGGGGCCACAAGAAAGGGGTGGAGCACGCGCCAGGCGTTCAGCGGCGCAGCGTGCACACAGGCGTCGGTCGGCAAGGCGGCTATTTGGACGATGGTCTGAGGCGCATTTCCGCCGCCCGCGCGTGGGCCTGCAGGCCCTCGCCATGGGCCAGCACGCTGGCGATCTGGCCCAGCGTCTGCGCACCGGCTTCGCTCACCTCGATGAGGCTGCTGCGTTTTTGAAAATCGTACACGCCCAGGGGCGAGCTGAAGCGCGCCGTGCCGCTGGTGGGCAGCACATGGTTGGGGCCGGCGCAGTAGTCGCCCAGGCTCTCGGAGGTGTACGCGCCCAGGAAGATGGCGCCCGCGTGGCGCAGCAGCGGCTCCCAGCGGTGCGGGTCGCGGCTGCTCACCTCCAGGTGCTCGGGCGCAATGCGGTTGCTGATGGCGCAGGCTTCTTCCATGCTGTGCGTGTGGATCAGCGCGCCCCGGCCCGTGAGGCTTTTGGCAATGATCTCGGCGCGCGGCATGGTGGGCAGCAGGCGGTCGATAGCGGCCTGCACGGCATCGATATAGGCCGCATCCGGACACAGCAGGATGGATTGCGCCAGCTCGTCATGCTCGGCCTGGGAAAAGAGATCCATGGCCACCCAGTCGGCCGGCGTGCTGCCGTCGGCCAGCACCAAGATCTCGGACGGACCCGCGATCATGTCGATGCCCACGGTGCCGAACACGCGCTTCTTGGCGCTGGCCACATAGGCATTGCCGGGGCCGGTGATCTTGTCCACCTTGGGCACGGTGGCCGTGCCGTAGGCCAGCGCTGCCACGGCCTGCGCACCGCCGATGGTGAAAGCGCGCGTGACGCCGGCCACATAGGCGGCGGCCAGCACCAGGGCGTTTTTCTCGCCCCTGGGGGTGGGCACCACCATGATGATCTCCCCCACACCCGCCACATGGGCGGGGATGGCGTTCATGAGCACGCTGCTCGGGTAGGCGGCCTTGCCACCGGGCACGTAGATGCCCACACGGTCGAGCGGGGTGACCTTCTGGCCCAGCAGCGTGCCGTCTTCATCGCGGTAGCTCCAGCTCTCGCCCGAGGCTTTCTTTTGCGCCTCGTGGTACTTGCGCACGCGGGCGGCGGCGGCCTGCAGGGCCTCGCGCTGCACTGCGGGAAGGGTGTCGAACGCGGCCTTCAGTTCGGCCTGCGCCAGCTCCAGTGCCGCCATGCCCGGCGCCGAGAGGCCATCGAAACGGGCGGTGTACTCCAGCACCGCCGCATCGCCGCGCTGCTGCACATCGGCCAGGATGTCGGCCACGCGCTGCTCGATGGCCGCATCGGTGTCGGCAGACCAGTGCAGACGGGCTGAAAAATCAGCCTCAAAAGTGGCTGCAGCGGTGGACAGACGGATGGGAGCAGCTACCAAAGTCATAGTTTGATGCGGTGGAGGTTTCAGTTCTTTGGCGCAGGAATGGCCGAGGCAAACGCATCGATGATGCGGCGCAGCGGCGCCTGCTTGAGCTTGAGCGCCGCCTGGTTGACCACCAGGTGCGAGCTGATGTCCATGATGCGCTCGACCTCGACAAGGTGGTTGGCCTTGAGCGTGTTGCCAGTCGAGACCAGATCGACGATGGCGTCGGACAGGCCGATGAGGGGCGCCAGTTCCATGCTGCCATAGAGCTTGACCATATCCACATGCACGCCCTTGCTCGCAAAGAAATCGCGGGCAATGCTGGTGTACTTGGTGGCCACCTTCAGGCGCGAGCCCTTTTGGACGGCCTGGGCGTAGTCGAAATCATCGCGCACGGCCACGCTCACGCGGCACTTGGCAATGCGCAGGTCAAGCGGCTGGTACAGGCCCTGGCCGCCGTGCTCGATGAGGGTGTCCTTGCCCGTCACGCCCAGATCGGCGCCGCCATATTCGACATAGGTGGGCACATCGGTGGCGCGCACCAGCACCACGCGCACATCGGGCTGGTTGGTGGGCAGGATGAGTTTGCGCGATTTTTCGGGGTCTTCCAGCACCTCGATGCCGGCGGCGGCCAGCAGGGGCAGGGTTTCGTCGAAGATGCGGCCCTTGGAGAGCGCCAGGGTGATCATGCTCATAGGATTCCTGATGTGAGCGCCGCCGGGCCGCCCCAAGGCGCGAAGGCCCCCTCGGGGGGCAGCGACCCAACGTAGTGGCGAAGCGTGGGGGTCATATTGTCAAGCGCCGCCGGGCCGCCCCAAGGCGCGAAGGCCCCCTTGGGGGGCAGCGACCCAACGTAGTGGTGGAGCGTGGGGGTCATATTCTTTCAATCTCAGCGCCAATGCCGCGCAGCTTGGCTTCCATGCAGTCGTAGCCCCGATCGAGGTGGTAGATGCGGTCCACCACGGTTTCGCCGTCGGCCACCAGGGCGGCAATGACCAGGCTGGCCGATGCCCGCAGGTCGGTGGCCATCACGGTGGCACCCGACAGGCGTTGCACCCCTTCGATCACCGCCACCTTGCCATCGACCTGGATCCTGGCCCCCAGGCGCACCAGCTCGTTGACGTGCATGAAGCGGTTTTCAAAAATGGTTTCGGTCACCGTGGCCGTGCCCTGCGCAATGCAGTTGAGCGCCATGAACTGGGCCTGCATGTCGGTGGGGAAACCCGGGTATTCGGTGGTGCGGAAACCCTGGGCCTTGAGCGTGGCGCCGCCCGCGCTTTGCACGCGGATGCCGCCGTCGACCGCTTGCACGGTGGCACCAGCTTCGCGCAGCTTCTCGATGACGGCGTCCAGATGGTCTGCACGGCCATGGCGCAGCACCACATCACCGCCGGTCGCCGCCACGGCGCACAAAAAGGTGCCGGCCTCGATGCGGTCGGCCACCACGCGGTGCGTGCAGCCGTGCAGCTTGTCCACCCCCTGGATGCGGATGCGGCTGGTGCCGTGGCCTTCGATCCTGGCGCCCATGGCGATCAGCATCTCGGCCAGGTCGGAGATTTCGGGCTCCTGCGCGGCGTTTTCGAGCACGGTCTCGCCTTCGGCCAGCGCAGCGGCCATGAGGAAGTTTTCGGTGCCCGTCACGGTGACCATGTCGGTGGTGATGCGTGCGCCCTTCAGGCGCGTCCAGCCCGCCGGCAGCTTGGCGATCATGTAGCCGTGCTCGACCACGATCTCTGCGCCCATGGCGGCCATGCCCTTGATGTGCTGATCGACCGGACGCGAGCCGATGGCGCAGCCGCCAGGCAGAGACACCGTGGCCTCGCCAAAGCGGGCCAGCAGCGGCCCCAGGGCCAGCACCGAGGCGCGCATGGTCTTGACCAGCTCGTAGGGCGCCTCGGGCGTGTTGAGGCCACCGGCATCAATGCGCACGGTGCCATCCTGTGAGCGCTCGGCGGACACCCCCATGTTGCGGATGAGCTTGAGCATGGTGCTCACATCCTGCAGCTGGGGCACGTTGAGCAGGGTCACGGGCTCTGCCGTGAGCAGCGCGGCGCACAACTCCGGCAGGGCGGCGTTCTTGGCGCCAGACACCAGCACCTCGCCATTCAGGGGGCGACCACCACGGATCAGGAGTTTGTCCATCTCGAAAAACCAGATATAGGAAGAAAATGGCCCCTAGCGCTTATCCATCAAGCGCCAAAAGCTATCCATAAATGAATCAACGGGGCAACAGCGTCACTGCTCCTGCGCCGCCCATTCTGCAGGGGTGAAGGTTTTCATCGACAGCGCATGCACCTCGTCGGTGGCCAATTTGGCGCCCAGCGTGGCGTACACGCGCTGGTGGCGCTGGATGGCGCGCTTGCCCTCGAATTCGGCCGAAACGATGGTGGCATACCAGTGGCGGCCATCGCCTTCTAGCGTGATGTGGTCGCAGGCCAGGCCCGCGGCGATGATGTCTTTGAGCTGGTCTGCAGTCATGGTCGGTTCTCTGTCAATTTCTAATCTTGTAGCCGGTGCGCAGCAGGTGCACCGCCAAGGCACTCACGGCCAGCCAGGCCATGCCCACGATGCCCAGGCTGAGCCAGGGCGAGGTATCGCTCTGGCCGAAGAAGCCATAGCGGAAGCCGTCGATCATGTAGAAGAACGGGTTGAGATGGCTCGCGGTCTGCCAGAACGGTGGCAGCGACTGGATGGAATAGAACACGCCCGACAGGAAGGTCATGGGCACGACCACGAAGTTCTGGAACGCGGCCAGCTGGTCGAACTTGTCGGCCCACAGGCCCGCAATCAGCCCCAGCGTGGCCAGCAGCGCTGCGCCCAGGAACGCAAAGACGAAGATCCACAGCGGCGCCGCAAACTCCGGCCGCGCAAACGCCAGGGTGACGATGAACACCCCCAACCCCACCACCAGCCCGCGCACCACCGACGACCCCACATAGGCCAGAAACCAGGCCCAGTGCGACAGCGGCGTGAGCAGCACAAACACCAGGCTGCCCATGATCTTGCTCTGGATCAGGCTCGACGAGCTGTTGGCAAAAGCGTTCTGCAGCACGCTCATCATCACCAGGCCGGGCACCAGGAAGGCGGTGTAGCTGATGCGGTCGTACACCTTCACATGGCCTTCGAGCACATGGCCAAAGATCAGCAGGTACAGCACGGCCGTGAGCACGGGCGCGGCCACGGTCTGGAAGCTGACCTTCCAGAAGCGCAGCACTTCTTTGTAGAACAGGGTTTGCCAGCCGGTCACAGTGCCACCTCCGACAGCGGAATGTTCGAGGCCGACGTCCCCGACATGACCTGCAGGAACACGTCTTCCAGGTCCGGCCTGCGGATTTCCATGTCCTGCACCTCCACACCGGCCACGCGCAGGGCGGCCAGGTGGTTTTCGATTTCCGCCGCATCGTGTGCGGGCAGTTGCACGATGCGGCCCGTGACCCGCGCCAGGAGGGCCAGTGCCGGCGGCAGCAAGGCGTCGGTCTTGAACTGCAGCACGCTGCCCGAAGCCGCCTTCAACAGCTCGGATGTGCGGCTGAGCGCCACCACCCGCCCCGCCTTGAGCATGGCGATGCGGCCGCACAGGGCCTCGGCCTCTTCGAGGTAGTGGGTGGTCAGCAGCACGGTGTGGCCTTCCTTGTTCAGGCGGGCGATGAAATGCCACAGGGTCTGGCGCAGTTCCACGTCCACGCCGGCCGTGGGCTCGTCGAGCACGATGATGGGCGGCTTGTGCACCAGCGCCTGCGCCACCAGCACGCGGCGCTTCATGCCACCCGAGAGCTGGCGCATGTTGGCATTGGCCTTGTCGGCCAGACCCAGGTTGGCCAGCAGCTCATCGATCCAGGCGTCGTTGTTCTTCACGCCGAAGTAGCCCGACTGGAAACGCAGGGCCTCGCGCACATTGAAGAACGGATCAAACACCAGCTCCTGCGGCACCACACCCAGCTTGCGCCGGGCCTGGGCAAAGTCGGACTGCACGTCGCTGCCCTGCACCAGCACCCTGCCTTGCGTGGCGCGCGCCAGGCCCGCCAATATGCTGATGAGGGTGGTTTTTCCGGCACCGTTGGGGCCGAGGAGTCCGAAGAACTCGCCCTCCTCGATGTCCAGGCTGACCTGGTTCAGTGCCTGGAAGGGCCCTTTGGGGGTGACAAAGGTCTTGGAGATGGCTTGGAAGGAGACTGCGGGCATGGAGCCTTTGATTTTAAGGCCTTGGCCCGCAAGCTGCCGCCTTCAGGCCAACAGCACCCGCCGCCCGAGGGCATTGCCGACCTTGCGGGCCGGCGCCCCGCTCAGCCGGCCACCTGCAGCAAATCACCCACGCCGTACAGCCCGGCCATGCCGACCAGGGCCGCAGGCAGTCCCCTGACCACAAAAGCCTTGCGGTCCGCCAGCGCTTCGCGCCGGCACTCCAGCAGCACCGCCAGCGCGGAGGTGTCGAACACGGCCAGCGCACTGGCATCCACCACCACCTCGGGCCCCTTGAGAACCTGGAGCCCCTGCACCAGCATGCGCAGGCAGCCGCTGGCCTGGCGGTGGGTAAGCTCGGAGGGAAGTACCAGCATGCGCGGGATCTCGCTGTCAGCCCTTGGCGGCATTGTTCTTGTTGCGCGCCACCAGCGCCTCAATGAGGCCATCCACCCCGCGCGCATTGATCTCGGTGGCGAACTGGCTGCGGTAGGTTTCCACCAGCCACACGCCCAGCACGTTGAGGTTGTAGATTTTCCAGCCGGCGCCGACACCCGGGGTTTTTTCCAGCCGGTAATCGAGCTGGATCGGATCACCCCGGCCCGTGATCTCGGTGCGCACCAGCACATCCTTGTCATCGGCCGCAGCACGCAGGGGCTTGATGGCAATGGTCTGGTCGCTCACCTCGGCCAGAGCGCCCGCATAGGTGCGCACCAGCAGCACCTTGAACTCTTCCTGCAGGCGTTTTTGCTGCTCGGGGCTGGCCTGGCGCCAGCCCGGGCCCACGGCAGCCGCCGTCATGCGCCGGAAATTCACGTTGGGCATGATCACCTTGTCCACCAGGGCGATCACCTTGTTGATGTCGCCGGCCTGGATGGCCTTGTCGCCGCGAACGCTGCCCATCACTTCGAGGGACAGGCGCTTGATCAGCGCATCGGGTGCCTCGTCGGCAGCGAAAGCCGCCCAGGGCATCCCCATGGAGCTGGCCACCGCCAGTGTTGCGGCCATGCGGCCCAGGTTGCGTCGATTCATCATGTGGGTCTTATCTCCATCGGGCGACGGTGTCGCCGGTCAATTCATTGTGATGGCACGCGGTGTACGCCATGCATCGTTGTGTTGCGCGGACGCAAGCAGTTGCAACCGCTCGCAACAACGCCGGCGCTCACTGGTCGGGTTCTGGCGGCAGCACACCGCCGCTGTCGTCATTCCCGTCGGCTTCCTGAGCACCCGAGCGCAGAGCGCGCCTCTGCAGAAACACGTCCCGCGTGAAACTGTATTTGTCGAGCGCAGCACCTTCCAGCACGGTCCCGGCCCCCAGCAGGCTGGCCCGGGTATCCACCGCCCGCAAGGCATACAGTGCATTGCGGGCAGCCACCGAATCCCACTGGTCAAGCAGGTTGCCCTGCATGTCCACGGGCAATGCCGCGGTGTCGCGCACCGTGGACGGTCCCAGCAGCGGCAGCACCAGATAGGGCCCCATGGGTACGCCCCAGCGCCCCAGCGTGAGGCCGAAGTCCTGCCGGTTGCGGTCCACTCCCATCTCTGTAGCGATATCGAGCAGCCCGCCCAGACCGAACACCGTGTTGACGTTGAAGCGCACCAGGCTGGACATCGCCTCTTCGGGGCGCCACTGCAGGACGCTGTTCACAAACGACCAGACATCGCCCAGGTTGCCGAAAAAGTTGTTCACCCCCGTGCGCACGGGAGAGGGAACGACATCCTTGTAGGCCGTGGCCACGGGTTTCAGGACCGCTTCGTCCACGCTGTCGTTGAACCGGGTCATGCCGCGATTGTAGGGCTCCAGTGGATCCTGGGGATGGGCGCCCGGCCCGCTGGCACAGCCGGCCAGCAGCACAGCCCCCAGCACCAGCGCGCACAGTGTCGCGCGGGCAAGCCGGGACTGTCCATCATGGCGAGCGAAGCCCGCAGTCGTCCACATCATCATTTTTTGCTACCTGCGCCCGACGGCTTGCCGCCCTCTTCCGCCTTGCTGTAAAGAAACTGTCCAATCAGGTTTTCCAGAACCACGGCCGACTGGGTGGCGGTGAGGCTGTCACCCGCCACCAGGTTGTTTTCATCGGCACCTGCCTCGATACCGATGTATTGCTCACCCAGCAGGCCGCTGGTCAGGATCTTCAGGGAACTGTCCTTGGGGAAAGCATACTGCTTGTCCAGTTCCAGCGTCACGCGCGCCTGGAAGGTCTTGTCGTCAAACGTGATCGACGCCACCCGCCCGACCACCACGCCGGCACTGCGCACCGCCGCCTTGGGCTTGAGGCCGCCAATGTTGTCGAAACGCGCGGTCACTTGGTAGCCGGTCTGAAAGTTCAGGTGCAGCAGATTGGCCGACTGCAGCGCCAGAAACACCAGCGCGGCGGCCCCCAGCATCACAAACAGGCCTACCCAGAGATCGTTTTTGGATTGTTGCATCGTGCTTTCCTTGTCACGCCGGCTGCGCCCGCGTCAGATACTGAACATCATGGCCGTGAGGAGGAAGTCCAGCGCCAGCACCGCCAGCGAGGCCATCACCACGGTGCGCGTGGTGGCGCGCGAAACCCCTTCCGGCGTCGGCTTGGCCGTGTAGCCCTGCAGCAGCGCCACGAAGGTCACGGTGAAACCAAACACCAGGCTCTTGATGACGCTGTTGCCCAGGTCACTGAAAACATCCACACCGCCCTGCATCTGGCTCCAGAACGCCCCGCCGTCCAGGCCGATCATGGGCACGGCCACGACCCAGCCGCCCATCACGCCCACGGCATTGAACACCAGCGACAGCAGGGGCATGGCGATGACACCCGCCCAGAAGCGGGGCACCAGGATGCGGCGCACGGGGTCCACGGCCATCATTTCCATGGCGCTCAATTGCTCACCCGCGCGCATCAGGCCGATCTCGGCCGTGAGCGAGGTGCCAGCGCGCCCGGCAAACAGCAAGGCGGTGATGACCGGTCCCAGTTCGCGCAGCAGGCTCAGCGCCACCAGCTGGCCCAGCGCCTCGGTCGAACCAAAATCCTGCAGCGTGTAATAGCCCTGCAGCGCCATCACAAAGCCCACGAACAGGCCGGACACCGCAATGATGGCCAGCGAATAATTGCCCAGGAAATGCACCTGGTCGCGCACCAGTCCAGGGCGCTGCACGGCCGCCGGAACCTGGCGTATCAGCTGCCAGAACAGGCGCGCCGCCTGCCCCGCATCCACCAGCTGGCTGCGCACGGCCAGGCCCACATCGGAAGGACGCCACCAACTCATGCCGACCTCCCTTGCACCGGACCAAAGTCGCTGGCCACCGTGGGGCCCGGGTAATGGAAGGGCACCGGGCCCGTGGGCAGCGCGTTGACAAACTGGTGCACCAGCGGATCGGTGCTGGCGCGCACTTCATCGGGGGTTCCCTGGGCCGCCACCACGCCGGCACCCAGGATGACCACATGGTCCGCCAGGGCCAAGGTGGCTTCCAGGTCGTGCGACACGAGGATGGTGGTGAGCCCCATGGCGTCATTGAGCTGCCGGATGAGTTGCGCGGCCGTGCCCAGCGAGATGGGGTCGAGCCCGGCAAAGGGCTCGTCGTACATGACGAGTTCAGGGTCCAGCGCAATCGCCCGGGCCAGGGCCACGCGCCGCGCCATGCCGCCGGAGATCTGGCTGGGCATCAGGTCGCGCGCACCGCGCAGGCCCACGGCATGGAGCTTCATGAGCACGATGTCGCGCACCAGCGCATCCGGCAGATCGGTGTGCTCACGCAGCGGAAACGCCACGTTGTCAAACACATTCAGATCGGTGAACAGGGCGCCAAACTGGAACAGCATGCCCATGCGCCGGCGCGCCGCATACAGGCCCGCTGCATCCATGCGCCCCACATCCTGCTGATCGAACAGCACTTCACCCTGCTGCGCCCGGTATTGCCCGCCAATCAGGCGCAGCACCGTGGTCTTGCCGCCCCCCGAAGCACCCATGAGCGCCGTGACCTTGCCACGCGGAATCTTCAACGACAGGTCGCGCAGGATCACGCGCTCGCCGTACCCGAAGGTGACGTTGCGCAGTTCCGCCAGCGCGCTGGCAGCCGATGAATCGTTGGATGGCATGGTGCAGAACAAAAAACGCCGTCAACGGCCGAGGCCCTGACAGCAGGACCCGCATCATAGGGGAAACCCCTCGGTACTGCCCAGCCGATCGTTAAAACCTGTGGCATGCAAGTAACGCCTGCCTATGCTTGACGGTTATAAGAAATTCGTTGCACGCGCGCCCACCGCGGCCCGCCTTGCGGGATCTGGCGCGTGCTGGAGCGGGACAGACCGGGTCAGAAAACGTGCAAGAACCACAAAAACATTAGCTGCTACCGCATACTACATATGGGTTAAACGCTTATTTCACCCAAAATCACAGCATGTGCTGCAAAAACGCCCGTGCCCGCTCATGCCCCGGATCGGCAAAAAACGCCTCCGCCGGACGCGCTGCCAACAGCACGCCCTGGTCCATGAAGGCCACCGTGTGGGCCACCTCGCGTGCAAAACCCATCTCGTGGGTGACCACCAGCATGGTCATGTGCTCCTCGGCCAGTTCGCGCATGGTGCGCAGCACCTCGCCGGTGAGCTCGGGGTCGAGCGCGGAAGTGGGCTCGTCGAACAGCATGATGTCGGGCTGCATGCACAGGGCGCGCGCAATGGCCACGCGCTGCTTTTGCCCGCCCGACAGGCGCGCGGGGTAGTTGTCGCGCTTCGGGGACAGGCCCACCTTGGCCAACAGCGCCTCGGCACGCGCGATGGCCGCATCGCGCGCCAGGCCTTGCACCACCATGGGCGCCTCAATGAGGTTTTCCAGCACCGTGAGGTGCGGGAACAGGTTGAAGTGCTGGAACACCATGCCGGTCTTGGCGCAGATGCGGCGCAGTTCGGCATCGGGCACATAGGTACAGCGGCCCTGGGCATCGGTGGTGGCGAGCACCTCGCCCTCGATGGCGATATGGCCGCTGTCGATGGTTTCCAGATGGTTCAGGCAGCGCAAAAAGGTGCTCTTGCCCGAGCCCGAGGGGCCGATGATGGCCACCACCTCGCCAGGCGCTACCTGCAGCGACACGCCGCGCAGCACTTCGTTGTGGCCAAAGCGCTTGCGCACGTCGCGCGCCTCGATCATGGGTGCAGCGTCACTGGTCGTACTTGGCATAGCGTTTCTCCAGGCGCTGGAAGCCCCAGGTGAGCAACAGGGTCATGAGCAGGTAAAAGGCCGCGGCCACGATGAAGGGCGTGGTGGTGAAGTCACGCTGCACGATGCCGCGTGCGGCACGCAGCAGGTCGTTCAGGGCCAGCACGTAGATGAGGGACGTGTCCTTGACCAGGGTGATGGTCTCGTTGCTCATGGGCGGCAGAATGCTGCGCACCATCTGCGGCAGCACGATGCGGCGCATGGTCTGGCCGTAGTTCATGCCCAGCACCTTGCCGGCCTCGTACTGGCCCCGGTCCACTGACTGGATACCCGCGCGGAAGATTTCGGCGAAGTAGGCTGCGTAGTTCAGCGCAAAGGCCGCCACGGCAGCCGGGAAGTCGGGCAGGCGCACGCCGATCACCGGCACGAAGGGCAGCGCAAAGTAGATGAACAGCATCTGCAGCATGAGCGGCGTGCCCCGCATGAGCCAGATGTAGCCATTCACCGCCGCCGACAGCGGCTTGACGTGCGACACCCGTGCCAGCGCCAGCAACAGCCCCAGCGGCACGGCCAGCGCCAGCGTGATGGCGAACAGCTTCAGGGTGACGGCAGCGCCCTGCGCCAGCGGCCCCAGGAGGGAGAGAACGTAGTCCATGCTGTCGCGACAGTTCCGTGTGTGTTTTTATCCTTGGCCACTGGCACGACCCAGGCCAGCGACCGCCGCGCCGCGCTGGCAGTGTCCCCCTTTCCGCATCGCGCAGCGATGCCAGAGAAGGGGGAAGGTGCGAAGCGGCTCAGGGGGTTGTTACGCCGTTATTTGATGATGTTCTTGCCAAACCACTGTTCGGCAATTTTCGCGGCGGCACCATCCTGCTTCATGTCGGCCAGGGCCTTGTCGAGCTTGCCGTGCAGCTCGGTGTCGTCCTTGCGCAGGCCCACGCCATATTCCTCGGTGCCGAAGTTGTCATCGAGCACGGCATAGTCGCCCGGCTTCTTGGCCACGTAGTAGCGGCCCACCACCTCATCGACCACCACGGCTTGCAGGCGGCCGGTGCTCAGGTCCATCAGGGCGGTCACGTTGTCGCCGAAGGTCTTGAATTCCTTGAAGGACTGGAACACAGCGTCTTCCTTCTTGATGGCGTCCACGGCGCTGGAGCCTTCCTGCGCGCCCACCACCTTGCCCGCCAGATCGGCCTTGGACTTGATGGCGGAGTTGGCGGGTACCACGATGATCTGGTGGTTTTCCATGTAGGGCGCGGTGAACGCAATGTTCTGCTTGCGCTCTTCGGTGATGGTCAGGCCGTTCCACAGCGCGTCCACGCGCTTGCCCGACAGTTCGGCTTCCTTGGCGCTCCAGTCGATGGGCTTGAATTCCACTTCCAGGCCCAGGCGCTTGGCGGCCTCCCTGGCCATGTCGATGTCAAAGCCGACCAGTTCGTTCTTCTCGTTGCGAAAACCCATGGGCGGGAAGTTGTCGTCCAGGCCGACGACGATCTTGGTCACGGCAGCCGGCGCCGGCGCGGCGGCGGGCGCGGCAGACTCCTGCTTGGAGCATCCCGCCAGTACGGCGCCCAGAGTCAGCAAAGCAACAGCAGCAATTTTCTTCATGGTGTAACGATTTTCAAAAAGAACAGACAGGGCGGCAACGCCGGACGGGGCATGCACCACCCACTCGTGCAGTGTTGGACGCCCCGGGAAAACCCTGCATTCTCCCATCGATGCGGCCTGCCGGCACCTGGGTCGCCATGCGCCACCCCGGGAATAAGCAGAAAAAATGGCACCCGCGCACATTGGGCAATCGTCCAAAGCCATCAAAACAGCAGCAACACAAATACCAACGGCGCCCGCGGGCGCCGTTGGAAAGGCCGGTGCGGTTGGCCGATCAGCGCGGCAGGTCGGAGTAGCCCATCAGGAACTCGTCCACCGCACGCGCAGCCTGGCGGCCTTCGCGGATCGCCCAGACCACCAGGCTCTGCCCGCGGCGGATATCGCCGGCGGCGAACACCTTGGGCACGCTGGTGGCGTAGCCGCCATCGAACTCCGTGGTGGCGCGGGCATTGCCACGGGCGTCCTTGTCCACGCCAAAGGCGTCGAGCACGGGCGCCACGGGGCTCACAAAGCCCATGGCCAGCAGCACCAGATCGGCCTGGTAGTGCTTTTCGGTGCCGGGCACCTCAACCAGCTTGCCGTCCTTGAACTCGACCTGCACGGTGGTCAGGCCCTTGACCTTGCCCTTTTCGCCGGTGAACTCCTTGGTGGAGATGGCGAACTCGCGCACGCAACCCTCTTCGTGGCTGGAGCTGGTGCGCAGCTTGAGCGGCCAGTAGGGCCAGGTCAGCGGGCGGTTCTCGACTTCTGGCGGCTGGGGCATCACCTCGAACTGGGTCACGCTGGCGGCGCCGTGGCGGTTGCTGGTGCCCACGCAGTCGCTGCCCGTGTCACCGCCACCGATCACGATCACATGCTTGCCCGTGGCGAGGATCTGGCCCTTGAGCTTGTCGCCCGCGTTGACCTTGTTCTGCTGGGGCAGGAACTCCATGGCGAAGTGGATGCCGTCGAGCTCGCGGCCCGGCACGGGCAGGTCGCGCGATTGTTCGGCGCCGCCCGTCAGCAGCACGGCATCAAACTCCTTGTGCAGCTGCTCGGGCGTGACGGTTTCCTTGGCCCAGTTGGTCACCTTGGAGTCCTTGCCCAGGCCGTCCTTGGCGGCGCCCACGAACACGCTGGTGCGAATGGTCACGCCTTCGGCTTCGAGCTGCTTGACGCGGCGGTCGATGTGCGACTTCTCCATCTTGAAGTCGGGGATGCCGTAGCGCAGCAGGCCACCCACGCGGTCGTTCTTCTCGAACAGCGTGACGCTGTGGCCCGCGCGCGCCAGCTGCTGCGCCGCCGCCATGCCGGCGGGGCCCGAGCCCACCACGGCCACCTTCTTGCCGGTCTGGTGCTTGGCCGGCCGCGGCTGCACCCAGCCCTCGGCCCAGGCGCGGTCGATGATGGCGTGCTCGATGCTCTTGATGCCCACGGGGTCGTCGTTCACGTTGAGCACGCAAGCGGCCTCACAGGGCGCGGGGCAGATGCGGCCAGTGAATTCGGGGAAGTTGTTGGTGCTGTGCAGCACCTCGATCGCGCTCTTCCAGTCCGCGTGGTACACCAGATCGTTGAAATCCGGAATGATGTTGTTGACCGGGCAGCCGTTGTTGCAGAACGGCGTGCCGCAGTCCATGCAGCGCGCGCCCTGCACCTTGGCCTGGCTCTCGTCGAGGCCGATGACGAATTCCTTGTAGTGCTTCAGGCGCTCGGGCACGGGCTTGTAGCCCTCTTCGATGCGCTCGTATTCCATGAAGCCGGTGGTCTTTCCCATGATGTCGGTGTCCTTGTCTATGAATGGTGTGCGAAGGGTTGCAATGCCGCCTTACTTGGCCGGGACCGCTTCCTTTTTGGCAGCTACTACCGCAGGCGTAGCTTGCTCTTCCATCACTTTTCGTTCATAAATTTCGGACAGCGCACGCTTGTACTCGGTCGGGAAGACCTGGACAAACTTGCTGCGCGATGCGGCCCAGTTGTCGAGCAGCTCGCGTGCGCGCTTGCTGCCCGTCCAGCGGTTGTGGTCTTCCAGCAGCTTCTTGAGCTGGGCTTCGTCGGTCTGGTCGTTGTGCCAGATGGCGCGCGGTACCGTGGCTTCCTGTTCGGCCGAGGGCAGGATGCGCTCCAGCGTGACCATGGACATGTTGCAGCGGGTGTCGAACTGGCCATCTTCGTCGTACACATAGGCCACGCCGCCGCTCATGCCGGCGGCGAAGTTGCGGCCGGTCTGGCCGAGCACCACCACGGTGCCGCCCGTCATGTACTCGCAGCCATGGTCGCCCGTGCCTTCCACCACGGTGGTGGCGCCGGACAGGCGCACGGCAAAGCGCTCGCCCGCGACGCCGCTGAAGAAGGACTCCCCCGCGGTGGCACCGTACATCACCGTGTTGCCCACGATGGTGTTGCGTACCGTGTCGCCGCGGAAGTCGATGCTGGGGCGCACGATCACGCGGCCACCCGACAGGCCCTTGCCCGTGTAGTCATTGGCGTCGCCGATCAGGTACAGCGTGATGCCGCGCGTGAGAAAGGCGCCAAACGACTGTCCGCCCGTGCCTTCGAGCTGGATGCGGATGGTGTCATCCGGCAGGCCCTCGGGGTGCACGCGGGTCACCGCGCCCGAGAGCATGGCTCCCACGGAACGGTTCACGTTGCGCGCCACCTCGATGAACTGCACGCGCTCGCCCTTTTCAATGGCGGGCTGGCTGCGCTCGATGAGCTTGCGATCGAGCGTGTGCTCGATGTTGTGGTCCTGCACGTCCACATGGAAGCGCGGCACGTCGGCGGGCACGTTGGGCTGGGCAAACAGACGGCTGAAGTCCAGGCCACGGGCCTTCCAGTGTTCCAGGCCCTGGCGCATGTCGAGCAGGTCGGTGCGGCCGATCAGGTCGTCGAACTTCTTGATACCCAGCTGGGCCATGATCTGGCGCACTTCTTCGGCAATGAAGAAGAAGTAGTTCACCACATGCTCGGGCTTGCCCGAGAACTTGGCGCGCAGCGCGGGGTCTTGCGTGGCCACGCCCACCGGGCAGGTGTTGAGGTGGCATTTGCGCATCATGATGCAGCCTTCGACCACCAGCGGGGCCGTGGCAAAGCCGAACTCGTCCGCGCCCAGCAGCGCGCCGATGGCGACGTCGCGGCCGGTCTTCATCTGGCCATCGGCCTGCACGCGGATGCGGCCGCGCAGGCGGTTGAGCACCAGGGTCTGCTGGGTTTCGGCCAGGCCGATTTCCCAGGGGCCGCCGGCGTGCTTGATGGACGACCAGGGCGAGGCGCCCGTGCCGCCGTCATGGCCGGCGATCACCACATGGTCGCTCTTGCACTTGGCCACGCCGGCCGCGATGGTGCCCACGCCCACTTCGGACACCAGCTTGACGCTGATGCCGGCATGCGGCGCCACGTTCTTCAGGTCGTGGATCAGCTGCGCCAGGTCTTCGATCGAATAGATGTCGTGGTGCGGCGGCGGCGAGATCAGGCCCACACCCGGCACGCTGTGGCGCAGCTTGCCGATGTAGTTGGACACCTTGCCGCCCGGCAGCTGGCCGCCTTCGCCGGGCTTGGCGCCCTGGGCCATCTTGATCTGGATCTGGTCGGCCGACGACAGGTACTCGGCCGTGACACCGAAGCGGCCCGAGGCCACCTGCTTGATGCGGCTGCGCAGCGAGTCGCCATCCAGCAGGGGCAGATCAACCTCGACGTTCTCGGCGCCGATCACGCTCTTCAAGGTATCGCCCTTCTTGATCGGGATGCCCTTGAGTTCGTTGCGGTAGCGCGCAGCGTCTTCGCCGCCTTCGCCGGTGTTGCTCTTGCCGCCGATGCGGTTCATGGCCACGGCCAGCGTGGCATGCGCCTCGGTGGAGATGGATCCCAGCGACATGGCGCCGGTGGCAAAGCGCTTGACGATTTCCTTGGCGGGCTCGACTTCGTCGATCGAGATCGCCTTGGCGGGGTCGATCTTGAACTCGAACAGGCCGCGCAGCGTCATGTGGCGCTTGCTCTGGTCGTTGATGATCTGGGCGTATTCCTTGTACGTGTTCCAGTTGTTGGCGCGCGTGCTGTGCTGCAGCTTGGCAATCGCGTCGGGGCTCCACATGTGCTCTTCGCCCCGGGCACGCCAGGCGTATTCGCCGCCCGCGTCCAGCATGGTTTCGAGCACCGGGTCGTCGCCAAAGGCCGCCTTGTGCATGCGGATGGCTTCTTCGGCGATCTCGAACACGCCGATGCCTTCCACGCGGCTGGCGGTGCCGGTGAAATACTTGCCCACGGTGTCCGTGTTCAGGCCGATGGCCTCGAACAACTGGGCGCCGCAGTAGCTCATGTAGGTGCTCACGCCCATCTTGGACATGATCTTGGACAGGCCCTTGCCAATGGCCTTCACGTAGTTGTAGAGGGCCTTGTCGGCCGACAGGTCACCGCCAAGGTCCTTGTGCATCTCGGCCAGGGTTTCCATGGCCAGGTAGGGGTGCACAGCCTCGGCGCCGTAGCCGGCCAGCACGGCGAAATGGTGCACTTCGCGGGCAGTGCCGGTCTCGACCACCAGGCCGGCCGTGGTGCGCAGGCCCGCGCCCACCAGGTGCTGGTGGATGGCCGACAGCGCCAGCAGTGCGGGGATGGCCACTTGCGTGGCGCTCACGGCGCGGTCGCTGATGATGAGAATGTTGGCGCCGCCCTTGATGGCGTCCACCGCCTGCGCGCACAGCGAGGCCAGCTTGGCTTCCACGCCCTCACGGCCCCAGTCCAGCGGGTAGGTGATGTCGATGGTGGCGCTCTTGAACTTGCCGTTCGTGTGGCGTTCGATGTCGCGCAGCTTGGCCATGCCGGCAAAGTCGAGCACGGGCTGGCTCACTTCGAGCCGCATTGGCGGATTGACCTGGTTGATGTCCAGCAGGTTGGGCTTCGGGCCGATGAAGCTGTTGAGCGACATCACGATGGCCTCGCGGATCGGGTCGATCGGCGGGTTGGTCACCTGGGCGAACAGCTGCTTGAAGTAGTTGTACAGCGGCTTGTTCTTGCCCGAGAGCACGGCCAGCGGGC
This sequence comes from Acidovorax sp. GW835-FHT14B10, assembly GCF_058793725.1. Taxonomy (NCBI): domain Bacteria; kingdom Pseudomonadati; phylum Pseudomonadota; class Betaproteobacteria; order Burkholderiales; family Comamonadaceae; genus Acidovorax; species Acidovorax sp. GW835-FHT14B10. The sequence goes on from NZ_JBXAGC010000002.1 coordinate 181,393, forward strand.
TGTCGTTGCCCATGGAGCCGATGCCTTCTTCGCCGTTCTTGGCCATGGGCGCCATCAGGAACTTGATGTCTTCCTGGGTGTAGCCAAAGGCCTGCTGGCGATCCAGCAAAGGCAGTTCGGCGGCCTTGGGCGTGGCAGCGTCGGCATCCGTTTCAATGCTGTCGAGCTTGATGCGCAGGTTCTCGATCCACTGCTTGTAGGGCTTGGTGTTGACGATATTGGCTTTGAGCTCATCGTCATCGATCATGCGACCCTGCTCCAGGTCGATCAGGAACATCTTGCCGGGCTGCAGGCGCCACTTGCGCACGATCTTGTTCTCGGGGATAGGCAGCACGCCGGATTCCGAGCCCATGATGACCAGGTCGTCATCAGTGATGCAGTAGCGCGAGGGGCGCAGGCCGTTGCGGTCCAGCGTGGCGCCGATCTGGCGGCCATCGGTGAACACGATGGAAGCCGGGCCGTCCCAGGGCTCCAGCATGGCGGCGTGGTATTCATAGAACGCGCGGCGGCGCTCGTCCATGGTGGTGTGCTGCTCCCAGGGCTCGGGAATCATCATCATCACGGCCTGGCTGATGGGGTAGCCCGCCATGGTCAGCAGTTCCAGGCAGTTGTCGAACGTGGCGGTGTCGGACTGGTCGGCGAAGCTGATGGGGTAGAGCTTTTGCAGATCGGCCGCCAGCACGGGCGAGGCCATCACGCCTTCGCGCGCCTTCATCCAGTTGTAGTTGCCCTTGACGGTGTTGATTTCACCGTTGTGCGCCACGTAGCGGTAGGGGTGGGCCAGCGGCCACTCGGGGAAGGTGTTGGTGGAGAAACGCTGGTGCACCAGGCCGATGGCCGAGACGCAGCGCTCGTCCGACAGGTCCTTGTAGTACACGCCCACCTGGTCGGCCAGCAGCAGGCCCTTGTAGACCACGGTGCGGCTGGACATGGACGGAACGTAATATTCCTTGCTGTGCTTGAGCTTCAGGCGCTGGATGGCGGCGCTGGCCGTTTTGCGAATCACGTACAGCTTGCGCTCCAGCGCGTCCTGCACGATCACGTCGTTACCACGGCCGATGAACACCTGGCGCAGGATGGGCTCCTTCTTGCGCACGGTGGGCGACATGGGCATGTCCACATTGACCGGCACATCGCGCCAGCCCAGCAGCACCTGGCCTTCGGCCTTGATGGCGCGCTCCATCTCCTGCTCGCAGGCCAGGCGCGAGGCATGCTCCTTGGGCAGGAAGATCATGCCCACGCCATATTCGCCAGCCGCAGGCAAGGTCACACCCTGCTTGGCCATTTCTTCGCGGTAGAGCGCGTCTGGAATCTGAATGAGGATGCCTGCGCCGTCACCCATCAGCGGGTCGGCACCCACCGCGCCACGGTGGTCGATGTTTTCCAGGATCTTCAGGGCCTGCGTCACGATGTCGTGGCGCTTGGTGCCCTTGATGTGGGCCACAAACCCGAGGCCACAGGCGTCGTGTTCGTTGCCCGATGAATACAAACCGTGTTGTTGCAGATGCTGGATCTCGGCAGCCGTGGTCATGGCGCACTCCTCATATTTTTCGCAGGGACCACAAGATTAGTGCATTGCAACATATTCAGGCAAGCACAATATTTGGGGTCAGACTCCAATTAAGTTTGATTTAAATAGAAGCAAATTAAATAAGGGACATATTAAAAGAGATAGCGTTTTGCACTGATGCATAAAGCACTGAAGGCCTAATTGGCTGGTAAATTTCTTGCCAGTTTGGGTCGCCCCGGCCTGGTTTTCGTAACTCTGCGGAGAGATTTTTTTTGCAGTTCCGCCACGAAATCCGCATCGCCCAGCGCCCATCCACGCAGCGCCGCATCGGTCAGCGCCGCCTGCTCGCCGCTGCCAATCCCCGCCTGCACCAGCGCGGCATAAGCTGCCTCGCGTGCAAATGGCGTGTTGCCCAGCGCCCAGTACAAGGCATGCGGCGTGACCAGCTTGTCGATGCGTTGCCCCAGGCAATGGGCATGGCTGGACCAGGGCCAGGCGCCCGGCTGCGCTACCATGCCGGCGCGCACCGGGTTCAGGTCGATATAGACCATGCAGGCCAGCAGGTAGCGTTCGCTCTCGATCAGCGTGGAGCGGTAGCGCCCCTCCCACAGCGTGCCGCTGCGCCCATGGCGCTGGTTGAAATAGCGCACATAACTGCGCCCCACGGCCTGCATCATCAGCGGCAGCGCCTCGGCCGTGGCCGGCGTGGCCAGCAGATGGAAATGGTTGTCCATCAGCACATAGGCGTGAATCGCCACGGCAAACTTCTGCGCATTCTCGGCCAGCAGCGCCAGCATGGTCTCGAAATCCTGCCGGTCCACAAAGATCACCTGGCGGTTGTTGCCGCGCTGGATGATGTGGTGCGGATAGCCCGCAAGCGTGAGACGGGGCAGGCGGGCCATGGCGCGCTCCTGAAATGTAGGAGCTGGAATTTTAATGGGAGTCTGACCCCCATTAAAGTGGAGGGTGCGGATCAGTCTTGCGGCATGGCGATGCCATCCGCTGGCAGCCCGAACCGCGCGCCCATCGCCTGCTCCAGGCCGAACTCCCGCAGGATGGCGCGCAGCCGCTCCTGGGCACTGCGCTTTTTCTGGCCGGTATGGCGCGCGATGATCAGCTCGTTTTTCATGCTGTGCTCCCAACCCACCAGCTCGGTCACCGTGACCTGGTAGCCACTGGCTTCCAAGTGCAGGCAGCGCAGTACATTCGTCACCTGGCTGCCCAGCTCGCGCGTGTGCAGTGGGTGGCGCCACAGCTCGGCCAGCGGCGTGCGCGCCAGTTGCAGCGCCTTGCCCTGGCGCAGGCAGGCCGCCATTTCAGCCTGGCAGCAGGGCACGAGGACCATCGCACGCGCCTGCTTTTGCAGGCCGAAGGCAATGGCATCGTCGGTGGCGGTGTCGCAGGCGTGCAGCGCGGTCACCACGTCGATGCGTTCGGGCAGCTCCGCCGCGCCAGTGGATGCGGCCACCGAAAGATTCAGGAAGGACATGCGTCCGAACCCCAGCCGCTCGGCCAGCGCACGCGATTTGTCGACCAGCTCGGCACGCCACTCGATGCCATAGATGTGGCCGCGCCCCAGCGCCTTGAAATACAGGTCGTACAGGATGAAGCCCAGATACGACTTGCCCGCGCCATGGTCGGCCAACGTGGGGCTGCGCCCGCCCTCTGACAGCTCCTGCAGCAAGGGTTCGATGAAGTTGAACAGGTGGTATACCTGCTTGAGCTTGCGCCGTGAATCCTGGTTCAAGCGCCCTTCGCGCGTGAGGATGTGCAGTTCCTTCAGCAGCTCAACGGACTGCCCCGGGCGCAGCTCGGACAGCTCAGCGCTGGCCGCAGGAGCGTTCTTGCCGGCCGCCGTGGCGGCTGCCTTGTGGTGCGCGGCCTTCATGCCAAGTCCTTGGGCGTTGGCGATGCGGCAGTCGTCGTGCTCACGTTGGCCCCCACCTCCAGTGCCTGCCAGCCCGGCATGCCCAGCTGCTCCAGCACTTCCATGTTGCGCTCATAGATGGCCTCTGCCTCGGGGTAGGCCTGCACCGCCCGGTCGATGCTGCCTTCGCGCAGCAGGTGCAAGGTGGGATACGGCGCGCGGTTGGTGCAGTTGGTGACATCGTCCGCGTCCGTTCCGGCAAACTGGAACTGGGGGTGAAAGCTGGCAATCTGCAGGGTTCCATCGAGGTTCAGCTCCTGCAAAACGCGTTCGGCGACATCCAGAAAATCGTTGAATTCCAGAAAATCCTGCAGGCAGTCCGGGGCCATCAGCAAGGTGGTGTCGCGCACCTCCGCGGAGGTTGCGGCCAGATCGGCCAGCTCACGCCGCAAGTGCTGTGCCAGTGCTGCGGAATCGGTGGCGGCGCTCACCACATAGTGAATCTGCCCCTTGGCATGCACGCCCTTGGCAAAAGGGCACAGATTGAGCCCGATCACGGCCCGCTCCAGCCAGCGCACCATGTCCGCAGCCACAAGGTCGGCCCGTTCTGAGGGTGCGGAGGGCGACGCAGGGGCGGCAAGGTTCATGGCAAGTGGATTCGAAAGGCGACACAAGGGAGTGCCATTTTACCGGCCCGCTGCCACAGCATCTGCAGCGGACGCGCTCCCGGCACCTCAACCCAGCAGGCGCAGACCGGTAAGGCGCTCGTGCTCGCGCGCTGCAAAACGGTCGGTCATGCCGGCAATGAAATCGGCCACCGCCCGGGCACGCACCGAAGGCTCTCCCTCCATGGCCTGGCGGGTAAAGCGTGGCTTCATCTCGCCGGGCTCGGCCATGTAGGCCGCAAACAGCCCGGTCACCACGCGCTGCGCCCGCCCGGTGGTTTCCACCACCTGCGGATGGCGGTAGAGGTTCTTGAACAGAAAGCGCTTCAGCTCCGAGGACTGCACCCGCATGGGGGCGCTGAACCTCACCAGCGCCTGGGCCCGACGCACATCGGCCACACTGCGCGGTGCGGCATCGGCCAGCGCTGCACGGGTGGCATCAATCACGTCATACACCTGCGCACTGAGCATGCGTCGGATGATTTCATACAGCAGGCGCCGCTCCATCGCAGCACCCACCAGGTGCGGATGTTCGGCCTCGGCCACCCGGCGGTAACGGTCAAACAGCACCACCTCGGCCAATTGCGCCAGTGTGATCAGGCCCGAACGCACACCATCGTCGATGTCGTGCGCGTTGTAGGCAATCTCATCCGCCAGATTGCACAGCTGCGCCTCCAGGCTGGGCTGTTCCTTGCGCAGAAATCGCCCGCCCACCCCCCCCGGTTCAACGGCCTCCAGCCGCAGCGCATTGGCCTGCGAGCAATGCTTGAGCACACCCTCCCGCGTTTCGAAAGTCAGGTTGATGCCATCGTAGTCGGGGTAGCGCTCTTCCAGCTGGTCCACCACCCGCAGGCTCTGCAGATTGTGCTCGAACCCGCCATGGGCCTGCATGCAGCCGTTGAGTGCATCCTGCCCGGCGTGCCCGAAAGGGGTGTGGCCCAGATCGTGGGCCAGCGAAATAGCCTCCACCAGGTCTTCGTTGATGCACAAGGACCGTGCAATCGAACGTCCCAGCTGGGCCACCTCCAGCGAATGCGTGAGCCGCGTGCGAAACAGGTCACCCTCGTGGTTCAGAAAAACCTGGGTTTTGTAAACCAGCCGGCGGAACGCCGACGAGTGCACGATACGGTCGCGGTCGCGCTGGTATTCGGTGCGCGTGGGCGCCGGTGCTTCTGGGTGCCTGCGTCCCCGGGTGTGCGCCGGATCGCAGGCATAGTTTGCCAAGCCTTGACCAAGCATCAAACTGGCCGCAAGGGGAGGATATTCAATGGCATGCAGCCGCCATTTCCATGGCAATCAGGCGCAGCAGGCATCAATCACCTCGCGCACCAGCGCGTCAGGCGCGGCGCGCACGCAAGCCTGGCCCGGCCCGTCGATCAGCACGAAGCGGATTTCGCCCGCCTCGGATTTCTTGTCCACGCGCATCAGCTCCAGGTAGCGGCCGGCATTGTCCCCGGCATCCAGCACCGGCCCGCGCAGGGGTAACCCAGCACGCTGCACCAGCGCTTTCAAGCGCACCGCAAACGCGTCGTCCACCAGGCCCAGCCGGCGCGACAGCTCGGCCGCCATCACCATGCCGGCACCCACCCCCTCGCCATGCAGCCATGCGCCGTAGCCCATGCCCGCTTCGATGGCGTGGCCAAAGGTGTGGCCAAAGTTCAAGATGGCGCGCAGCCCGGCCTCGCGCTCGTCCTGCCCCACCACGTTGGCCTTGATCTCGCAGCTGCGCCGCACCGCATGTGCCAGTGCCATGCGGTCGCGGGCCAGCAGTGCCTCCATGTTTTCTTCCAGCCAGGCCATGAAGTCCATGTCGGCAATTGGCCCGTACTTGATGACCTCGGCCAAGCCGGCGCTGAGCTCGCGCGCAGGCAACGTGTCGAGCGTGGCCAGGTCGCACACCACCAACTGCGGCTGGTAGAACGCACCAATCATGTTCTTGCCCAGCGGATGGTTGATGGCGGTCTTTCCCCCCACTGAAGAATCGACCTGCGCCAGCAGCGTGGTGGGCACCTGTACAAACGGCACACCGCGCATGTAACTGGCGGCGGCAAAGCCCGTCATATCGCCGACGACACCGCCGCCCAGGGCGAACAGCACGGTCTTGCGGTCGCAGCCATGCTGCAGCAGGGCATCAAAAATCAGGTTCAGGGTCTGCCAGTTTTTGTGCTCCTCGCCATCGGGCAGCACCACCACGTGCACCTGAGCGTACTTCGGAGCCAGAGCCACGCGCAAGGCATCGGCATACAGCGGAGCCACGGTGGTGTTGGTGACGATGAGGGCTGCGGCAGCCTTCGGCAGCGCCCCATAGGTGGCCGGCACACCCAGCAGGCCGGCGCCGATCTTGATGCGGTAACTACGATCGGCCAAGTCGATGGCAACAGTTTGTGCGTCAGGGACGGGCAATGACATCGACGCAAAGGCCGGCAACGTGCGCGGCGCGATTACAACGTCTTCGCGCTGCAACGCTGAATTCGGTGAGGTAATGGCAGTGAACATGGTGGGCCTAGTTTAGGGCAGGCGCACCGGTGGCCCGGTTGCGCGCCGATCGAACAAGGGCTTACCCAATGCCTTTAGCGACGGAAGGCCAGTAGCAACGCAACGGGCCAAACGTGAGCAGACCCTGGTCAGTGCGAACGGGTAGCTGCGCCAAGGCCCGTCACCCTCCGTCATAGAGCAGCCGAAAAAGGAAGGCAGCCAAAGGGACTGGCATTCCGACCGATCGGTCACAGCCTAGAAATGCTAGTACTAAACCGACATTCGAAGTACCGCCCGATGAGGGATGGTGCGCATGTCCGATCTACTCATCGCGACGCTACCAGTCACGTTTAACACAAGTATGTAGAAATTTACCTTGGCGTTTGGCAGTCGTTCACTCCATAAGCGGGTGTCAAGAACGAACCGTTTTTGTCATCGCCCTCGACAAACCCTGTAGTGTAGATCTTCTCAACCACGCCTTCAGAACCCGCCACACTGGTTGTCACTTTCACGGCATATACAAGCCAAGTCGCCACATTCATGGGGTACTCCACCTGTATGGTGGCGCGACCATTCGTACCAGTTATTTTATCACCGATAAATGACAGAACTACATCTGCTTTGCGCGGTGAAATTTCGCTATCTCCATCACCGGCAAGAATTTCAGCTGCGTCCAGAAATCCGTTCCGATTCAAGTCTTCATTCGTGCACCAAGTGCGTGGACTAATATATAGACCTTTACCATAGGAACGTAGATCAACACTCGCAGAGATTTGCGCATTGGGCACCGCATTGCCTGCTGCATCCGCTACTGCGATATCAAATTTCTTGATGTAGGTGAGATTGTTCGCACCCTTCGCCAGCTCGTTGTTATCGCCCAAGGTGATTGAAAGTGGCTGGCTGGCCACCGTCATGGTTGCTGTCCTGGAATTTGGACAAGCGCCATTAGCGATCTCAGCATCGGTCAAACCATAACACACGCGAATCCGAACCCCATCCGTAGGGCTGGATCGAGTCCCCGCGATGTATTCAGACAACACCTGACCGCTGGCATCACTATAGACCGTTGCCACACCCGTAGAAATCACTTCACCGCTTCCAAGCCCTGGCTGAACGATTTCGAATCGGGCACGCACATTATGAATCGCTTGGTTAGACGCATTTTGAAAAATTGCCCTTAAACCAGACCGATTTGTGGTGGAGCCTGCCACATTGGGCGAAATGGTGTTGGGCGTTATGGCCAAACTGGCTGCGCTGATTATTCCCACTGCATTAGGAATACCAGTCCCTCCAGGCAGCAATACCTGCACGTCTGGCGCCTGGGAAGTCACGCCCGAAGCAGTCGCCACAATGGTATAGGTACCCGCAGAAACAGGGGCAGCCTGCAATTGAACGGTGACATTGCCGCCGCTATCGGTAGCCACACTTTGTGTGAAACCCAGTGTGCCCCCCAACTTGACAGGTGCCTGCGCGATACCAGTCCCATTAACATCAGTCACTTTGATGGACAACGTGGCCTGACCACCAGGGACCGGCGTAGCAGGGACCAAGGACAAAGCCACTTTGCTTCCCGTAACAGGAATCACTGCTGTCGCAGTTTTATCCCCCATTTTTATTTCCGCTGTAATATCCCTGTTGACCTTATTACTTCCAATAGAAATTTTTCCAAAAGCTTTGCCTGTGGAATCGGAAACAGCCACCACTGGCGTATATACACCAGAATCAACTGAAACCACCAAAGCTGCATTTGCTACCGGATTGTTATTGACATCCAGAGCGGTGACCGTTAATGCGGCCTCGTCCGCGCCAGAATTTGTCAATACATTTTTATCAAACTGATAAATGATGCTCGCCACACTTACAGCTGGGGGCTGCCCGCTAGGTGACGTGCCTGAATTACCACCACCGCCACCGCATGCCACCAATACGGTGACCAATAGCACGGTCAATATTCTGACTGATTTTCTCATTTTTACACCAATAGTGAAATTAACTATCGAACTGGACCGCGGTCAGTAATAACCTTGGGCGTAATAAAAACCAACATTTCACGCTTGGACGATTCTTTCGTTCTGCTCTTGAACAAATTCCCTAAAACAGGAACATCGCCCAGCACTGGAATTTTATTTTCTTGATTGGTATCTTCCATCTCAAAAATACCACCAATCACCACGGTTCCGCCATTTTCAATGAGAATTTGCGTCTTGATGTGCTTGGTATCAATCGCGACGCCCTGGGTTGTAGTTTCACCTCTGCTGTCTTTATTGATATCCAAATCGAGGATGATGCTCCCCTCTGGCGTGATCTGCGGTGTCACTTCCAGTTTCAGCACAGCCTTCTTGAAAGCGAGCGTTGTTGCGCCATTGGGGGCTGTAACAGAATATGGATACTCCGTTCCCTGCTCAATCAAGGCCTTGGTTTGGTCCGCGGTAATGATCCGAGGGCTCGACACAATCTTGCCCTTGCCGTCGGCCTCCATGGCTGAGAGTTCAAGCGTCAAGAATCGATTGGCGGCAGAGTTAAATATGGAAAGTGCAAAACTCCCCACACTGCTGACATTCGACAGACTCGCAGGCAAGTTGACGAAATTCCCATTTGTGTTGGTGATGCCTCCTGCTCCACTGGAGGCCACCGCATTGCTGTAACTGGTGCCAAATGCAATACGATTGTCTCCACCAATTCCGTAGCCGCCATCGCCGCCACGATTGGCGCGCAGGTCCGTACCGCCCAGTCGCACGCCCAGCGATCGACCAAAGGTATCACGGGCCTCCACAATGCGTGCCTCAATCAAAACCTGGCGCACCGCGATGTCTAACGTCGAGAGCAATTGACGCACTTCTTCGAGTTTGCTGGGCGTGTCTGTCACAAACAGTTGGTTTGTGCGGGGCTCTGAAATGGCACTCCCCCGCTCCGTCAAGAATCTCGTGGATGTGCCACCACTACTACCGCCACTTGAACTATTTGTCAGCTGCGTAACCATGTCTGCCGCTTTGGCGTAATTCAGCTGGAAAGCTTGTGTTCTCAGGGGCTCCAGTTTCTGAATGGCCAACGCAGCTTCAAAGTCTTTCTTGGTACGCGCATCGATTTCGTCCTTGGGTGCAATCCACAAGACGGTGCCAGACTTGCGCATGCCCAAGCCCTTGGCATCCATGATGATCTGCAGGGCCTGGTCCCATGGAACATCTTTCAACCGAAGCGTGAGCGCGCCCGTCACGGTGTCGGACGTCACGATGTTGAAATTGGTGAAATCGGCAATCACCTGCAGCAGAGAGCGGACTTCAATGTTTTGGAAATTCAGCGAGAGTTTTTCGCCACTAAAACCAGGCCCTTGGGTCAACTTGGTTAAATCAACCTTCTTTTGGCGAATCTCCACGACAAATTGATTATTGCTTTGGTAGGCGCTGTGCTCCCATTCACCAACGGGCTCTACGACCATGCGCACGCGGTCCCCCTGCTGGGAGGTCGTCACCAATTGAACGGGCGTTCCAAAATCTGTCACGTCAAGGCGCCGACGCAGCCCTTCCGGCAAGGACGAGCGGAGAAAATCGACATTGAGTCCTTTGCCTTGCCGCTGCAGATCTACACCCACCTGACTATTGGCAAGGCTGACAATGATGCGGCCAGAACCATCTGCGCCCCGGCGAAAGTCAACATCCTTCAAAGGAAGCATTTCGCTGCCGCCGCTTGCAGCAAATATCGAGGTAGTGGACTGCTGCGAAGCTGCCACCGAAGTATTAACAGGCAACAGAGAAATAAGCAGTGTCTTGCCTTGCAATTCCGCTTGGTAAGAGGTGGCCTGCTTGAGATTCAGAACCAGTCTAGACCGATCGCCAGATTGTACGACGTTGATGGATTTTAAATTTCCCTGATTCACATCGACAACGGATCGCCCCATTGCATTGGTGGTTCTAGGAAAATCCAGCGCGATGCGGGCTGGTGATTGAATTGCAAAGCCAGTCGGTACCGCAGAGAGTGGCTGCGATAGTTCAACACGAACAACCTCTGCACCACCTTGCATCGTGCCAGTGACAGCTTCGATCGCACTTTGTGCCATGGCAGCCGCTGCAGCCAGCGTGGCCACTACTGCAAACATGGCATTTCGGCAGCTGTTCGTTATCCCGATATTTTTCGTTGTCATTTCTTTCCCTCCTGCAGTTCAAGCGAAGCGGTGCGTTCTATCCAATCTCCCGTGGCGTCTTGAACTATCTCGCGCAAGCTAATTGCCGTTTCGGAAATTTTGATGATTTTTCCATAATTTTGTCCAAGGTAATTTCCCACCCGAACCTGGTACAACAAATTATCTACTTTGAGTAGCGCCGTAGGCGTTCCGGTCTTGTTCAGGCTACCGACCATTGCCATGGCATCCAACGGAAAAGCCTCTAACGGCTCTTTTCTTCGCGCCATTTCAGGAGCAATCAATGTAGCGTTGGAGGCCACTTGCACCGAATCCCGCCGCAGTGCCTGCATGAGTTTCAACTGACTAAACGGTTCGACGCCATTCTCCACCGTGTATGCCTGCGGTTGAAACTGCTTGGGCTCGGAAAGGGGGGTAATGAGCGGCTTGGTGTTGGCGCGCTGATCAGCCATCCATTGGCGCAACTCATCCTCTTCCGTCGAACCGCAACCGCACAGAACGCCAGCACAACATAATAAAATCAGACGGCCGGCCCACATCATTTCTTACCTCCGGCTTTCTTTTGCGCTTGAATTTCCTCAGGATCGAGGTAACGGAAAGTTCGCGCCGTGGCATCCATGGACAGCGTACCGGCTTCCTTACCCGCAGGAGCAATGGAAATATTATTCAAAGTCACGATACGGGACAAATGCGCCACATCCGAAGCGAATGAGCCCATATCATGGTATTTTCCCGTTACCCTGACGGCAATGGGAAGCTCTGCATAATAGTCCCTGACGACGATTTGACCAGGACGAAACAGTTCAAATTGCAAGCTTCGCCCCAACCCTGCCTGGTTGATATCGGACAACAAGGCCGCCATTTCCGCCTTGCTGGGCAATTGCTTTTCAAGTTGAATCACATATTGCTGAATCTGTTCCCGCTGCTTCTTGAGTGCTTCAAGACTAACGGCCTTCACAAGCTTTTTCGTGTAGTCCTCACGGAGTGCAACCTCCTTGCCACGCTCCATCTCCAGCTCCGCCTGATAATCCGTCAACTGCACGAACCAGAGGACAACGGCAACACCGATGGCAATGAATGCACAGAGCAGAATTTTGGGCAAAATGGGCCAAAGCGATGGGTCTTTGGTGTCCAGATTCTTGAACTGTCGCTGAAGATTTCCCTGCAGCGCAGCGAAATCGATCTTTGAGGATTGTTTTTTTGCCATACGTTACTTTCCAGCCGACGCAGCAACAGATGAGCTCGCAGCATCCATGGCCTTTTGGGCTTCACTGGATCTCACAAGCTGAAACCTCAAAGTGAAAGCACCTACACGGCGCTGGTCCCGCGGAGTCAATGCCACAGTGCTGGCCACGATCTCCACCAGTTCCGGCTTCGAAAACCAGGGGGTGTTGTTGGTGAGATTTCGCAGCATTTCCGAAACACGTTCGTTGGATTGCGCCATGCCCTGCATGGAAATGGTCTGGCCATCTTGTTTCATGCTGGTGATGTAGACACCATCCGGCAATTGCCTGACAAGTTCGTTCAGCAAATGCACGGGCAAATTGCGGTCAGACTGCAGGTCTTCCACGGCCTTTTGCCTTGCACGCAGAGAAGCAATTTCCTCTTCAATGGACGCAATTTCCTTGATTTGCCCTTCAAGTACCTTGATTTCTCCTTGAAGAAAACTATTCTTCTCTTGCTGCTCCGTAATCATCACCTGGAACCACCAATAGATAGCCCCAGCGATAACAAGCCCCAGAAGAAACGACGCGAACATCGTTGCCTGAAAAGCCTCGCGCCTGCGTTTACGTGCAGCCTCCCGATGCGGGAGCAAATTGATCAATATCACTGCAGAAACCTCCGCATAGCCAAACCACATGAAGTGAGATACGACGGAGCTTCACGCACCATTTTTTTCAGCCGGACGGAACTTCCAATCTCCATGCCGTCAAACGGATTGACGGCACTGCAAGCAAAACCGGTTTGCTGGGTGACCGCTTCCGTCAAGCCAGGCAGCGGCGCCGAGCCACCCGCCAACATGATGTGATCAACCCGGTTGTGCGGTGTGCTGGTAAAAAAGAATTGCAACGCTCGGCCAATTTCCTGGGCCATGCTCTCCACGAAGGGCCGAAGTACGGCCACTTGATAGTCTTCGGGAAGGTCGCCATTGCGTTTTTTGCTCTCGGCCTCTTCGACGGAAAAACCGTATTGGCGCACGATGAGTTGGGTCAGTTGCGCCCCACCGAAAGCCTGATCGCGGTCGTACAAGACTTCTTCGTTACGGATGACCTGCATGCTCGTCGTGAGCGCACCCACTTCAAACAATGCCACCAGCGCATCGACACCCTTATTGGGCAGTGCTTCGATCAAACGGCCAGCAGCAAGCCTGGAGGCATGCGATTCGATGTCTACGACCACGGGCTTCAACCCCACCGCTTCGGCAAGTCCTTGCCGGTCCTGCACCTTCTCACGCCGCGAGGCAGCAATCAATACATCCACGTCGCCGGGTGCATTTTTGCTGGGGCCGATCACGCAAAAGTCCAGACTGACCTCATCCAGCGAGAAAGGTATGTACTGGTTCGCCTCGGACTCGACCTGGACCTCGAGCTCCTGCTCGGTCATCCCGCCAGGCAGCGTGATCTTCTTGGTGATCACGGCAGATGGAGGCAATGCCAAGGCAACGTTCTTGGTGCGTGTGCCGCTCTTTTTGATGAGCCGGCGCAACGCATCCGCAACCTCATCGAATTTTTCGATGTTACCGTCTGTAATCCACCCTCGTTCCAGCGGCTCAATCGCGCAACGCTCAAGCACCAGGTTACCGGCCTTGTCATGCCCTAGCTCCACCAGCTTGACGCTGGAAGAGCTGATGTCGATACCCAGCAACGGAGCGGACTGGCGACTAAAAAAAGACCCCGTAGAGATCAAGATTGGTCTCCTGTAACTTGCCAACATAAAGCAACAAAACTTAACATTTCACATGAATGCTATCAGTAAGATACTTCAGCAGCAAAGCGTTTTGGCCGCCTGCATTGTTTTGAACGTTGTCAAAAGCAGACGCTTGTTGACCACCCAGTAGTGTCTTGGGTGCGTTCGCGCGCCACCGTGGGTAGCCGTAAGATCATGCGGCCTCCTAAATGACCCCATCGGAAGCCGCCGTTTTTATAATGTCGCTTTCTTCCGGAGCGATATGACGCCGCCGCCCACCCAAAAACAACCCCGCAAACGCGCCGCTTCGACGGACACCCAAAGCTCTGGCTGGCTGCGCTGGATTTTTCGCGCCGCTGTCTGGGCCGGCGGACTCGGCTTGGCGGGTGCGCTGGCCTTGCTTCTGGCCATTGGTGTGGCACTCGCCATGGCCTACCCGAATCTTCCCGACGTGTCCGAACTTGCCGACTACAGACCCAAGCTGCCGCTGCGGGTCTACTCGTCGGAGGGCGCATTGCTGGGGGAGTTCGGTGACGAGCGCCGCAACCTGACGCCCATCGGGGAAATTCCCACCGTTATGAAAGATGCTGTGCTGGCCATCGAAGACACCCGGTTCTTCCAGCACGGTGGCGTTGATTACAAAGGCATGCTGCGTGCAGTCCTTGCCAACCTGGGACGCGTCAAAAGCCAGGGCGCATCGACCATCACAATGCAAGTGGCGCGCAATGTTTATCTCTCATCTGAAAAAACATTTACGCGGAAAATTTACGAAATATTGCTGACATTCAAACTCGAACATTTGCTCACAAAAGACCAGATTCTCGAGATTTATATGAATCAGATTTACCTGGGCAATCGTGCCTATGGATTTGCTGCTGCATCCGAGGCCTATTTCGGCAAACCGCTCAAATCGGTTTCCATTGCAGAAGCGGCGATGCTGGCAGGCCTGCCCAAGGCGCCTTCTGCGTACAACCCCATCAGCAATCCCAAGCGCGCCCGGGCGCGCCAGCTCTACATCATTGAACGGATGGAAGAGAACGGCTTCATCACGGCCCAGGACGCCATGGTCGCAAAGAAGGAAGAAGTCAAGATCCGATCAGGGCAGGACAACACCCGTGTCCATGCCGAATATGTCGCCGAGATGGTGCGGCAGCTGATCTTCAGCCAGTACGGCAATGAGGCGTACAGCCGCGGGCTGAACGTGTACACCACGCTGAACGCAGCCAACCAGGATGCCGCCTACGCGGCCCTGCGGCGTGGCATCATGGACTATGAACGACGCCAGCAGTACCGCGGCCCAGAACAATTCGTCGATCTCCCCAAAGCCCCGGAGGATGTGGAGGACGCGATTGACGAAGCGCTGGCCAGCCATCCGGACAATGGCGATGTCATGTCTGCCGTGGTGCTGGAGTCCACCGCACGCAAGATTGTGGCAGCGCGCGCCAATGGCGACACACTGGAGATCACGGGCGATGGGCTCAAGCCTGCGCAGTCCGGTCTGAGCGACAAAGCGCCACCCAACATCAGGATTCGGCGTGGTGCTGTCATCCGCGTTGTCAAGACACCCAAGAACGCCTGGGAAATCACCCAATTGCCCGAGGTGGAAGGCGCCCTGGTTGCGCTGGATCCGCGCAGTGGCGCCATCAGGGCGCTGGTGGGAGGGTTTGACTTTGACAAGAACAAGTTCAACCACGCAGCGCAGGCCTGGCGCCAGCCAGGGTCCAGCTTCAAGCCATTCATCTACTCCGCGGCACTGGAGAAGGGCTTCACTCCGGCCACCGTCATCAATGACGCCCCGCTCTTTTTTGATGCAGGCGTGACCGGTGGCCAGCCCTGGGAGCCCAAGAACTACGACGGCAAATACGATGGGCCCATGACCATGCGCACGGGCCTTGCAAAATCCAAGAACATGGTTTCCATCCGCATCTTGCAGGCGGTGGGCCCCAAGACGGCGCAGGATTGGGTGACCCGGTTCGGATTCGAGGCAGACAAGCACCCCGCCTACCTGACCATGGCATTGGGTGCGGGCTCGGTCACTCCGTTGCAGATGGCATCTGCCTATTCGGTATTTGCCAATGGTGGCTACCGCGTCAACCCTTGGCTGATCACGCGCGTGACCGACCACAAAGGTCGCGTCATTTCCGAAAACCCGGCTCCCGCTGCCAGCGAACTGCCACGCGCCATTGATGCAAGAAATGCCTTCATCATGGACAACCTGCTGCAGGAGGTCGCGCGCTCAGGAACTGCCGCCAGAGCGCAGGCCACCCTGAAACGGCCCGACTTGCATGGCAAGACCGGTACCACCAATGACTCGGTGGATGCCTGGTTCGCGGGCTATCAGCCCACCCTGACCGCAGTGACCTGGATCGGCTACGACAAACCCCGTAACCTGGGCAGCCGCGAAACCGGGGGCGGGCTGAGCTTGCCGGTGTGGATCAACTTCATGGAACAGGCCCTCAAGGGGGTGCCCGTCATGGAAACCACGGTGCCCCCCGGCGTGGTGAATGTGGGCGGCGAGTGGTTCTACGAAGAATTCGCGCGCAACGCAGGCGTTGGGAAAGTGGGACTGGAAAACCAGTCCTCCGCTCCATCGACGCTGACACCCCAGGCACCGCCCCCTCCCGAAGAACGCGGCCGTATCCTCGATCTGTTTCGCAACTGATCCGCTGCAGGGGCGGTCCTGTGGTATCCGCAAAGCGGGCGCCGCAGGCGCAATGCATGCACTGGGTTTTGCCAACGCAAGGCTGCCTGCGCTCGCACCCCTTCCAGCGCCGCGCGGGTCAGGTGTGGAATCGCAAAGATGCTCCAGACTGGCGCTCGGCGTCTTGGCTCAGCTGTTGAAAGAATTCACCGGCGCCTTTGGTGTCTTGCCAGGCGACCCCATCGAACCGGTAGTGGTATCCGCCCGACTTTGCCGCCATCCACACTTCATGCAGTGGTTTTTGCAGATTGATGATGATCTGGCTGCGGTTGGGAAATGTCAGGGTCACCATGCCGCCAGTGCGCTGGCTGTCCACATCAGCATCGCCATCGTCATTGATGCGATCGCAACTGCGCTCCACGGCAAGCAGCAGTTTCTCGGCCTGGTCCAGGAATTCAAGGTCGGTCATTACAATTACGCATGGTGAAAGTTTTCCAAATTTTAGTCAGGACCTTTGCCCTTGCTGCCAGTGCGGCGGCATTGGTGGGCTGTGGGCAGCGCGGCCCCTTGTATCTCCCCGCTGCACCCGAGGCAACACAACGGGCCACCTTGCCAGAAACACTCTCCCCTTTGGAGACAGCACCCGCAGCACCCGCATCCGCGCCCCGGTAACTGCACCGCCGGAGGTGGCCGGCAACCAGGTGACAAAGGTCAAGAAATTAAGGCTTGATTTTTATCAAGCATTGAAAACATGGGTAATCGTACAGTCGGCGTTTTATCGCACCGCAGTATCGACATGGCCCAGGAACTCTATCGCGACAAGAATCACGCCTGCCTCATGTTCACCGACCTCATCGAAGAAGATGGGCAAGCGGTCCAGGCCAACCAATTCCTGATCGTTGACGACGACACGGGCGCCATTATCGACCCAGGTGGCAACCTGGCTTTCAATGAGCTGTTCATGGGGATGTCCAAGCATTTTCCCCCCGGCAAACTCTCGTACATCATTGCCTCACACGCCGATCCGGACATCATTGCCTCGCTGGACCGCTGGATGAGCACCACCCAGGCATCCCTGGTGATTTCACGCGTATGGGAGCGGTTTGCCCCGCATTTCACAAAGGTGGGCAAGACCGAAAACCGCGTGATCGGCGTGCCGGACGGGGGCGGCCACCTGCCTTTGGGCCGCCATGAGCTGGTGCTGTTGCCAGCACACTTCATGCACTCCGAGGGCAACTTCCATTTCTACGATCCGGTCAGCCGCATCCTGTTCACCGGCGACCTCGGGGTGTCGATGATGTCCGGAGCCGAGGCACGCATTCCTGTGACGGATCTGGGACCGCACATCCCGCGCATGGAAGGTTTTCACCGCCGCTACATGGTGTCCAACAAGATCCTGCGGCTGTGGGTGCGCATGGCGCGCCAGCTGGACATCGCCATGCTGGTCCCCCAGCATGGCGCACCCATCATGGGCAAGAAGGCGATCAACGATTTTCTGGACTGGATCGAAAACCTCATGTGCGGCATCGACCTGTTTGATGATCGTGCCTACCAGATCCCGACCGCCTCCATCGACCCCGTGAGCAGGCAACTGCGGCCAGCGCTGCGGGCCGTCAACGCCTCAGGATAAGATTTCGGGGGAAATAGGCTCTGGCGTTTACACAATCAACGCCGATAGCTATAAATAATATAGCGATCAAGGTATCGAAGCAGCCTTGCCCTGCCCCGCCGGCCGCGATGCCCCGGCGGCCACGCGCCGCCACAGGCGCCAGCCCAGCAGCACCGCGAGGATGGCGCCATAGAGGGCGACTTCCGCAAAGTCGTTCTTGCCGGCGCGCATCCAGAAAAAATGCAGGATCGCCAATCCGGCCACCCCATGCACCGCCCGGTGCAGGGCCTGCCAGCGGCGCCCTCCCAGTGCCCGAATGGCCCGGTTGAACGAGGTTGCCGCCAACAATGTAAGCAGGCAAAACGCCAGGAAGCCCACCAGGATGAAGGGGCGTTTGGCAATATCGCGGGTGATTTCAGCCAGATCAAAACCCATGTCGAACCAGCTGTAGCTCAACAGGTGCAGCAGCGCGTAGAAATACACAAACAGCCCCAGCATGCGCCGAAAGCGGGCCAGTTGCGGGCTGGCGGTCACCACGCGCAGCGGCGTCACGGCCAGCACAAGGCACAGAGCCCGCAAGGTCCAGTCGCCGGTGGCGCGGACCAAGGCCTCGGCGGGATTGGCACCCAGTTGGTCCGTGGCTGCGGCGTACACCAGCCACGACAGGGGCAGCAGGCACAGCACGAACAGCACCGGCTTTGCCGCCGGATGGAGCAGGAGTTTTTTCATGGCACGACGGACCGAAAGCTCGCCAGGGGGAGCAACAGCGCTGGATCAGTAAAACTTCTGGAGATCCATGCCGGCGTAGAGCTGCCCCACCTGGGCCTCGTAGCCGTTGAACATCAGGGTCTTGCGCTTCTTGGCGAACAGGCCGTCTTCGCCAATGCGGCGCTCGGTGGCCTGGCTCCAGCGCGGGTGATCCACGTTGGGGTTCACGTTGGAATAGAACCCGTATTCCTGCCGGGCCGCCTTGTTCCAGGCCGTTCCCGGCTCTTTCTCGACAAAGCGGATCTTGACGATGCTCTTGGCACTCTTGAACCCGTATTTCCACGGTACCACCAGGCGCACCGGCGCACCGTTCTGGTTGGGCAACACTTCCCCATACATGCCGAAGGCCAGCAGGGTGAGCGGGTGCATGGCCTCATCCATGCGCAGACCCTCCACATACGGCCAGTCAAGCACGCGCGAGCCCACATAAGGCATCGTGGCCTTGTCGGCCAGCGTCACGAACTCCACATACTTGGCGCTGCCCTGCGGTTCCACGCGCTTGATCAGCTCGATCAGCGAGTAACCCACCCAGGGGATGACCATGGACCAGCCCTCCACGCAACGCAGGCGATAGATACGTTCTTCCTGCGCGCTGAGCTTGAGCAGGTCTTCGATACCGTACTTGCCGGGCTTCCTGACCAGGCCTTCCACCTCGACCGTCCAGGGCGCGGTTTTGAGGGTGTGTGCGTTGCGGGCAGGATCGCCCTTGTCGGTGCCGAACTCGTAGAAGTTGTTGTAGCTGCTCGCGTCCTTGTAGTCGGTGAGTTTCTCCATCGAGACAGCCCCCGCCACGGCCGATCTGGCACCCGCCAGCGCCGCCAGCTTGCCAGGGCGTGCGGCCTGGGCCGGTTGTGCCATGGCCTCGCGGCCTGTCCAGGACGCCAAGGCTGCCCCGGCAGCACCGCCCGCCATGAGCTTGAGCATCTGGCGGCGATCTTCGTACACCGAACGCGGGGTGATTTCGGAGGAATGCGGGTGGTTGAAACCCGAATCGCGCGATGGGATCAGCATGGAAAGCTCCGGTTGTTCTTGGGTGGGACAGTTGAGCGATAGAGCACAACAACCGCCAGTTCGTTCCCTGGATCGCCCAGGTTACACCCAAGACGCAATGGTTGCAGGCCTGGCCCCGCAAGCCCGATGCCCCACCACACCACCATCACACCACCACGCAATCAGAGCGTGCCGTAGCTGTGCAGGCCGCTCAGGAACATGTTCACCCCCAGAAACGCAAAGGTGGTCACTACCAGCCCGACCAGCGCCCACCAGGCCGACACGGTGCCGCGCAGCCCTTTCATCAGGCGCATGTGCAGCCAGGCGGCGTAGTTGAGCCAGACGATCAGCGCCCAGGTTTCCTTGGGGTCCCAGCTCCAGTAGCCACCCCAGGCCTCGGCGGCCCACAGGGCACCCAGCACGGTGGCAATGGTGAAAAAGGCGAACCCCACCGCAATGGACTTGTACATCACATCGTCCAGGATTTCGAACGATGGCAGCCGTGCCGCAATGCGCTTGCGCCCCAGCAGAATGCCCGCCACGACGAGGGCGGAGATGCCGAAATACACCATCCAGTAGCTGCCGCCGGTCTCGGCAGCGCCTTGGCGGAACACGATGGGCTCGAAACACAGCACCACGCCCAGCAGCCACAGCGGCGCCAGCTTGTACCAACGCGTCTCACCGGCCTGCTGCTTGATCAGGTAGGCAAAGGCCACCATGGCCGACAGTGCGAACGTGCCATAGCCGATGAAGTTGGCGGGCACATGCAGCTTCATCCACCAGCTCTTGAGCGCCGGCACCAGCGGCTGGATCTCGTGCGCCTCGCGGATCACGGTGTACCAGAGCAGAAAACCCACGGCGGCACTCACCACCAGCATCACGAAGCCCCCCAGCGCGCGCGTGTCGTACTGCTGCTCGTAGTACAGGTAGAACGCCGCCGTCATCCAGCAGAACATCACGAACACTTCGTACAGATTGCTGACCGGGATATGGCCGATGTCCGGGCCGATGAGGTAGCTCTCGTACCAGCGCACCAGCGTGCCGATGAGCGCCATGGCCACGGCCACCCAGGCAATGCGCGAGCCCAGCATGCTCATGGTGCGGCCTTCACCGCGCGCGAACATGCCCATCCAGTAAAACGCGGTGCTCATGAAAAAGAGCATGCTCATCCACAAAATCGCAGACTGGCTCGACAGGAAATACTTGAGGCCAAAGACCGTGTCCGCCCGCGCCAGACTGCCAGCGCCGTCTTGCTGGTAGAGGCCGATCGCCATGAGCGCCACCGCCACCACCACGAGCATCAACGCCCGCAGCGGGCGCCAGAACCAGCCCAGCCACACGGTGCAGGGGATGGCACCCAGCAGGATGCCTTTTTCGTACACATCCATGTAGCTGCCATAGCGCTGCAAGGCATACAGCCCTCCCGCTGCCACGATGGCAGCGAACAGCCAGTCGAACCAGTTGCGACGGGCGAAGAACCCCTCGTTGAGCAGGATAGTGGTGGTGGCGGTATTCATGCGTTGCCTCGGTGGGGACGGGCCCCGATCAGTTTTTCGGCGAGCTGGACAAACTCCCGGTCGCCGTCCATGGTCTTGCGATTGGTGGACAGTGCCATCATTGCGTGCGACTGGTCCCCCTGCGGAGCGACCCACACCCACACGCGGCGCTCGCGCACGTAGAGCATGGCAAAAACGCCCAGGATCAGCAAGGCGCATCCCAGATAGACAATGTTCTTGCCAGGGGCTCGCGCCACCTGAAAAACACTGGCCTGCACCTGGGTGAAGTCCTTGAGCTCCAACGCCAGCGGTGCCGGGTAAATCTGGGCGTCACTCAGCGACAGCACCGCCTGCGTCATGAACGATTGCGTCTGGTCACTCTGGACCAGTGGTTTCAGACCGGCACGCTCGCGCGCAAGCTGGTTCAGTTCGAACAGGGTTCCGTTCAGAATGCGCACCAGCACCTCGCCCGCCCTGGAACGCTCCGCCTCGGGCACGTTGGCCTCCATGAAGTCGGAAATGGCCGGCAAGCCACCGGTCTTTTTGCCATCGGGTCCGTTGCTCCCGGCGAACAGCGCCAACGCACGCAACGCAGACTGCGTCAGCTGCTCGGCCAGCTGGGAGCGCGAAGCCTCCACCGCCTGCGCCACATAGCGCTGCACGGCCTGCTCACGCGCAGCAGGGTCGCCCAGCGCAGCATGAAGGCGCATGAACCCGTCCATGGAACCCTGATCGTCGGCCGGAACACGCAGGTAGCGGAAAGGGTCGGAAGGGTTCTCGCGCACCCCCAGCAGGAACACCGGCACACCATCACCCGTGTCCACCGGCAGCATGTAGTTGTGGAATTCACGCGCCTGGCCGGCTGCATCGCGCAGCTTGTAGCTCACGCTGGGGCCCACGTTGCGCAGCTCTTTCTTGGTCACCGTCTTGTTGGCAGCACCGAGGCGCGACTCCACCGACTCGCGCAGATCCACCTTGCGCACATCGGCACCTGAACCGGATGCGCCAGCACCATCGGCAAAATTCTCGACATTGATGGTGCGCAGGGCAGTGAATTCAAGCGTGAGTTTCTCGCCGCCTGGAACCATGCCATTGCCAACCAGTTCGGTGGATCCACCCACCGTGCCGTCGATGTCAAATGCCTTGGCACCTGCGGTCATGGGCACGGCGCGCAGCTTGAGGTGCGAGCCACCATCGTCAAAGCTCGACTGGTAAATCTCGATGCCCTTGTAGCTGGCAGGGTGGTTCACCTCGATGCGGGCGGGCGTTTGCTCGCCCGTGGCCTTGTCGTGGATGATGATCTCGCTGGCAAAGAGCTTGGGCATGCCGGTGGAGTAGTGCTCCACGATGAACTTCTTGAGCTCGACGGCAAAGGGCAACTCCTGCAGCAGCACGCCGTCGGACTGGCTCAGGATGGCGGTGCCCGACTGCGTGCCCTCGGCAACCACCAAGTTGCCACGGAAGGTGGGATTGCGCTCGGACAGGCGGTGCTCGGGCTTCACCTCGGAAATGAGGCCACTGCCGGCATAAGGTGTTTTTCCGCCCAGCAGCATCTGGGCCCGCACGATCAGGTCGCCGTCAAACAGCCCGCCCAGGCAGATGAGCACGATGGAACTGTGCGCAGCGATGTACCCCAGCTTGTTGGCCGCCCCCGCCTTGGCCGCCACCATCCAGCCGGCACCAGCGCCCTTGGCCGCATCCCGCTGCTGCAGTTTCACCTTCCAGCCGCCACTGGCCAGGGTGCTGCCAATGCGCCGCGCCGCCGCCTCGGCCGATTCAGCCAGTGGCGCTTCGGCCTTGTGGTGAAAGGCCTTGAGGCTTTGCGCGCGGATGTTTTCCTTGTAGATCTTCAGATCCACCAGGATCTTGGGGGTGTTGCGGGCGATGCACAAAGAGGTGCTGACCACCAGGAAAGCCAGAATCAGCAGGAACCACCATGCGCTGTACACCGCATTGAGCTGGAGGGCCGCAAAAAGCTCGGCCCAGAACGGGCCGAACTGGTTCACGTAGTTCACCGCGGGCTCATGCTGCTTGAGCACCGTGCCGATGACCGACGCAATGCAGATCACCGTCAGCAGTGAAATGGCAAAGCGCATGGAAGACAGCAGCTCGATGCCTGCGCGCAGGGCCTGGGAGCCAGACCGGACTTGAACGCCGTGGGTGATGTCAGACATGGGTGGTTGAACGCGAGGCACTAAAGCAAAAGGGCGGGGCCATCTGAACGATGGGCCCGCCCGTCTTGGGGTTTGTTATTGGCGGTTGGTTCCAGGTTTCCCGCCTGGCGGGGCTGGAAAAATCACAACACCTCAGCGCAGGCCGGCAATGTAGTCGGACACTGCCTTGATTTCCCGGTCGTTGAGCTTGGCAGCTACCTGGGTCATCTGGTTGCTGTTGGCACGCGAGCCATCGCGGAACATCTTCAGCTGCGATGCCGTGTAGTCGGCATGCTGACCCGACAGGCGGGGGTACTGGGCCGGAATGCCGGCACCGTTGGGGCTGTGGCAGCCTGCGCAGGCGGCGATCTGGCGGTCCGCAATACCACCGCGGTAAATGCGCTCACCCAGGGCCACGAGATCCTTGTCAGAAGAAAAACCCGCCTTGGCTGGCTTGGAGGCGGCCCAGTAGGCAATGTTCTTCATGTCTTCGTCGGTCAGCATCGACGCAAAGCCCGCCATGATGGCGTTGTTGCGCTTGCCAGACTTGAATTCCTGCAGCTGCTTGACCAGATATTCCGGGTGCTGCTGTGCCAGCTTCGGATTGGCCGCAATGGTGGAATTGCCATCCGCAGCGTGGCATGCCACGCACACCGCGGTGTAGCTGGCCTCGCCTTTGACCAGGTCGGGCTTGGCCGCCTTGGTCGGCGCCGCAGGGGCCGCGCCCGCGGAAAAAGCTGGGAGAGCGGGCGCTGCCAGTGCGGCAGCCATCAGCATAGAGGCGAGAAACTTCATATCGAGGGTCTGTATTTAAGTCCGCAAAACCCCGCGATTCTACAATGAGGCTCCAACGCATCCCAACTTTCCATGACGACACCCTCCCCCGCGCCAATAGCTGGCTCACTTCCGCCCGCACCCGACGCCAAAATCGCCATGGGCTGGATGCACACCGCCAGGTTCCTGACCACGGCTGCGCAGCTGCACCATCTGCCCCCCATCGACGTGCCCGAGATCGCCTTCGTGGGCCGCTCCAACGCGGGCAAATCCACCTGCATCAACACGCTCACGCAGCAAAAGCAGCTGGCCTTTGCCTCCAAGAAACCCGGGCGCACCCAGCACATCAACCTGTTCTCGCTGGGCAAGCAGGGCGTGACCGACGCCGTGCTGGCCGACCTGCCCGGCTATGGCTATGCCGCCGTGTCGCGCTCGGACAAGGTGCGCTGGCAGCAGGTGATGGTCAATTACCTGGTCAGCCGCCCCGGGCTTACCGGCATCGTGCTGCTGTGCGACCCGCGCCTGGGCCTGACCGAGCTGGACGAAGCCCTGCTCGAAGTGGTGCGCCCGCGCGTGGAAGAAGGCCTCAAATTCCTCATCGTGCTGACCAAGGCCGACAAGCTCACCCGCGCCGAGCAGGCCAAGGTGCTGTCGATTACGCGACTGAATGCGGGCGGCGGAGAGGTCAAGATGTTCTCGGCCCTCAAGAAGCAAGGCGTGGACGAGGTGGCACAACTGCTGTGGCAATGGGCACACCCGGTGTTGCCAGCGCCCGTGGCCGCAGATGATGCCCCCGCGCCCACCCCCGCGTTTCCTGAGGATTCTCAGAAAAACTAGGCGCTGGCGCTTATGCATCCAGCGGCGACAGCGACTGAATGCATAGCACCATGATTTCTACCCGGGACATCTCCCTGCCGCATGGCACCACCCTGCAGTGCCGTACCAGCGGCGTGGCAGGCCGCCCGGTGCTGCTGTTTCTGCACGGTTTCCCCGAGGGAGCATTCATCTGGGACGCGCTGCTGCTGCACTTTTCCCGCCCCGAAAATGGCGGCTACCGCTGCGTGGCCCCCTGTCTGCGCGGCTTCGGCGCATCGAGCCGCCCAACGGAAGTGTCCGCCTACCGCGCCAAGCACCTGGTGCAGGACCTGGTGGCGCTGATCGCCACCGAATGCCCTGGCGGTGCGCTGGAATGCCTGGTGGCCCACGACTGGGGCGGCGCGGTGGCCTGGAACCTCGCCAACCAGCGGCCGCAGCACATGAAGCGGCTGGCCATCCTCAACTCCCCGCACCCGGGCGCCTTTCTGCGCGAGCTGCAGCACAACCCGGCGCAGCAGGCGGCCAGCCAGTACATGCACTTCTTGTGCAGGCCCGATGCCGAGGCGCTGCTGGCCAAAGACGGCTTCCGCCGCCTGTTCGCCTTTTTCAACGCGCCCGATGGCCGCGCCCCCGCCTGGCTGACCGAGGCCGTGCGCGCCCAGTACCGCACCCTATGGCAACAGGGCTTGACCGGCGCCTGCAACTACTACCGCGCCAGCCCGCTGCGCCCGCCGCGGCAGACGGAAGAGGGGGGCGACCCGGGCGCCCAGGCCATCACCCTGCCCGACGCCATGCTGGCGGTGACCGTGCCCACGCTGGTGCTGTGGGGCATCGACGACCCCGCCCTGTTGCCAGGCCTGCTCGACGGCCTGCCCGGCTGGGTGCCGCAGCTGCAGTTGCGGCGGGTGGACGGGGCATCGCACTGGATCGTGCATGAGCACCCCGAGCGCGTCGCCATGGAGCTGCAGCGCTTCTTGCAATCAAAACAATAGCCGCCAGCGCTTTTCACATCAGCGCTGCAAGCCTTTTTGTTCATATGTTCGGTCAGGGCACAGACCCGCCCAAGGGCGTTGACGGGGCACCCCCAACCGGCGGCGGGAGCCCAGACAGGGCGCGTCAATACACCGATGGTTCGCCCGGCGGCCGCGTCTTGAAACGCTTGTGCACCCAGTAATACTGGCCAGGCATGGTGTCGATGTAGCTTTGCAGGCGCAGATTCATCTGCGCCGTGTCGGCTTCCACATCGTCGGACGGATAGCCCTCCCAGGCGGGGGTGATCTCGGCCACGTAGCCGGTGGGCGTGAGCCGCGTGTACATGCCCACCACCTTGGCCCGCCCCAGGCGTGCAAACCGCGGCAGCGAAGGCACGGTGGCGGCCCGCACGCCATAGAACGGCACAAAGATCGACTCGCTGGGGCCGAAGTCCATGTCGGGCAGCAGGTACAGCAGCCCGCCCTTGCGCAGGTTGGAAAGAATGGGTTTGACCCCGTCGGCCCGGTTGAGCATGCGCACATCACCAAAACGCTGGCGCCCCGCCATGAACCAGGCGTCCACGGCCGGGTCGGGGTGGGTCGAAAAAATCGACGTGAACGCGCGCTGGGTGCGCAAGGGCAATGCCAGTCCACCGGCATCCATGCCCAAGAAATGCGGCGCAAAGATGATGGTGGGCGTGTCGCCGTCGAGCTCGTGCAGCGCGCCCTGCAGCTTCACGCGCTCCAGCACCACCTCGCGCGGCGCGGCCCACAGCCAGCTGCGGTCCAGCCAGGTCTGGCTGAACACGACAAAGACCTCGCGCGCCCAGCGGCGCCGCTGCGCCGCTGGCGCCTCCGGAAAACACAGCGCCAGATTGCGCAGCGCCACCTTGCGGCGCGGCACGGCCAGCAGGTACAGCAACTGGCCAAGGCACCAGCCCATGGCGCGCAGCGCCGGCAAGGGCACATGCGCCAGCACCCGCATGAACCACACCCCCAGGCGCCCGGTCATGCGGTGCCCCCGGCAGCTTCAGCGCGCGGCTGCTTGTAGCGGGCATAGCCCCACAGGTATTGCTCGGGACACTGGCGGATGAGATGTTCCATGGCCTGGTTGATTTGCAAGACGGCGTCCTCCAGCCGCTCGTCCAGCGGCGCAGACAAAGGCTCGAAGCGGGTGACGAAACCACGGCCCCAGGGCAGGCGCTCGCAACGCACCAGCACCACGGCCGCGCCGGTCTGCTGGGCCAGGCGCACGGCCAGCGTCATGGTGTAGGCGTCGCGGCCAAAAACGGGCGACCAGACGCCCTGGCCGTCGGGTGGCACCTGGTCCGGCAGCAACCCCACGGCCTCGCCACGGCGCAGCGCCTTGATCATCTGGCGCACGCCCGACAGCGTGGTGGGCACTGCCAGCATGCCGGGGCGATTGCGCGCAGTCTCCATCACCGTGGCCAGCCAGGGCTGGCGCGCCGGCCGGTAGAGCACCGTGATGGGGCCGCGCACAGCGCTCCAGCGGCGTGCAGCGGCCTGGGCGGACAGCTCAAAACAGCCCTGGTGGGGCGTCAGGAACACAACGCCGCGCCCGGCTGCGTAGGCCTGCTCCACACAGGCCTCGCCCACCAGCCGAGAAGGAAGGGCAGCACCCAGCCACAGCCGCGGCAACTCTGCCACCATGCGGCCCGCATGGGCCACGGCGGCGCGCACCGCGCCGAAGGAATACCCGGCCAGCGCCGAGTTCGCAAGAAAGCGGCGCCGGTAGGAGGGGGAGGCGCAAAAAGCCACCCAACCCATGGCTGCGCCCATGACATGCAGCAACCACAGTGGAAATACGGAAAAGAATCGGAAGACGACAGGCATTAAAATAGACAGGTCGCTGAGTTAAATGAGCAACTTGCAGGGCGACGTTAAAAAAATCTGCTAAAGCGTTCGCCAAAGCTCCTTCGGGGTCAGGGCGACGCCCTAAATGCCGAAGCACTGGAGTTTATTCAAATGGCGAACGACTTTCTTTTTACCTCGGAATCCGTCTCCGAAGGCCACCCCGACAAGGTGGCCGACCAGATTTCGGATGCGATCCTCGATGCGATCTTCCAACAAGACCCCCGCAGCCGCGTCGCCGCCGAAACGCTGACCAACACTGGCCTCGTCGTGCTGGCGGGCGAGATCACCACCAACGCGCATGTGGACTACATCCAGGTGGCGCGCGACACCATCAAGCGCATCGGCTACGACAACACCGACTACGGCATCGATTACAAGGGCTGCGCCGTGCTCGTGGCCTACGACAAGCAATCCAACGACATCGCCCAGGGCGTGGACCATGCGAGCGACGACCACCTGAACACCGGCGCCGGCGACCAGGGCCTGATGTTCGGCTACGCCTGCGACGAGACGCCCGAGCTCATGCCCGCGCCGATCTACTACGCGCACCGCCTGGTGGAGCGCCAGGCCCAGTTGCGCAAGGACGGTCGCCTGCCCTTTTTGCGCCCCGACGCCAAGAGCCAGGTCACGATGCGCTACGTGGACGGCAAGCCCCACAGCATCGACACCGTGGTGCTCTCCACCCAGCACCACCCCGACCAGTCGGAAACCCCCACCAAGATGAAGCAGAGCTTCATCGACGCGGTGATCGAGGAAATCATCAAGCCCGTGCTGCCTTCGGCCTGGCTGCAGGACACGCGCTACCTGATCAACCCCACGGGCCGTTTCGTGATTGGCGGCCCACAAGGCGACTGCGGTCTCACGGGCCGCAAGATCATCGTGGACACCTATGGCGGCGCCTGCCCGCACGGCGGCGGCGCCTTCAGCGGCAAGGACCCGACGAAGGTGGACCGCTCGGCCGCCTATGCCGCGCGCTACGTGGCCAAGAACATCGTGGCGGCCGGACTGGCCAAGCAGTGCCAGATCCAGGTGGCCTACGCCATCGGCGTGGCCGAGCCCATGAACATCACGGTCTACACCGAAGGCACGGGCGTGATCCCGGACGAGCGCATTGCCGCGCTGGTCAAGGAGCACTTCGACCTGCGGCCCAAGGGCATCATCCAGATGCTGGACCTGCTGCGCCCCATCTACGAAAAGACCGCCGCCTATGGGCACTTCGGCCGCGAAGAACCCGAGTTCAGCTGGGAACGTACGGACAAGGCGGCTGCGCTGCGCGCAGCTGCGGGCCTGTAAGGCCCCGCGCACAGCGCGCTTGGCTGGCTTTCGGCGCAGGCTCACATCGCACAGCGATGTGAAGGCCCGCAGGGCCGGCCGAAGCCCACGTACGGACAAGGCCCTGCGCGCAGCGCGGCGTCCGTACGTGGACGCAATTCATATCGCGCAAGCGATGTGAACGCAAACCCAAAGACCGCCAACCGCGTTGGCAGCGCACCCTTGCCCAGCCGGCAATTGCTATCACATGAAGAGCATCAGGTGCCTGCAGATGGAGTACCTCGGGCACCCCATGGTGGAAAATCGCGGAAAATCCAGCACAGGGCGCTATTGTTTTTGATGCAGCCCAGTTCGCCTTGCGCCAAAACAGACCGGAGACCCATGCTCGACACCGCCATCTACATCGGGCGCTTTGAACCCGTTCACAACGGCCACATGGCCTTGCTGCAGCATGCGCTCGACAGCGCCGGCAACGTGATCGTGGTGATGGGTTCGGCCTGGCAGGCGCGTTCGCCCAAGAACCCTTTCACCTGCGACGAACGCGCCGGCATGATGCTGGCTGCCCTGCCGGCAGCCGACCGGTCCCGCGTGCAGGCGCTGCCGATGCGCGACTACTACAACGAGGCCCTGTGGGTGCAGGCGGTGCGCAAGGGCGTGGCCCCGATCGCCGCAGCGGATGCCCGCATCGGCCTGGTCGGCCACTTCAAGGATGCGACCAGCAGCTACCTGAGCGCCTTTCCAGGCTGGGAGTTGATCCACGTCGAGCGCCAAGGCCGCATCGATGCCACGGCCATCCGCGATGCCTACTTCGGCGCCACGCCCGGCACCGTGCGGGCCGCCTTGAACGACCTGGCCGCCCAGATGCCCGCGAGCACGCTGGACTTGCTGGAGCGCTTTGCCCAAACCACCGACTACCCCGCGCTGCAGCAAGAGTGGCGCATGCTGCGCGGCTACCGCGAGGCCTGGGCTGCAGCCCCCTACCCGCCGGTGTTCGTCACGGTGGATGCCGTGCTGCGCTGCCAGAACCAGGTGCTGCTGATCCGCCGCGCCCACGCCCCCGGCAAGGGCCTGCGGGCGGTGCCGGGTGGATTCATCGAGCAGCGCGAGACCGTGTGGCAATCCTGTCTGCGCGAGCTGGCCGAGGAAACCCATTGCGAACTCCCCGAAGCCCGCATGCGCGCGGCGCTGCAGTCGGTGGCGGTGTTCGACCACCCCGACCGCAGCCAGCGCGGCCGCACCATCACCCATGCGCACTATTTCGACCTGGGCGATGCGCCGTTTCCGGCCGTGCGGGCCGACGACGATGCCATGCAGGTGGAGTGGGTCGATATCGAAAAGCTGGCCGCGCTGGAAGAAGAGTTCTTTGAGGACCACTTCCACATGCTGGACCACTTTCTGGAACTGACTACTCCACCGTGACGCTCTTGGCGAGGTTGCGCGGCTTGTGCCGCCGCATAACTTCGCTTGCGCGAAGTGAGCGGCGTCCAACCCCAGAAACCTTGGCACTGCGCGCGGCGGCCACGGCTCCCCCAAGAGCGTCACGATCATTCGACCGTGACACTCTTGGCAAGGTTTCTGGGCTTGTCCACATCCGTCCCTCGCGCGCAGGCGGTGTGGTAGGCCAGCAGCTGCAGCGGCACCACATGCAGCAGCGGGCTGAGGTGGCCGTAGTGTTCGGGCATGCGGATGACGTGGACGCCTTCGCTGCTTTCGATGTGGGTGTCGGCATCGGCCAGCACATACAGCACGCCGGCGCGTGCGCGCACTTCTTGCATGTTGCTCTTGAGTTTTTCCAGCAACGCGTCGTTGGGCGCCACGGTCACCACCGGCATGGCGCTGGTGACCAGGGCCAGGGGGCCGTGCTTGAGCTCGCCGGCCGGATAGGCCTCGGCGTGGATGTAGCTGATCTCCTTGAGCTTCAGCGCGCCTTCGAGCGCGATGGGGTAGTGCAGACCCCGGCCCAAAAAGAGTGCGTTCTCCATGCGGGCAAAGTCTTCGGCCCAGCTGATGAGCTGCGGCTCCAGTGCCAGCACGGCCTGCAGGGCCACGGGCAGGTGGCGCATGGCCTTGAGGTGGGCGGCTTCCTGCTCGTCCGTCAGGCGGCCCTTGGCTTGCGCCAGCGCCAGCGTCAGCAGGAACAGGCCGGCAAGCTGCGTGGTGAAGGCCTTGGTGCTGGCCACGCCAATCTCGACCCCCGCGCGGGTGACGTAGGCCAGCTTGCATTCGCGCACCATGGCACTGGTGGCCACGTTGCAGATGGTGAGCGTGTGCTGCATGCCCAAAGACTGCGCATGGCGCAGGGCCGCCAGGGTGTCGGCCGTTTCTCCGCTCTGGCTGATGGTGACGACCAGGGTGCGCGGGTTGGGCACGCTGGTGCGATAGCGGTATTCGCTGGCCACTTCCACCTGGGTGGGGATGCCGGCGATGTCTTCCAGCCAGTATTTGGCCACGCAGCCGCTGTAGTAGCTGGTGCCGCAGGCCAGGATGAGCACGCTGTCGATCTCCTTGAACACGCGCCAGGCGGCGGCCCCCGGCTCGCCATGCACGCCGGCGCCGTCGAACAGCTCGGGCACGATGCCCGCCACACCTTCGAGCGTGTCGGCAATGGCGCGCGGCTGCTCGAAGATTTCCTTTTGCATGTAGTGGCGGTAGGGGCCCAGCTCGGCCGCGCCGCTGTGCGCCTGCACGGTGCGCACGGGGCGTTGCGCGGGTGTGAGGGCCGCGCCATCCTTGCCCACGATCCAGTAGCGGCCCAGCTGCAGGTCCACCAGGTCGCCTTCTTCGAGGTACACGATCTGGTCCGTCACACCGGCCAGGGCCATGGCGTCGCTGGCCAGGAAATGTTCCGAGCCCTCCTGGCCCACGCCCAGGATCAGCGGCGAGCCGGCACGCGCACCCACCACACGGTGGGGTTCGTCCTTGTGCACCACGGCAATGGCGTAGGCGCCATGCAATTCGGCGATGGTGGCCTTGACCGCGTCGAACAGGTCGCCGCTGTAATGGCTATCCACCAGGTGGGCAATGACTTCGGTGTCGGTCTGGCTCGCGAACACATAGCCGCGGGCCTGCAGGGCGGCGCGCAGCTCTTCGTGGTTTTCGATGATGCCGTTGTGCACCAGCGCCACGCGGCCCGCGCTGGTGGTGCTGGCGTCGGCGCCGGTGCCGTGGCTGAAATGGGGGTGCGCGTTGTGCACGGCGGGCGCGCCATGCGTGGCCCAGCGGGTGTGGGCAATGCCGGTGGCGCCGGCGATGTGCTCAGTGGCCACCTGCTCCAGCAGTTCGGCCACGCGCGCCGTGCTGCGGGCGCGCTGCAGGCCGCCGGGGACCGAGCCCTGGCGCGCGGCCTCCAGGCTGGAGGCGTGCACCGCCACGCCGCAGGAGTCATAACCCCGGTATTCGAGCCGTTGCAGGCCCTGCACGAGGATGGGAACGATGTTGCGCGTGGAGACCGCGCCGACGATGCCGCACATGGTGGTTGCCTTGGGTTGAAAAGATGCTGCGATGGTAGGCAGGTCAAAGAAAAATATTGGATTGATATTTCTTGAAATTTGAAATTTAATTTCACTTTTCAATAGAAACGGAATTTAATTCCACAAAAAATCAATTTATGGAACAAATAGCAATAGATGCCACCGACCTGCAGTTGCTCCACCTGCTGCAAACCGATGCCGCGCAGAGCAACCAGTCCCTGGCGCAGCAGGTGCACGTGTCGCCGCCCACCTGCCTGCGGCGCGTCAAGCGCCTGCACGATGCCGGACTGATTGAGCGCCAGGTGGCCATCCTGCAGCCCGACCGGCTGGCGGCCCTGCAGGGCCACGGGCTGTCGGCCATCGTGGAGGTCACGCTGGACCGCCAGGGCGCCGAATGGCTGGACGCGTTCGAAGCCCGCGCCGTGGCGGACGACGGCGTGCAGCAGTGCTGGCGCGTGTCGCCGGGGCCGGATTTCATGCTGGTGGTGCACACGCGCGACATGCCGGCGTACCTGGCACTGTCGCAACGCCTGTTCACGGGCGACGCCAATGTGCGCAACGTCAAAGCCTTCTTTGCCACCCGCCGGGCAAAATTCGAGACAAAAATACCGATAGCGCTTCCCTGACAAGCGCCTGCAGCCATCTTTTTGCGGCATTCCGCCGGCATGGCGCCGGCCGCAAGCGCCCCGGCATTGCCATGGTGCCGGACTGCGGCCTACAGTAGCAGCCCCCGCTGCTGCCCCTTGCAGCCCCACCGCGAAGGAAACGCCGCATGGAATTCAAGGACTACTACCAGGTGCTGGGCGTCGGCAAGACCGCCACCGCCGAGGACATCAAGAAGGCCTACCGCAAGCTGGCGCGCAAGTACCACCCCGACGTGAGCAAGGAGGCCGATGCCATGGCCCGCATGGCCGAGATCAACGAAGCCAACGCCGTGCTCTCCGACCCCGAAAAGCGCGAAGCCTACGACGCCCTGGGCCGGCAGGCGCCGCACCGCCCGGGGCAGGATTTTCGCCCCCCGCCCAACTGGGACGCGGGCTTCGAGTTTTCCGACGGGGCAGGTGCGGCCGGCGGGCCCGACGGCGAATTCAGCGACTTTTTCGAGCAGCTGTTCGGCCGCCAGGCACGCACCCGGCGAGCCCACGGCGCGCACCGCCAGCCGCCCCGCGATGCCGCATGGGATGGCGCAGCCCCACCCTCGCGCGGCAACGACCACCACGCCAAGATCGAGCTCGACCTGCTGGACGCCTACCAGGGCGCCGAGCGCAGCCTGGCGCTGCGCGGCGCCCGCCTCGATGCAGCAGGCCGCATGGTGCACGAGGAACGCAGCCTGCAGGTCAAGATCCCCAAGGGCGTGCGCGAAGGGCAGCTCATCCGCCTGACCGGCCAGGGCAGCCCGGGCACGGGTGGCGCGCCCGCGGGCGATCTGTTCCTGGAGGTGCATTTCAAGCCCGACGCACGCTGGCGCGCCATCGACCGGGATGTGTACCAGCCCGTGGCCGTGGCGCCCTGGGAGGCCGAGCTGGGCGCCGTCATCGCGGTGCAGACCCCTGCGGGAGCCCTGGAGGTGACCGTGCCCGCGCACTGGAAATCCGGGCGCAAGCTGCGCCTGAAAGACCGGGGCATTCCGGCCGCCACGCCCGGAGACCTGTATCTGGAACTGAGCGTCGCCCTGCCACCAGCCCACAGCGACGCTGAGCGCGCCGCCTATGCCGCGCTGGGCGCGGCCTTTCCCCGCTTCAACCCGCGCGCCACTCCCGGAGCCTGACCATGCCCTCTGCCCACGACACCCCCACCATCCAGCCGGGCGAACTGCTGGATGAAGCAGCCGAACTCACCCTGGAGGACCTGGCCCGCATCTGCCACATGGCACCGGGCTGGGTCAGCGAACGGCTGGAAGCCGGCCTGCTGCAGACCGACGGCCCGGGCGGCCACTGGCGCTTCGCCAGCGCCACCGTGGTGCGCGCGCGTCGGCTGGCCCAGCTGGAAACCACCTTCGACGCAGACCCCCATCTCGCCGCCCTCACGGCCGATCTGATCGAGGAAGTGGCGCGGCTGCGCCAGCGCCTGCAGCACCTGGAAGCCGCCACGAGAAACGGCCTTGCGCGGGGATGACGCATCCGGTGCCATTTTTTTCTGGCGCTGGCGGGGCGCTCCCTGTAGGCTTCTGTAACAATTCCACACCCAGCGCACGCCCTGCCCGGGCGGCGGCCCCTGACGCATCCACCATGCCCACCCCCCAACGCCAACTCCCTCGCCGGGTCTATCCCCTGCGATTGCTGGGCATGGGGCTCGGCGGCGTGGTGGCGAGCGTGGTGCTGTGGGAGCGCAACGCCAGCCTGCCGGCCTGGCTGTGCATGGCGCTCATTTCCTTCGTCTGGCCCCATGTGGCCTACCAGCTGAGCCACCGCAACTCCAACCCCTACCGCGCAGAAATACGCAATCTGCTGGTGGATTCGGCGCTGATCGTGGCCCTGATACCACTGATGCACTTCAATCTGCTGCCCAGCGTATTGATCATCACGCTGACCATGGTGGACAAGATCACCACCGGCATCCGCGGCCTGTGGGTCCGCTCGCTCCCTGGCATGGCCGGCGCGGCGGTGATCAGCACGGCTTTCGCCGGTTTTCACTGGGCACCGCATACATCCATGCCGGTGCTCATTGCGTGCCTGCCCGTGCTCGTCCTGCACACCCTGTCGGTCAGCGTGGTGAGCTACCGCCTGATCCGCGAGGTGTCACGGCAGAACCAGTTGCTCGACGAATTGCGGCGCATCGACGCCCTCACGGGCCTGTATGGCCGCGGCCACTGGCAAGAGCAGGCCGAGGCCACGCTGCGCCGCCACCATGCCACCGACGAACCCGCCTGCCTGGTGATGCTGGACATCGACCACTTCAAGCAGATCAACGACCAGCACGGCCACACCGTGGGCGACGAAGTGCTGCGTGCGCTGGCGCGCATCATCCTCGGCAACGTGCGCGCCACCGACTGCGCAGGCCGCTACGGCGGCGATGAATTCGCCATCGTGCTGCGCGGCATGCACCTGGACAACGCCATGGTGGTGGCCCAGCGCATCCGCGAACAGGTGCAGGCCCTGCAGCTGCACGACCTGCCCCAGCTGCAGCTCACCAGCAGCCTGGGCGTGGCCCCGGCCGACCACCGCCACAGCAGCCTGCGCGCCTGGACCCATGCCGCCGACTCCGAGCTCTACCAGGCCAAGGCCGCGGGGCGCAACCGGGTCTCGGCCGGCGCCATGCCGGCTCTGGCGCCGGTGGTCTAGGCAACGCAGAACAAGCCGCCGCGATGGCGCGCGCCCTGGTTGGGGATGGAATGCAAGGCGCAGAGCGCAGCAATAGCCCCAGCCATTGCGCGCATTGGCTACGCGGCACACCGTCCAAAGCAGGGATGCGCGGCACGCGAGGGATTTGTTCAGCGTTGCCTCAGGAGGCTGCCGGCCACTGTCATGCCTTGGGCTGCTTGGCCGGGCGGTGCCAGTTCTCTTTGCTGACCTGCTTGCCGCGCGCCACGCCCAGCGCGCCGGGCGGCACATCCTTGGTGATGGTGCTGCCACCGCCCACCGTGCCGCCTGCACCGATGGTGACGGGCGCCACCAGCACGCAGTTGCTGCCGATGTGCACATCGGCCTCGATCACCGTGCGGTGCTTGTTCGCACCGTCGTAGTTGGCGGTGATGCTGCCCGCACCGTAATTCACGCGTTCGCCCACCGTGGCATCCCCCAGATACGCCAGGTGGTTGGCCTTGGCGCCGTCGGCCAGGGTCGAGTTCTTCACTTCCACGAAGTTGCCGATGTGCACCTCGCGGCCCAGCTGCGCGCCGGGGCGCAGGCGGGCAAAGGGGCCGATCAGCGCGCCCGCCCCCACGGTGGCGCCCAGCTTTTCGCCGTCGATGTGGGTGAAGGGGTGGATCACCGCACCGGCCGCGATGCGCGCGTTGGCAATGCAGCAGTTCGCGCCGATGTGCACGCCCTCACCCAGCTCCACGCGGCCGGTGAAGACGCAGTTCACGTCGATCTCCACGTCCTGGCCGCACACCAGCGCGCCCCGCACGCCGGTGCGCGCGTCGTCGCGCAGATCCAGGCGCGCCGGATCGGCCAGGCGCACGCCCTGCTCCATCAGGCTGCGCGCGGTGCGCAGCTGGTGGGCGCGCTCCAGCTCGGCCAGTTGCAGCGGGCTGTTCACCCCCACCACCTGCAGCACGTCGGTGATGCGGTGGGCCACCACGGGCACGGCATCCTGCACGGCCATGGCAACGATGTCGGTGAGGTAGTACTCGCCCTGGGCGTTGTCGTTGGTCAGCCGCGCCAGCCAGCCGCGCAGCAGCCGCGCGGGCACGGCCATGATGCCGCTGTAGACCTCGGTGATGGCGCGCTGGGCGTCGGTGGCGTCCTTGTGTTCGACGATGCCCTGCACAGCGCCTTGCGCATCGCGCACGATGCGGCCATAGCCCGTGGGGTCGGGCAGGGCCACAGTGAGCAGCGCCAGCCGGTCGCCGACCGAGGCAGCCACCAGCGCGCGCAGCGTGTCGGCCTGGGTCAGCGGCACATCGCCCGACAGCACCACCACGGTGCCATCGTCGCGCAGGTGCGGCACGGCCTGCTGCACCGCGTGGCCCGTGCCCAGCTGGGGCTCCTGGCGTACAAATTTCAGATCAAAAGTGCCATCAGTGCTTGCTGCGCCTGCGGTCGCAGCTTCTACTTCTGCAGCACCGTGGCCCGTGATGACGATGGCGCTGCGCGCGCCCAGGTGCGCGGCCTGGTCCAGCACATGGTGCAGCAGCGGGCGCCCGGCCAGGCGCTGCAGCACTTTGGGGATGCGGCTTTTCATGCGCGTGCCCTTGCCGGCCGCCATGATGAGAATGTCGAGTGGGGTCATAAAAAAACGGGGTTGTGCGCGCGGCAACAGCACGCCGCGCGGGCATGGCGTGGATTATCGGTTGCCGCATGCCCTGCACCAAAAAGCGATTGAAACAATGGCTATCAGCACGGACCCCTGAAACGCCTGCATTCATTGCACCGCATCAAGGCAGGGCAGCGCAAGGGCCGCGCTGGCGCCGGGGCACGGTCCGGTGCAGGGCAAACCGGGCCAGGCCGGTGACACACCGCCCGCCCGCGCCGGCCACGTCCGCCATGGCCGTGCCCAGGACCCGCCCGCCCTGGCCCAGCGCGTGCCGCAGATCCCGCAGCGGCTGCACCACGCCACCCTCCCAGTCGCTGGAAGCAGCGCCCGCAGCAGGGGCCAGTGTGGCCGGGGCCGCCGTCACACCGCTCCAGCGCAATGCCGCAGCATCGGCGTTGGCGCACGGCCCCCAGGCCTCCACCACGGCATGCTGACCGGCCGCGATGCACAGGCGCTCGCCCGCCTGGAGCACATGGTCGGCCACGGCGCCCGGCCGATCGCTCCAAGACCCGCGCAGGGTGAGCCAGACCCGGCCCTGGACCACCTCCAGCACCCCAGCGCAACGCGGGCGCAGCGACAGGGCCTGGCCGGCGGCCAGCACGGAGGGTTGCAATGGCAGAACATGGGGAGTGAACATGACAGGCTCCTTGACTCATGAAGAAGGGTTGCGCAGAAGGAATGGTGCGCCGCCCATGCCCCACAGTCCAATGAAAACGCGCTACGCTATTCATTCCATCCACGCATGAATCATCTGCCCATGGTTTCCGCCGAATACGCCCCCGCCGTGCTGCGCACCCGCCCCGTGGCCACGGGCCACTGGCGCGCCTTTCTGGCCGTGGCACGGCACCTGAACTTTCGCGCCGCCGCCGATGAGCTGGCGCTCACCCAGTCGGCCGTGAGTCGCCAGATCCAGGCGCTCGAAGACGAAGTGGGTGTTGCGCTGTTCCTGCGCCACACGCGGGCCGTGGAGCTGACCAGCGCGGGCGCCCAGCTGCAGCGCGCGGTGGCACCCGCGCTGGAGCGCATGGACGCCGCCGTGCGCCTGGTGCGCCAGACGGCGGGCCGGCGCAGCGTGGCCATCACCACCTGGGCGAGCTTTGCGTCGATGTGGCTGATCCCGCGCATGGAAGAATTTCAGCGCGACAACCCCGGCATCGACATCCGCATTGATGCCAGCGACGTGGCGGTGGACCTGGAAACCTCGGACGTGGACCTGGCCCTGCGCTGCAGCCTGCCGGGTGCGGGCACCCAGGGCGGGCAGCGCCTGTTTGGCGAGCAGCTGGCGGTGGTGGCCAGCCCCTGGCTGCTCAAAAGCGGCCAGCCCCTGCGCACCCCGGCCGATGTGGCCCGGTTCACCTTGATCGAGGCGAGCGACGCGCACCGCAGCCAGCACCTGGAATGGCTCAGCTGGCGCCGCTGGTTCGGTGCCCGCGACCTGGCCAAGCTGCAGCCCGAACGCTGGCTGTACTTCAACTACGCCCACCAGATCGTGCAGGCCGCCCTGGCCGGCCAGGGCCTGGCGCTGGCGCGCATGCCGCTGATTGCCGACGCGCTGGCTGCCGGCGACCTGGTGGAGGTGCTGCCCGGCCACCGCATCGATTCGCCCCTGGCTTACTGGCTGATGGTGGGGCCGCGCAGCAGCCAGCGGCCGGAAATCAAGGCCTTTTGCGCCTGGCTGCAGGTGCAAGCCGAGGCCACGCGCGCGGCGATTGGGGATGTGCCCGACCCGGACCTGAACGACACCCTGGACTGACCACCCAAAAAGTGCCGAGCCCCAGCGGACTCTGCACTTCCAAATTGAGAGCTTTCAGCGCTTATTGAACCAGTGCCTACAGCCATTTCCACCCACAATCAGGCCAGGGTCACCCGTGCAAACTTGCGCTTGCCCACCTGCACCACGTAGGTTCCTGCTTCGAGCTTGAGCCCCTTGTCGCTGACCACGCCGCCGTCGATGCGCACGCCGCCACCCTCGATCAGGCGGTTGGCCTCGCTGGTCGAGGGCGCCAGGTTGGCCTGCTTGAGCAGGGCGCCAATGCCCAGCGGGGCGCCCGACAGCGCCACCTCGGGAATCTCGTCGGGCACGCCGCCCTTGCTGCGGTGGATGAAGTCCTGCTCGGCCGCATCGGCCGCCGCCGCGCTGTGAAAGCGCGCGGTGATCTCCTTGGCCAGCGCCACCTTGGCGTCCTTGGGATTGCGGCCATTCGCCACCTCGGCCTTGAGGGCCTCGATCTGCGCAAGCGACTGGAATGACAGCAGCGTGTACCAGCGCCACATCAGCGTGTCGGAAATGCTCAGCACCTTGGCATACATGGTGTTGGCGTCTTCGCTGATGCCGATGTAGTTGTTCTTGGATTTGGACATCTTCTCGATGCCGTCCAGGCCTTCGAGCAGCGGCATGGTCAGGATGCACTGCGGCTCCTGGCCGTATTCCTGCTGCAGATGGCGCCCCATGAGCAGGTTGAACTTCTGGTCGGTGCCACCCAGCTCCAGGTCGCTCTTCAGGGCGACGGAGTCGTAGCCCTGCATCAGCGGGTAGAGAAACTCGTGCACCGCAATCGGGTTGCCCGCCTTGAAACGGTCGTGGAAATCGTTGCGCTCCATCATGCGCGCGACGGTGAACCGGGAGGCCAGCTGGATCATGCCCGTCGCGCCCAGCGGCTCGCTCCACTCGCTGTTGTAGCGGATCTCGGTGCGCGCCGGGTCCAGCACCATGCTGGCCTGGCGGTAGTACGTCTCGGCGTTGAACTGGATCTGCTCGGGCGTGAGCGGCGGGCGCGTGCTGTTGCGCCCCGAGGGGTCGCCGATCAGGCTGGTGAAATCGCCAATCAGGAAGATCACCTGGTGGCCCAGGTCCTGCAATTGCCGCATCTTGTTGAGCACCACGGTGTGGCCGATGTGGATGTCCGGCGCCGTCGGGTCCAGCCCCAGTTTGATGCGCAGCGGCTGGCCCGTGGTTTCGGAGCGCGCCAGCTTCTTGATCCACTCGTCCTGCGGCAGCAGCTCGTCCACGCCGCGCAACGAGATTTCAAGGGCCCGTCCTACACCATCGGATACCAGGTTCTTTGTAACAGCAGATTGATTCATAAGGGTTTTCTGGGATGTCTAGACAGCGTGCCCCGCTATACTTCAGCCCACATTGCAGTGGGCAGATTCTAGTGGTCTCGCCGTTTCGACACCTCGGCAGCCCTGTCGCATTCCTGCAACCTGACCGCCTGCACTCCCGGTTTTGCCCCGTTTTGCAGCGGGAACCATGCCGGCAGCACCTTCAACCTTGGGGACAGACCTTTGATCAACGGCTTCACCACCGCCACCACCGTATTGCTGGCCCGGCTGGTTCACTGTGTCCAGAAACACCCCCAACGCATCACCGCCGCCGTGGCAACCCTGCTGCTGACCGGCGGCGGCGGCGCATTTGCCGTGGCATCGTTGGCCCCCGATCCATCGGATCTTCCCGTGCGCCAGATCAGCTACGCCGTCGAGTCGCTGGCGGCCAACCCGGTGCTGGAGGCCCTGGAAGCACCCGGTTTCTCGCTGTACCGCTCGGAACAGACCCGCAGCAGCGACACCGCGGAGTCCTTGCTGCAGCGCATGGGCGTGGCCGATCCGGCCGCCTCGGCCTTCCTGCGCGACGACGCCCAGGTTCGCCAGAACCTGCTGGGCCGCGCAGGGCGCTCGGTCTCGGCCGAAACCACCGATGACCACCACCTTTTGCGCCTGACCGCCCGCTGGGCCCCGGACGACAGCGGCAACTTCCGCCGCCTGGTGGTCGAGCGTTCCGGCGAGCGGTTCACCTCGCGCATCGAGTCCGCCCCCCTCACCACGGGCAGCCGCCTGGCAGGCGGGGTGATACAGAGCTCGCTGTTTGCCGCCACCGACGCATCCAGCATCCCCGATGCCGTGGCCGTGCAGCTGGCCGAGGTGTTCTCGGGCAACATCGACTTTCACCGATCGCTGCGCAAGGGTGATCGCTTCTCGGTGGTCTATGAAACCCTGGAAGCCGACGGCGAACCGCTGCGCAGCGGTCGCGTGCTCAGCGCGGAGTTCCACAACAACGGCAAAACCCATGAGGCGGTGTGGTTTCAGGACCCTGGCACCGCCAAAGGCGCCTATTACACCCTGGATGGCGCCAGCATGCGCCGCGCCTACCTCACCTCGCCGGTGGAGTTTTCCCGCGTGAGCAGCACCTTCAAGATGCGTTTTCACCCCATCCTGCAGAAGTGGCGCGCCCATCTGGGCACCGACTATGCCGCGCCCACGGGCACGGCGGTGCGCACGGTGGGTGACGGTGTCATCGAATTTGCCGGCGTGCAGAACGGTTTCGGCAACGTGATCTACGTGAAGCACCGCAACCAGCACCAGACCGTGTACGCCCACCTGAGCCGGATGGACGTGAAAAAGGGCCAGACCGTCGAACAGGGCCAGACCATTGGCGCCGTGGGCGCGACGGGCTGGGCTACCGGCCCGCACCTGCATTTCGAATTCCGCGTGAACGGACAGCAGCAAGATCCACAAGCCATCGCCCAGCAAAGTGAATCCGCCGCCCCGGTGTCGGCCGCCGCCCGTCCCGCCTTCGACCGGTTGGCCGCGAACATGCGCGTGCAACTGTCGGCGGCCGCGCTGGTGCAGCAGGCCAGCGCCGAGTAAGCCGCAACCGGCACGCCGCTCGGGTTTGCAGGCGATGACCGGTTTGTACATCGGCCTCATGTCGGGCACCTCGCTCGACGGCGTGGATGGCGTTCTGGCCGATTTCTCACAAGAGAAAATGGCTGTTATCGGCCATGAATCAGCACCATTAGCTCCTGATTTAAGAGCAGAACTACTCGCACTCAACACCCCCGGCCCCAACGAACTGCACCGTGCGGCCCTGGCGGGCAATGCGCTGGCACGGGCCTACGCCGAGGTCGTGCGAAGGCTGCTGAAACACAGCGGCGTCCCCGCCAGCGCCGTACGGGCCATCGGCGCGCACGGACAGACCGTGCGCCACCGCCCTCAGGAATTCGACGGCACGGGCTATACCCTGCAACTGAACAATCCCTCCCTGCTAGCCGAGTGCACCGGCATCCCCGTGGTGGCGGATTTTCGCAGCCGGGATGTGGCTGCAGGCGGACAAGGCGCCCCGCTGGTCCCGGCCTTTCACCGGGGCGTGTTTGGCCGGACAGGCGAGACGGTGCTGGTGCTCAATATCGGCGGCATCTCCAACCTCAGCGTGCTGGGCGCCGACGGCAGCGTAGCGGGCTTCGACTGCGGGCCCGGCAACGCGCTCATGGACCACTGGTGCCAGTTGCACACCGGTCAGGCCTTTGACAAAAATGGAAACTGGGCCGCCCAGGGCCAGGTGCAACCCGACCTGCTTGCCACATTGCTGCAGG
The DNA here is from genome assembly GCF_058793725.1 of Acidovorax sp. GW835-FHT14B10. Classification (NCBI taxonomy): domain Bacteria; kingdom Pseudomonadati; phylum Pseudomonadota; class Betaproteobacteria; order Burkholderiales; family Comamonadaceae; genus Acidovorax; species Acidovorax sp. GW835-FHT14B10. The sequence goes on from NZ_JBXAGC010000002.1 coordinate 224,073, forward strand.
AGCCTTTTTTGCGGCAACCCCCGCCCAAAAGCACGGGGCGCGACCTGTTCAACCCGACCTGGCTGTCGGATGCGCTGGCGGCGCACTCCGGCGTCCGGCCCGTTGACGTGCAGGCTACCTTGACAGAATTGACCGCCAGCGCTTGCGCAATGAGCGCCATCGGCCATGGGAAAAATAGCAAAACACTGGCAGTGTGCGGTGGCGGCGCCTTGAACACCCAGCTGATGCGGCGCCTGCAGGCCTTGGCGCCCGGCATCTCGGTGGCGCCTACCGACACCCTGGGCCTGCCCGCGCTGCAAGTGGAGGCTGCTGCCTTTGCCTGGCTGGCCCGCCAGACGGCGCAGGGGCAAACCGGCAACCTCCAAAGCGTCACGGGCGCCCGAGGCGCCCGTGTGCTGGGGGCCGTCTACCCGGCCTGAAAAAAAGAGGGCTCCGCTCGACCCGTCAGGCCGAGAAGCTCGAACCGCAGCCGCAGGTGCTGGCGGCGTTCGGATTCTTGATCACGAACTGGGCGCCCTGCAGGTCTTCCTTGTAGTCGATCTCGGCACCCACCAGATACTGGTAGCTCATGGCATCGATCAGCAGCGAGACACCATTCTTGGTCATGGTGGTGTCGTCTTCATTGGTGATTTCGTCAAAGGTAAATCCGTACTGGAAGCCCGAACATCCGCCGCCCTGGACGAACACGCGCAGCTTCAGGTCGGGATTGCCCTCTTCGGCGATCAGGTCCGCCACCTTGGCCGCTGCGCTGTCGGTGAACAGGATGGGGGTGGGCATTTCGGTCTGGACGTTTTCGGCAACTGCGCTCATGGGGTACTCCAATTCAGGATCTGACTGGAATGCTACTGCAATCCAGTCGGGAATTCAGGCCACCGGCGTTTGACGCCAATTTCAGTGGGGGCATTGTGGCTGGCAACAAAAAACCGCCCGAAGGCGGCTTCTTGTTGCGACCCACCACCGCAAGGATGGCAGGCAGGCAGTACCAGCGCTTAACGCTTGGAGAACTGCTTGGCGCGGCGGGCGGAGTGCAGACCGACCTTCTTGCGTTCCACTTCGCGGGCGTCGCGCGTCACGAAGCCGGCTTGGCTCAGGACGGGCTTGAGCGTCGCGTCGTAGTCGATCAGGGCGCGGGTGATGCCGTGGCGGGCAGCGCCGGCCTGGCCGGATTCGCCACCACCGTGCACGTTGATCATCACGTCGAAGGTTTCGACATGGTTGGTCAGCGCCAGGGGTTGCTTGGCAATCATGATCGAGGTTTCGCGGCCGAAGTAGGACTGGATGTCCTTGCCGTTCACCGTGATCTTGCCGGAGCCTTTTTTCAGAAACACGCGGGCGACGCTGGATTTGCGACGGCCGGTGCCATTGTTCCATTCACCAATCATCTCAAGGCTCCTTAGATTTCCAGCGCTTTGGGCTGCTGGGCGGTGTGGGGATGCTCGGCACCACCGTACACCTTGAGTTTCTTGATCATCGCGTAGCCAAGGGGGCCCTTGGGCAGCATGCCCTTGACAGCCTTTTCCAGCGCGCGGCCGGGGTGCTTGGCTTGCATGTCGCGGAAGTTCGTGGCCGTGATACCGCCGGGATAACCCGAGTGGCGGTAGTACACCTTGTCCAGGGACTTGGTGCCGGTGACCTTGAGCTGGGCGGCATTGATGATGACGATGAAGTCACCGGTGTCGACGTGAGGCGTGTAAATGGCCTTGTGTTTGCCGCGCAAACGGAGAGCAACTTCGCTGGCTACTCGTCCGAGGACCTTGTCGGTCGCGTCAATCACAAACCACTCGTGCACGACCTCAGCGGGCTTTGCGCTGAAAGTAGTAGTCATGAGTTTTCTCTTGGAAAGAGGGTTTGGCGGGTCCTTTTCCACGGTCGGTGCTTCTCTGAAGGAAGCCTCTTAGGTGGGATGAAGCCTTCGCCGCGGGACCACAAAAGCGCTGCGAAGCCCGCCATTATACAAAGCAGCACCCTTTTCAGGCAAGGGCGGCCGCGAGAACGCACTGCAGCGTCAGTTTTGCATCTGCCGGCGCTGCTCGTCGGCCTCCTGCCGCCGGCGAACATCCACACACACCGGGTGTGTGGCCAGCCCCGGTTTTTTGCATTCATTGAAAATGCACAGGGGACGGGCCAGCATGCCGGCATCGGCACAAGCTTCCTCAGGCCCCATGGCGCGCGCCACCGGAGCCCTGGGCCTGGGCCCCACGACCGGCTCGGGCGCAGATATATCCTGCACCACCACCGCGGTGGTGGAAGAAGGCCCCGGCAGGGCGCGCCGCTGCGCCGGCATGCGCACGGCGGGGCCGGCAACGGCGGCTTCCGCGGCGGCGGGCGCTGCGGGCACTCCGCCCGGACCGCCCGCAACCGCAGCCGCACTCTGATCGCCCTCCCCCGCCAGGGGAATGTCGCTAATGGAATTCGCCGGCACCGCCAGTGGTTCCTTGAGCTCCGTGAGCATGTCGCCGGCCGGCCTCGGGGGGGTGGAGTGCCCCTGCGTCCACCACGATGCTCCGGCGGCGGCGCCCAGGGTCAGAAGGATGCCCGCCAGCCACACCGACGACGATGGCCACCGGGACCGGGTCCCTGCGGCGGCATGCCCCGTTCGTTGCGCTCCGCTACCTGGCGCTTTTGGCGTGCGTTTTTGCTTTTGCTCGGAGCGCTCCGCCCGCGAAGGCGGTTCTGCCGGCACCGTCCCCATCCTGGGTGAATCCTCGAAAACCGAGTCTCCCACATCGATGAAAACCGTGTCAGCCATGCCTGCCGCCACCGTGTCCGGCCCCGCGGCAGCAGGGTTGTCCCGCGCGCCCAGGCCAGCAGGCGGCAGTTCAGGCCGCGCCGAACGGTAGGTCAAGTCCTCCAGATCGGCCATTTGGGGGGGAGCAGAGACAGCGTCCACAATGGGCGCGGTCCCGCCAGGGCCTGGCCGATCTGCGGATTCGACCCAGATACCCCCCAGTTCGGCCCGGAAGTCGAAGTGCTCGACGCCCTCGGGCGGCGACGTCATTCCCATGGTTTGCAGGAATGCGTCGATGCTCCGGGGCCTGTCCTCGGGGCGCAGGGCCAGGGCCTGGGCGATGGCGGCCACAAATGGCGCCGAATACTGCACGCCGAACTGGCGCTGGACGGTCTTGGCCACGCGCGCGAACGGCACCATGCGGTCCCGGATCGAGCGCAGCGTGGCGGGCAGCGGGGTGTCGTTGCACAGGCAGCCATGCACCACGGCAGCCAGCGAATACAGGTCGCTCCAGGGGCCCTGGCGCAACTCGTCATCGCCCTCGGAATACTGCTCGATGGGCGCGTAATTCACCTTGAGCACGACCGTGTGCTTGTGGCCCTGGTCATTGATGGCATGGCGCGCGGCGCCCAGGTCGAGCAGCACCGGCGGCCCGTTGTCCTGCAGGAAGATGTTGTCGGGCGAGATGTCGCGGTGCAGCGTGTTGCCCTCGTGCAGCACACGCAGCGCACCCAGCACCGACCACAGCATCTTGCGCAGCCAGACCTCGGGCGGGGGCGTGCGCATCTGCGCGCGCGCCTGCTTGAAGGTCATGCCGGTGTACAGCGGCATGACCATGTAGGCGGTGTTGTTGGCCTCCCAGAAACGGAAAACCTTGACCAGGGACGGATGGTCGAACTGCGCCAGCAGGCGGGCCTCGCCCATGAAGGACGCCAGCCCGGTATGGTAGGTCTGCTGGTCGGATGACGATCGCACCCACAGCGATTGCCCCTGCGAACGGCCCGCAAGCGCCGAAGGCATGTACTCCTTGATGGCCACGGCGCGGTGCAGCGAATGGTCGAATGCCTTGTAGACCATGCCAAAACCGCCCACCCCGAGCAGTTGCAGTATTTCAAACTCGGCCAGACGCGTGCCCGGTGTCAGCGCGTCCACATGGTTCACACGGCTGACAGGGGTGGGGCTGGGGTTTTCGATCATCATGGGCGGGGGTAATGCGGGAACGCGTCCGGGGCAGCAACGGGAGAGATGCGCGGTGCCTCGACCATCACGGCTTCCATCATGCTGCATGCACCGTCGCCCCCGGAAACAAAAGGCATCCTGTCTGCCAAAAACGTCACCCGACGGCACGAACGCCGCCGATTGTGCCGTTTTTTCCAGTGCGCCAGCAGCGCGCCGGCCCCGCCCAACCATCACACCTGCCGAACAACCAGGAAAATAGCTTGAATTCCCCGCAGACAAAATACCAAAAGCTATTGCTTTTATAGCATTTCAAGACTCTATTCAGGCCCACGCTGTGCGTCCGATGCACGCTGCGCAGCAACGCACATCGGCCACCAGAGGCCGAATCGTTACCATTGCGCCATGTTCAGTTATCGCCACGCCTTCCATGCAGGCAACCACGCCGATGTGCTCAAGCACACCGTCCTGATTGCCGCCTTGCAACACCTCACCGAAAAAGACGCGGCCCTCACGGTTCTCGACACCCATGCGGGTGCGGGCCTGTACCGGCTCGATGGCGACTACGCCAGCACCAGCGGCGAGGCGGGGGACGGCATCTTGCGCCTCACCGCACCCGGCGTTGCCGCCCTCACACCCGCTCTGCAGGCTTATGTGGACCTGGTGAAAGCCTTCAACCAGGGCGCCACCACCAAGGTGTACCCCGGCTCGCCCTTCATCATCCAGCGGCTGCTGCGCGAGCACGACAAGCTCAAGCTGTTTGAGCTGCACCCCACCGATCTGCGCGCGCTGGCCGGCAACGTGGCCCAGCTGGAGGCGGGTCGGCAGGTAGCCGTGCTGCATGAAGACGGTTTCGAGGGCATCAAGAAATTTTTGCCTCCACCGGCCCGTCGCGCTTTGGTGCTGTGCGATCCCAGCTATGAAATGAAGAGCGACTATGCCAAGGTGCTGAACATGGCGGCCGACTCGCTCAAGCGCTTTGCCACGGGCACCTATGCCGTCTGGTACCCCATCATTCCGCGCCCCGAAGCGCACGACCTGCCGCGCCGCCTGAAAACCCTGGCCACCAAGGCGGGCAAGGGCTGGCTGCATGCCACGCTGACCGTCAAGTCCAGCAAGCTCACCGGGAAGGCGGATGGCGAAATCAAGCGTCCGGGCCTGCCTGCCAGCGGCATGTTCCTGATCAATCCCCCCTTCACCCTGAAGGCCGCCCTGAAGACCGCCCTGCCCCAGATGGTGGAATTGCTGGCCCAGGACCAGCATGCCACCCACACGCTCGAATCGGGCGGCTGAAAGCGGCGGGGCGATGGACCGCTTCCTGGCTCTACGGCCAGGCTCAAGGGGCCGATCCCGAAAGCGACTGGAAACAGTCGCTCTCGCCTTCCTCCAGCAGCCACAGTTCCACGGGCTTGATGCCCAGTCCCAGCATGCCCAGCTCCTGGGCGGCAGCCTGGCTTACATCGATCACGCGGTTCCCGGAGAAAGGGCCGCGGTCATTGATGCGCACCACCACGGCGCGGCCCGTGAGCTGGCTGCGCACACACACCCGGGTGCCGAATGGCAGGGAACGGTGTGCGGCGGTGAAATCGCGGCGGTTGAAGATCTCGCCACTGGCCGTGCGCCGGCCGTGAAAGCGCGGTCCGTACCAGGATGCCAGGCCCTGCTGGTCGCTTTCGCGCACGGGCTCGTCCGCGCTGTCCTGCGGCTCCGCGCTGTCGGCTCCGCGCCGGGCGGCTTCGTTGCGCGCCGGCTCCGGCACTGGCTTTGCCCGCGGCGGCGGTTCGACCTGTTTGCCGGCCGCCGGCGCGCAAAACCGCGATCGGGGCGCGCCACGTTGCTGCGCCAGCTCGCAGGCATTGCGGGGCTCGGTCGACATCCCGGCGGCCGCTTCGGGGAGCCCCGGGTCCGCCACCGGCAGGGGCGCACAGGCCACCAGCACCCATGAAAGCGCCGCCAGCCCCAGCAGCGGGCACCAGCGCACGCTCTTCACACTCTTGTCAGTCCGCTGCATCCATCACCACTTCCAGAAAAACGAAAGGCCCCACCGCGCGGCAGCGATCACGCCCGGCCCCGCCCCCCATTACAAACCGAGGCGCCGGCACAGTTCCAGCGTTGTTGCACTCTGATTCATGGTGTAGAAGTGCAGGCCCGGCACGCCGCGCTGGCGCAACTGCTCGCACAGCGAGGTCACCACATCCAGGCCAAACGCCCGGATCGACGCCGTATCGTCACCAAAACCCTGCAGGCGCAGACGGATCCAGCGCGGAATCTCGGCACCGCAGGCATCCGAAAAGCGCATGAGTTGCGAAGACCCCATGATGGGCATGATGCCGGGCACCACCGGCACATCCAGCCCCAGGCGGCGCACATCGTTCACAAAGCCCTCGTACGCATCGGCATTGAAGAAATACTGGGTGATGGCCGAATCAGCCCCTGCCTGCACCTTGGCGGCAAAGGCCTGGAGGTCGGCCTCGGGCGACTTGGACTGAGGATGCACCTCGGGGTAGGCGGCCACCTCGATGTGAAAATCACGCCCGGTCTCGGCGCGGATGAAGGCCACCAGGTCGCTGGCGTAGTGGAACTCGCCGCCCATGCCGTAGCCGCTGGGCAGGTCACCGCGCAAGGCCACCAGGCGCTTGACGCCCATGGCCTTGAGCGTGGCGAGCTGCTCGCGCACCGACTGGCGCGTGGCCCCCACGCACGAGAAATGCGAGGCCGCGCTCACGCCCTCGGCCAGGATCTCCTGCACGGTGCCGAAGGTACCCTCTTGCGTGGAGCCGCCTGCGCCATAGGTCACCGAGCAGAACTCGGGCTTGCGGGCATACAGCTGCTGGCGCACGGCGCGCAGCTTTTCGGCGCCCTCGGGCGTCTTGGGCGGAAAGAATTCGAAGCTCACCGGCAGACCGGTGGCTGGTGCGTTGGCCGCGGTCATGCGCCCCTCCTCGCAAAAACAAAAAATTCATGGTTGCCGTCACCGCCGCTGATGGGGCTGTCCAGCCACGCCTGCACCACCAGGCCCAGCCCGGCACAGCAGTCACGGATGCGTTGTTCCACCACGGCATACAGCGCGGCATCGCGCACGATGCCGCCCTTGCCCACCTGGCCGGGCTGCAGCTCGAACTGCGGCTTGACCAGCATCAGTAGGCTGCCGCCTGGCGCCAGCAGCGGCACCAGCGCGGGCAGCACCAGCGTGAGCGAGATGAACGACAGGTCCCCCGTCACCAGATCGAACACCGGTGTGATGTCGGTATCGGCGCATTCGGGCCGGCGGCGGCGCTCCACCGGCAGCGTGCCCTGTTCGCGGGCCTTGGCGCGGGCGGCGCGCTCGGACTTGAAGGCTTCGATGTCCTGGTCCTTGGCATCGTTGCTGTCGTCGTAGGCCTCGTCCACCTGCCCGCCATTGCGCATCCAGCTGTAGGGTGCCTCGGGCTGGGTCTCGTTGTCCTCTTCGGCCTCGATCACTTCCGACAGGGCCAGCTCACAGGCATCCTGCAAGGCCTGCGCCGTCAGCGAGCGCGCATTCACGCCCTCGACGCAGACCACGCGCAGATCAGCGCGCAGCCGCTCGTGCAGCTGGCCATGGCCCACATCCACGCCAATCACCTGGGCCGCGCCCTGCTGCAGCAGGCAGTCGGTAAAGCCGCCCGTGCTCTGCCCCACATCCAGGCAGCGCAACCCCGCCACCGACAGGCCGGTGGCCCGCAGCGCCCCTTCGAGCTTGAGGCCGCCACGCGAGATGTACTTGGCCTCGGCATCGTCGAGCAGCCGCACCTCGGCCACGGACGGAATTTCGTCCCCGTTCTTGGCCACCTTCTGCCAGGGCGCCAGCGGCGACAGGCGCCACTCCACGCCCGCGGCAATCAGCCGCTGCGCCTGCGAGCGCGTGGCCGCATGGCCACGTTCCACCAAAAACACATCTGCGCGCATCGCGCCCATCCTTTTTGAGTCAAGTCAGCTGGTAGCGTTAGTAAATCAAGCGCCAGCAGCTCATATAAAAATAGCATCATTGAGCCGCGCCACCCGCCAGCGCCACCGCGGAACCGGCTTTGCCGGGCCGCTGGTGGCGTCCCCCTCAGGGGGAAGGCGCAAGCGCCCGAGGGGGAATCAGTACCTGTAGGTGTCGGGCTTGTAGGGGCCCTGCTTGGGCACGCCGATGTAGGCGGCCTGCTCGTCGCTCAGCTCGGTCAGCATGGCGCCCACCTTCTTGAGGTGCAGGCGTGCCACCTTCTCGTCGAGGTGCTTGGGCAGCACGTAGACCTTGCCCACGTCGTAGCCTTCGGGGTGGGTGAACAGCTCGATCTGCGCGATGGTCTGGTTGGCGAACGAGTTCGACATCACGAAGCTCGGGTGGCCCGTGCCGCAGCCCAGGTTCACCAGGCGGCCCTTGGCCAGCAGGATGATGCGCTTGCCGTCGGCGAAGATCACATGGTCCACCTGGGGCTTGATCTCTTCCCACTGGCAGTGTTCTTCGAGCTTGGCGACCTGGATCTCATTGTCGAAGTGGCCGATGTTGCAGACGATGGCCTGGTCCTTCATGGCCTTCATGTGTTCGAAGGTGATCACGTCACGGTTGCCGGTGGTGGTGACGAAGATGTCGGCCAGTGGCGCGGCCCATTCCATGGTCACGACCTTGAAGCCTTCCATGGCGGCCTGCAGGGCGTTGATGGGGTCGATCTCGGTCACCCACACCTGGGCGCTCAGCGCGCGCAGCGCCTGGGCACTGCCCTTGCCCACGTCGCCGTAGCCGGCCACCACGGCCACCTTGCCGGCGATCATCACGTCGGTGGCGCGCTTGATGCCGTCCACCAGCGATTCGCGGCAGCCGTAGAGGTTGTCGAACTTCGATTTGGTCACCGAGTCGTTCACGTTGATGGCGCGGAACAGCAGCGTGCCCTTGGCCGACATTTCCTTGAGGCGGTGCACGCCGGTCGTCGTCTCTTCGGTCACGCCGAGGATCTGGGCGCTCTTGCGGCTGTACCAGGTGCTGTCTTCGGCCAGCTTGGCCTTGATGGCGGCATACAGGATGCGCTCTTCCTCGCTGCCGGGATTGGCCAGCACGGAGGCGTCCTGCTCGGCCTTCTTGCCCAGGTGCATCAGCAGCGTGGCGTCGCCGCCGTCGTCCAGGATCATGTTCGGGCCTTCGCCCTCCGTGCCCTTGGCGCCGAAGTCGAAGATGCGGTGGGTGTAGTCCCAGTAGTCCACCAGGGTCTCGCCCTTGATGGCGAACACCGGCGTGCCGGTGGCGGCAATCGCGGCGGCGGCGTGGTCCTGGGTGGAGAAGATGTTGCACGAGGCCCAGCGCACATCGGCGCCCAGGGCTTTCAGGGTCTCGATCAGCACGGCCGTCTGGATGGTCATGTGCAGCGAGCCGGTGATGCGCGCGCCCTTCAGGGGCTGCCTGGCGGCGAATTCCTCGCGGATGGCCATCAGGCCGGGCATCTCGGTCTCGGCGATGCGGATTTCCTTGCGGCCCCAGTTGGCCAGGCCGATGTCGGCAATGGCGCTGTCGGCCAGGGTAGGTGCGTTGACGCGTGCGTTCATGGTTTGCTCCAAAGCATGTTTGAAAAAACCACTCGCCGGGGGGGAAGGGAAAAAGCTCACCACGCGGAAAGTGGATGAGCGTCGTTGCGAAAGTGACTCCGAGCCTCACGCCCCGCCAATGCTGGGGACGCTGCAACGCTCCTCGGATGAGGTCGGGATTATACGGACGCGCGCACCCGGCGCCACGCCATCCCGGCCGCCAGCCAGGGCGCATTCCCCGGCCACATGGCTCGGCATGCGCGGGACCCACCGATGCAAGCGCCGCATCCGCCGGCAACGATGCGCCCAGTGCGCGGGGAGGCATCCGTCACCAGGCCCCGTTGCCATGCATGGTGGCTGCCCCCCCCAGGTACGGCAGCGCTCCTTCATTTCTCGCCATAAACCACGAGTGCGCTGGCGTCGATCCGGACATTGCCATCCGGGAATTTCTGCTCGATGGCCCGATACACCTCTTCCCGAATCTTCTCTCCCGTGGCTTCGTCGGCCTGGCCCAGTGCGGCAACCACCGGTGCGGCCACTTCGGTCATGGCCTGCCAGTACACATCGGCGGTCTGGCAGTCGAGCCGTCCCGCCACCTCCCTGACCGACACATTTTTCAGCCCGGCCTGCGCCAACAGCGCCTCGCCCCAGCCCGCCTGGGCACAGCGGAACATGCCCGGCGCGCCCGGCGCCGGTGCAGGCAAGGCCATGTTCCGGTTGATCGCGCCCATGATGGCCGTCACCCAGAAATTTTTCTCCGCCACATTCCAGACCGCAGTGGCCAGGCGCCCGCCGGGTTTCAGGACACGCGCCATCTCCCGGGCCGCCAGATCCATGTCGGGGAAAAACATGAAGCCAAAGCGGCAGCTGACGGCATCAAAACTCTGGTCCGCAAAAGGCAGCGCGCACACATCGCACACGCGGGTCTCCACATTGGCCAGCCCGCGGCGCTGCGCATTCTCCCTGGCGATCTCCAGCATGTTCGCCGCCAGGTCGGTGACGACCACCCGCCCCTGCGGAATGCGCGCCGCAATCGTCAACCCGGGCTCTCCCGTGCCGCCGGCGACATCGAGCACCACGTCCTGGCCCTTCGGGTCCAGCCAACGGATGATTTCGTCGCCCATGGGGCGCAGGAAGTCCATGAACAGCTCATCCCATTTCTTCCAGCCCGCGGAGAACCGGTTCCAGGACGCTTGCTGTTGTTCGCGAATGCTTTCTAGTTGCGAGTCCATTTGAGGTACCTCCATAGATGGTGTGCAACCCTCCGCCCCTGCGGCGCGACCGCGCCGGCAGGAGACCCGGTCATTCCGATTCCTGATCCTTGGTGTCTGGGCGCTCAACCGCAGCCCGTGCCTTGCAAGGCAATGCGCAGCAACAACGACACGGGTGATGGAAGAAGGGAATCAGACGCGGATGATGTGGCCCTTGAGCGCGTAGAGGATGCCGATCACCTCGTTCTTCGTGCCATCGTCCAGCTGGTGCTTGCCCATGGCACCAACAATGTCATCCATGACCGCCAGATACTCCTGTTCACTGATGTTCATCCCCTTGTGCACCGTGAGCATGTCTCTGCCGGTGTAAGGCTGCGGTCCCCCGGCACCCGCACAGAAGAACTCGGTCGCCATTTTCTTGGTGTGCTCCAGGTCCTCGGCGTTCTCGAAACGGGTTTTGACGAGGGGATTGCTCAGGTGGGCGGCAATGACATCGTCCACGAGGCGGGCGATGCCCGCCGATTCGCCCAGCCGTTGGTAAAGCGTGGTACCCATGGTGAACTCCTTTCGGTCAAGAAACTCCTGAATACGTTGCGCGGTCTGCCCGAGCCACGGTGGAAAAAGCTTACGCACAACCGCGCCAGATTCCTTGGCGCCACCATGGGGAAGGCGTGGAGATTGGCTGAAGATGGTGGTGCGCCATATGATTCCGGCTCTGCTTCCGTGAAGGAGTAGCCGGTGCTGCTGACTTTCAGAGACTGTGAGCTCGATACCCGTCTGTTCACCTTGCGCTGCCAGGGGCAGACACGCCAGGTCGAGCCGCAGGTGTTCGACCTGCTGGCCTACCTGCTGCAGCACCGCCACCGCATCGTGCCCCGGCAGGAACTGCTGGATGCGCTGTGGGCCGGCAAGGTGGTGAGCGAGTCGGCCCTGAGCAGTTGCATCAAGGCGGCACGCCAGGCCATCGGCGACAGTGGCATGGCCCAAGCTTGCATTGCCACCATTCCACGCCGCGGCTACCGCTTCGTGGCAACGGCCACGGAACACGAACCGCCCACCCCCCTGTGCCAGAGCGCGCCCGGCGCAGGCCCGGATCTGCCTCTCGACAAAGCCCGCGACGCGCATCCGCACCGCGCGTCCATCGCCGTCATGCCCTTCGCCGACCTCTCGCCCGTGGCCGGTGGGCGTGGGGGCACAGCCGACGCACTGGCCCACGACGTCATCACCCGGCTGGCCCAGCTGCGCAGCCTGTTCGTCATCGCACAAGGCACCGTGTTCGCGCTGCATGAACGCGACATCGGCCCGCAGGAGGCCGCGCGCCTTCTTGATGTCGACTATGTGGTGAGCGGCACCGTGCGCCGCCACGCACGGCGTCTGGTGGTGACGGCCGAACTGGTGGAGGTCCGCACCGCGCACGTCGTCTGGGCCGACATCTTCGACCGCCCCCTGGACGACGCTTTTTTCGTCCTCGACGACATTGGCAGCCAGATCGTCGCCATCGCCGCCAGCGAGATCGAGCTGGCCGAGCGCAACCGCGCCCTGCTGCGCCCGCCCAACACCCTCGATGCCTGGGAGGCCCACCACCGTGGCCTGTGGCATATGTACCGATTCAACCAGGCCGACAACGAGCGCGCCCGCCAATTCTTTGCCATGGCAGTGCACCTCGACCCCACTTTCGCGCGTGCCTACGCCGGGCTGTCGTTCACGCACTTCCAGAACGCCTTCCAGGGCTGGTCCGAGCGCGCAGCCGCTTGCGACCAGGCCATGGCCACGGCCCGCCAAAGCCTGGACGCCGACGACCGCAACCCGGCGGCCCACTGGGCCATGGGCCGGGCACTGTGGCTGCGCGCCCAGCAGGACTCGGCCGTGGTTGAGCTGGAGCAGGCCATCCACCTGAGTCCCAGCTTCGCGCTGGGTCATTACACGCTGGCGTTTGTCCAATCCCAGGCGGGCGACCCCCAGGCCGCCATCGCGGCGTCCGACCACTCGCGCCTGCTCAGCCCCTTCGACCCGCTGCTTTTCGGCATGCTGGGGGCCCGCGCCATGGCGCTGGTGCGCCTGGGCCGGTTCGACGAGGCGGCGGACTGGGCCGTCAAGGCCGCCGCCCGTCCCAACGCCCACACGCACATCCGCGCCATCGCGGCCTACAGCCTGGCATTGGCGGGTTCGCTCGACCTGGCACGCACCTATGCGGCAGAAATACGCCAGGCGCGACCAAACTACCAGGCCGACGACTTTTTCGCGGCTTTCCGCTTCGACCCCGAGGGCGCAGCCCTGTTTCGCCAGGGGGCCGCGCGCATCGGCATGGCATGACGCCCTACGAAGAGCGCATGTCCTGGGTGGAAAAGGTATTGCACCAGGCCCTGCGCTCGGGGCAGCACGGGCCACAGGCCGGCACCCGCAGGGTCGGCCTTCCTGCCGCCAGAACGTGGCGTTGCGTTTTCCATGGCGGCATGAGGCATCGGTCCCGGTGAGCGGTATTTGGTTTCGCTGTGCCAGAGAAAGCGCGCCCCGCCATGACAACCTGATGGCCATCCCCGTTGTCTCCCTGGGTGTCGCCGGCCTCGCCGCCTGCGACGTGAAAAAAACCAGGAAGGCAACGTGACGCTGCCCCAGCACGGCGTCAAAACCCCCGATGCCAGCGTGGCCACGGAGCAGAAAACCGCCACGGTGCCCACCATCAAGGCCAAGGAAAAGGCCATCGAGCGGCCCCGGGTCGAGATCACCCCGGCCAGCCGGCCCTGGCAGGCCATCCCGCCGGGTTGGCAGCGGCGCGGGATAATCACAGGTTGACCCACCCTTTTGACTTGGCCGCCGCCCCGGGGCGCGGCCACCGCCTGCATGTCCGCACCCTTTCTTGCCGAAACCCGGCGCCGCCGTACCTTTGCCATCATTTCCCACCCCGACGCCGGTAAAACGACGCTGACGGAAAAGCTGCTGCTGTTCTCGGGCGCAATCCAGATCGCCGGCGCCGTCAAGGGTCGCAAGGCCAGCCGCCACGCCACCTCGGACTGGATGGAGATCGAAAAGCAGCGCGGCATCTCGGTGGCCAGCTCGGTCATGCAGATGCTGTACCGCGACCACGTCATCAACCTGCTCGACACGCCCGGCCACAAGGACTTCTCGGAAGACACCTACCGCGTGCTCACCGCCGTGGACTCGGCCCTGATGGTGATCGACGCCGCCAACGGCGTGGAAGCGCAGACGCGCCGCCTGATCGAGGTCTGCCGCCAGCGCGACACGCCCATCATCACCTTCGTCAACAAGATGGACCGCGAGGTGCGCGACCCGCTGGACATCCTGGACGAGGTCGAGCGCGAGCTGGGCATGCCCTGCTGCCCCATCACCTGGCCGGTGGGCCAGGGCAAGAGCTTTGGCGGCATCATCAACCTGCGCACGCAGAGCATGACGGTGTTCACCCCCGGCAGCGACCGGGGTCCGAAAGACTTTGAAGTGATCCCGCTGGCCGAGGCCGACCGGCTGCGCCAGCGCTTTGGCCAGACCTTCGACGATGCGCTGGAGAGCATGGAACTGGCCGTCGGCGCCTCGGCCGCCTGGAACGACGAAGAGTTTCTGGCCGGCAAGCTCACGCCCGTGTTCTTCGGCTCCGGCGTGAACAACTTCGGTGTGATGGAGGTGCTGGACGCCGTGGTGGACATGTCTCCCCCGCCCGGCCCGCGCACCAGCACGCTGCAGGTGAACAAGCAGCCCGTGGTCAAAGTCATCCAGCCCGAAGACGAAGGCTTTGCCGGCGTGGTGTTCAAGGTGCAGGCCAACATGGACGCCAACCACCGCGACCGCATCGCCTTTGTGCGCGTGGCCTCGGGCAAGTACACCCCGGGCATGAAGCTCAAGGTGCAGCGCACCGCCAAGGAACTGCGCCCGACCAGTGTGGTGACCTTCATGAGCCAGCGCCGCGAGGCGGTCGAAGAGGCCTACGCGGGCGACATCATCGGCTTCACCACGCACGGCGGCGTGCAGCTGGGTGACACCATCACCGACGGCGCCAACCTGCAGTTCACGGGCCTGCCGTTCTTCGCCCCCGAGCTGTTCATGACCGTCATCCTGAAAAACCCGCTGCGCACCAAGCAGCTGCAGCAAGGCCTGGCGCAGCTGGGCGAGGAAGGCGCCATCCAGGTCTTCCGGCCCGACGTGGGCGGCCCCATGCTGCTGGGCGCCGTGGGCCAGCTGCAGTTTGAAGTGGTGCAGCACCGCCTGAAGGCCGAATACGACGCCGATGTGCGCCTGGAAGGTTGCCAGTACACCGGCGCGCGCTGGATCACCGCCGACAGCCCGGCCGACCTGCGTGCCTTCACCGACGCCTATCCCATGCGCCTGTCGCACGATGCGGCCAACGCATTGGCCTACCTGTGCACCTCGCCGTATGACGTGCGGCTGGCGCAGGAGCGGTTTCCGAAAATCCACTTCCATCCGCTGCGCGAGCACGCGGGCCTGGCGCTGGACAGCAACCACTGACAGCGGCGACCATGACGGCATGGATGCGCGCCCTGAGCGAATGGCCGGTGCCGGCGCCTGGGCAACTGCTGGGCGTGTTCACCGACATCGACGACACCCTGACCACCGACGGTGCCATCACGCCCGATGCGCTGCAGGCCCTGGCGGCGCTCCAGGCCGGCGGCCTGCATGTGATCCCCATCACCGGTCGGCCCGTGGGCTGGAGCGAGCCATTTGCCGCCACCTGGCCCGTGGACGCCATCGTGGCGGAAAACGGCGCCGTGGCGTTGCGGCGCGTTGCCAACGCTGCGAATGAAAATGGGCTGTTGCGCAATCAAGAAAGGCGTGAGCAGCTATCAAAAACATACCAACAGGACGCTGCCACGCGGGCGGCCAACTACGCGCGCATGCAGCAGGTTCTGGCGCAGGTCGAGCGCGAGGTGCCCGGTGCCCACCGCGCCACGGACTCGCCGGGCCGCGAGACCGACATCGCCATCGATCACAGCGAATTCACCCATCTGCCGCCGGATGCCATCGCCCACGCCGTGCGCATCATGCGCAGCGCGGACATGAACGCCACGGTGAGCAGCATCCACATCAACGGCTGGTTTGGCGCGCACAACAAGCTGGAGGGCGCCCGCTGGATCGTGCGCGAACTGTTCGGGCGCGACCTGGATGCCGAGATCGACCGCTGGGTGTATGTGGGCGACTCCACCAACGACCAGCTCATGTTCCAGCACTTTCCCCGCAGCGTGGGCGTGGCCAACATTGCGCGCTTTGTGCCGCAACTGGCGCATCTGCCGCGCTATGTGACGCAGGGCGAGCGCGGCGCGGGTTTTGCGGAGGTCGCGCGCGCGGTGCTGGCGACACGTTGATGCCATCCGGCAAGGCCGGCGGTGCTCCGGCACACCCAAGCTGCGCTAGAGTTCGGCATGGACTTGATCAACACTCTCCGACACTGGCAGGCCATCGACCGGACCAGGGCACGCCTGCCCAGTGAAAATCTCATGGTCGCCGGCCTGGGGCTGGCCCTGATCGCCGTCTCCCTGCGCTCGGAACGCCGCGGCACGGCCGCGCTGCAGGCCGCCGCCGGGGGCGCGCTGATCTTGCGGGCCGCCCGTGGCAGCAACTACCTGACGCGCGATCCGGACCCGCGCATCAGCGGGGCCTGGGATGCCCACCTGGAAGACGCCCGGGAACTCGGTCTGGATTGAGCGGCCGGACAAAAACTGGATGTCTTTTCCGGCCATTGTGCGCGCAACACCTGCACAAATAGCTATTGAATAAATAGCATTACTGCACCTTCGCCAGGCCCAGCTTTTCCACCAGCGCCTTCTCGCGCGCAAAAGTGTCCTGCGCGAACTTCTGGTACGCCGCCGTGCCCATGTAAATGGGCACCATGTCATAGCGCGCCAGCGCCGTGCGGTAGCTCTCTTGCTCCATGGCCTGCTTGAACGCGTCGTGCAGGCGCTTGACCACGGGCGCTGGCGTGCCCTTGGGCGCACCAATGCCGAACGGCGAGTTCTGGACGATGTCCAGGCCCAGTTCCTTGAGTGTGGGTGCATCAGGAAACTTGGCCAGACGTTCGGCCCCCCAGGTGTTGAGCACGCGCAGCTTGCCCGCTTCGACCTGCGGGGCAAAGCCCGTGGAGTCGGCCGCCGCCATGATGTTGCCACCCAGAATGGATTGCATCAGGTCGGCACTGCCCTTGTAGGGCACATGCAGCAGTTCGATGCCAAGCTTTTGCGCGATCAGTTCGGTCGTCAGGTGCGGGCTGGTCATGGTGCCGGTGGAGCCATAGCTGAGCTTGCCCGGATTGGCCTTGGCCCAGGCCACAAAGTGCGTCCAGGTCTTCAGCGGTGAATCGGCCGGCACCACGATGCCGAACGCATAGCCGGTGACGTTGAGCACGTAGCTGATGTCCTTGACCGGGTCCCAGTTGATCTTGGTGGTGTAGGGCATGCGGAACACGCCCAGGGGAATCTGGGCGATGGTGTACCCGTCAGCGGCAGCCCCTTGCAAGGCTTGCGCCGGCAGCGTGCCTCCGGCACCGGGCTTGTTTTCCACGATCACGGGCTGGCCCAGGATGCGGCCGGCGTTCTCAGCCAGCACGCGCATGGTGATGTCGGTGGGGCCGCCTGCGGGGAAGGCAATCACGAGCTTGATCGGTTTGACCGGAAAACTCTGGGCGCTGGCGGAGCCCAGGGTGGCGGCGGCCATGGCGGCTGCGCCCCATTGGATGATGTGTCGGCGTTGCATGTGGCGATCCTCAAGAGACGAAAAACCCCATTGGAACGCAATTTCCGCGCCACGGCACGGAGGAAAGCACCGAGCGGCTGTCGCCAAGGCGGCAGCGGATGGAGACCGCGCTCAGTACCGCTGGGGCACGTACATCTCGGCGGGCACCGGCTGGCGCAGGTATTCGGGGTTGCGCTCCCGCGCAGGCAGCTCCACCGGGGCGTGCGGCACTTCGTGGTACTGCAGCTGGTCCAGCAGGTGCGCAATGCAGTTCAGGCGCGCCTTTTTCTTGTCCACCGCCTGCACCACCCACCAAGGCGCCTCGGGGATGTGGGTGCGCTCCAGCATGGTTTCCTTGGCCTTGGTGTAGGCCTCCCAGCGCACGCGGCTTTCCAGGTCCATGGGGCTCAGTTTCCACTGTTTGAGCGGGTCGTGGATGCGGCCCAGAAAGCGCAGGTGCTGTTCGTCGTCGGTGATGGAGAACCAGTACTTGATGAGCGTGATGCCCGAGCGCACGAGCATCTTCTCGAACTCGGGCACGGTGCGGAAGAACTCTTCGTATTCGTCGTCGGTGCAAAAGTCCATCACGCGCTCGACGCCCGCGCGGTTGTACCAGCTGCGGTCAAACAGCACCATCTCGCCCGCAGCGGGCAGGTGCGCCACATAGCGTTGGAAGTACCACTGCGTGCGCTCGCGGTCGTTGGGCGCGGGCAGCGCGGCCACGCGCACCACACGCGGGTTCAGGCGCTGGGTGATGCGTTTGATGACACCGCCCTTGCCGGCGGCATCGCGCCCCTCGAACAGGATCACCACCTTCTTGCGCGTGTACTGCACCCAGTCCTGGAGCTTGACCAGCTCGCCCTGCAGGCGAAACAGCTCCCTGAAATAGGCCTGGCGCTCACCCCGGTCGGCGACATGGCGGCCTTCCAGTTCCAGCTCGATCTCTTCGTCGTAGCTGTCCACCAGATCGCTCGCGATGCGCCGCACCAGGTCGTCGTGGTCATTCAGTGCACTGGGCAGCGTCATGGGAATGGGGTTCCTGGAAAGAGCAGGCCATGCTGCCCACGCCCCATGACACCCCCATGTCAATGGAATGACGCCGTCAGTGGTCACCCCGCATCACTGCGCCTTTATGGCAAGCCGATCCAGTACGCCAGCACGATCAGCACCAGCACCAGCGCCAGCCAGCCCGCCACCAGCCAGCGCCACAAGGCGGGCGCATGCCGCAGTTCGAGAAAATCCAGGCACACCAGCAAGCCCTTGGCGAACGCCAGGGCAAACATGGCCAGCACAGGCCCCATGGAGCCATGGCCGGTCAGGCCCGCCTCGCCAATCCAGTAAGTGGCGGCGGTGATGGCCAGCAAGATCAACCAGATCCGGGTGAGAGAAAGAGCATGCATTTTCAAGGTCCTCAACGCATCACATAAACCAGCGGAAACAGCACGATCCACAGCAGATCGACCATGTGCCAGAACGCAGCACCCGTCTCGAGGGCGTGGCAATCCTGGCTGCCGTAGCGCCCCCGCCGCGTTTTCACCCACAGATAACCCAGCGCCAGCATGCCCACCACCACATGCAGAAAGTGGAAGCCGGTCAAGAGGAGGTAGAACATGTAGAAAGTATTGGTCGACAGATCCACACCAGAGGCCAGCTTCTGCGCGTATTCGCCCAGCTTGACCACCATAAAGCCGCCCCCGCAGACCAGCGCTCCCAGCAGCCAGCGCGCGCCCACCGCCGAGGCATCGCGCCGCACGGCGGCCACCGCGCTGGCCACGCACCAGCTGCCCGAGATCAGCAGCACGGTGTTGAGCGCACCGGCGTTCAGGTTGAGCGTGGCTTGCGAGGCATTGAACAGCGCCACCTCCCGCGTGCGGGCAAAGGCAAAGGACACAAAGAGGATGGCAAAGGTCAACAACTCCAACAGAATGACCAGCCAGACACCCAGGTCACCACGGAGCCTGGGCGCGGCACCCTGAAAGTGCGCACGGGTGCCAGCACCGCCGGCCGCACCCGACACCGGGCGCGCCGCCCGGCCTGCAGGTGAAAAAGTCGAGGAAATAGGGTCATGCATGAAACACATCCTGTCTGATGATCGGCCGCCGTTCGCGGGGAGTTGCACACAAGCAACTCTGGGTTTGCATTTTTTTCGCGCAATGCACTCAGAGGCATTGGATCAATGTAAGATTCATTTCGCATGAATCTTATTGATTCTAATCAACCTTTCGACCCGCTAAGTCATTACGATGCGGATTCATCACTGCATGAGGTACACCATGAGTCAAGGCTTCACGAGCCAGATGGCGCGCAACATTTTTTACGGGGGCACGGTTTTTTTCGTGCTCGTGTTTGCGAGTCTCATTTTCCACACCGAAACCAAGATCCCCGAGCGCTCCAAGTCGGGCGAAATCACGGAGGCTGTAGTCCGCGGCAAGCATCTCTGGGAGACGCGCAACTGCATCGGCTGCCATACGTTGCTGGGCGAAGGGGCGTATTTCGCGCCTGAGCTGGGTAACGTCTATGCACGTCGGGGCCCTGATTTCATCAAGGGCTGGATAAAAGCCATGCCCACGCACACGCCGGGGCGCCGGCAGATGCCGCAGTTCAACTTCACCGAAGCACAGCTGGACGATCTGGTCGAGTTCCTGCGGTGGACCAATGGCATCGATGCCGAGAAGTGGCCACCCAATATCGAAGGGTAAGCATCTCAGTGCACTGAGATCTCACATTCAAGGACACAAAAATGCAACCCGCAACCCTTAAATACCAATCGCAGTCAGTCGCCAAGCTGTACTTCATCGCGGCGCTGGGACTGTTCACCGGCCAGATCCTCTTCGGTCTGACGCTCGGCCTGCAATACGTGATCGGCGACCTGATGTTCCCGGCCATTCCCTTCAACATCGCCCGCATGGTTCACACCAACCTGCTGATCGTGTGGCTGCTGTTCGGCTTCATGGGCGCCGCCTACTACATGGTGCCCGAAGAGAGTGAAACCGAGCTCTGGAGCCCGCTCTTCGCCAAGATTCTGTTCTGGATCTTCCTGGCTGCCGGCGCCGCCACCATCCTGGGCTACCTGCTGGTGCCCTACGCCACGCTGGCGCAGATGACCGGCAACGACCTGCTGGCCACCATGGGGCGCGAATTCCTGGAGCAACCCCTGCCCACCAAGGTCGGCATCGTGGTCGTGGCGCTGGGCTTTTTGTTCAACATCAGCATGACCGTGCTCAAGGGCCGCAAGACCGCCATCACCCTGGTGCTGCTGCTCGGCCTGTGGGGCCTGGCGCTGCTGTTCCTGTTCAGCTTCGTCAACCCCAGCAACCTGGTGCGCGACAAGATGTACTGGTGGTTCGTGGTGCACCTGTGGGTGGAAGGCACCTGGGAGCTGATCATGGCCTCTCTGCTGGCCTTCGTGCTCATCAAGACCACCGGGGTTGACCGTGAAGTGATCGACAAGTGGATGTACATGATCGTCGCCTTCGCGCTGATCTCGGGCATTCTGGGCACGGGCCACCACTTCTACTTCATCGGCCTGCCAGGCTACTGGCACTGGGTGGGTGGCGTGTTCTCCGCACTGGAGCCCATTCCATTCTTCATGATGACGCTGTTTGCCTTCAACATGGTGCAGCGCCGCCGCCGTGAACACCCCAACCAGGCCGCCGTGCTGTGGGCCGTGGGTACCGCTGTCATCGCCTTCCTGGGCGCAGGCGTCTGGGGCTTCATCCACACGCTCAGCTGGGTCAACTTCTACACGCACGGCTCGCAAGTTACGGCGGCCCACGGCCACCTGGCCTTCTACGGCGCTTACGTGCTGGTCGTTCTGGCCATCATCAGCTACTCCATGCCCATCCTGCGCGGCCGCGAAGCCAACCCCAAGCACGCACAGCGCGTGGAAATGTGGAGCTTCTGGATCATGAGCATCGGCATGGCCGTCATGGTGCTGGCCCTCAGCGGCGCAGGCATCCTGCAAGTCTGGCTGCAGCGCATGCCCGCTTCGGGCGCAGCGATGTCCTTCATGGCCACGCAAGACCAGTTGGTGTTCTTCTACTGGACGCGTGTGGCGGGCGGCGTCATGTTCCTGATCGGTCTGCTGACCTACCTGTCGAGCTTCTTCATTGGCCCATCGGCTGACGAAGCAAGCAACTTCAGCGCCAGCGGCAGCCGTCTGCAACAGGCCTGAGCCATGCAATCCCACGCCCACGCAGCGGCCTCCCAAACCCCAGGCAACAGCAACGCGCTGGGCGCAGGCCCTGTTGCGGGCGATGCACCGTTTTACGCAGCCCAGGGGAGCGAATGTGCGCTCTTTGCCCATTGCTTTGATCAGCAGCTGCCGCTGCTGATCAAAGGCCCCACGGGTTGCGGCAAGACCCGTTTTGTCGAACACATGGCGGCGCGCCTGGCGCGCCCCCTGATCACTGTCTCGTGCCACGACGACCTGAGCGCGGCCGACCTCGTCGGTCGCCATCTGATCGGACAGGGCAACACCGTCTGGGCCGACGGGCCGCTCACCCGCGCCGTGCGCGAAGGCGCCATTTTGTACCTGGACGAAGTGGTGGAGGCCCGCAAGGACACCACCGTCGTGCTGCATCCGCTGGCCGACGACCGGCGCCTGCTGCCAATCGAGCGCACGGGCGAGCTGCTCAAGGCACCACCCGAGTTCATGCTCGTCATCTCCTACAACCCGGGCTACCAGAATCTGCTCAAGGGCCTCAAGCCCAGCACACGCCAACGCTTCACCGCCCTGGCGCTGGACTACCCGGCCCCGGCGATCGAGCGCGCCATCCTGGAGCGCGAAGGCCACGCCTCACCGGCACTGGCCGCGCGCCTGGTGCAACTCGCCCAGGCACTGCGCCGCCTCACCGACCACGACCTCGAAGAAACCGCCAGCACCCGCCTGCTGGTCATGGCGGCGCGCCTGGTCGCTTCGGGCCTGCCCCTGCGCGAAGCCTGCCGTGCCGCCGTGGTGGAGGCGCTGACCGACGACACCGAGACCCTGCTCGCACTCAACGAGGTGGTGCGCGCCGTGGTGGGCGATGACAACTGACTGTTCCAGCTGTGCCAGTGCCTCCGGTTGCTCCACCGGAGCCGCCAGGGCCGGCAGCACACAGGACGGCAGTGCATCCGCTGCGCAGCCCACCACCCAGCAGCTGCAGCGCCGCCGGCGCTGGTTCCAGTGGTCTTTCTTTGCCATCTTTTTGCTGGCCCCCGCGCTGAACCTGCTGCGCTTTGACCTCACCGAGACCCAGTTGTGGGTGCTGGGGTTTCGCTGGTCGCTGGGCATTGATGCGTTCATGCGCGGCGAGGCCAGCGCCATGCAAACGGCATGGTCCATCACCTGGCGCGGCATCATTCCCGTGCTCACCCTGGTGGTCGGTTTTCTGGCCGTGGCCTACCACTTTGGCCGTCTCTATTGCGGCTGGCTGTGCCCGCATTTTTCGCTGGTCGAAACCCTCAACGATCTGCTGCACCGCGCCACCGGCAAACTCAGTGTGTGGGACAAATCCCCCACGCCGCGCCCTGGCCGCACCGCCGACAAGCGCTGGTGGCCGGTGTTTCTGGCGGCCTGCCTGGTCTTTGGCTTCGTCTGGGCCATCACGCTGCTCACCTACCTGCTGCCGCCCGCCATGGTCTGGGGCAATCTGGTGCACGGCACCCTCACCCCCAACCAGGCGCGCTTTCTGGCCGTGGGCACGCTGGTCTTCACCCTCGAATTCACCCTCGCGCGGCACCTTTTTTGCCGCTACGGCTGTGCCGTGGGCCTGTTCCAGAGCGTCGCCTGGATGGCCAACCCCAAGGCGATGGTGGTGTCGTTCACGCGCAGCCGTGCACGCGAATGCAAGACCTGCGACGCGCCACGCGGCAGCGCCTGCGACAACGCCTGCCCCATGCGCCTGAACCCGCGCAACATCAAGCGCATGATGTTTGCCTGTGTGCAGTGCGGCCAGTGCCTGTCCGCATGCGATACCACGCAGACCGACCAGGGCCGCACCCCGACCCTCGAATGGAAGGTGGGCCTGGACGCCGTGCGCGAAACCCTGCGCCAGCGGCGCGAGGAGCAGCGCTGATGGAAGAATGGATTGGCCAGTGGTGGCACCGCGCCGTCACCCGCGCCGCGGAACCCGACCGCACCCATGCGCAGGTCACCCTGGAAGAAATGCGCCGCAGCATCGCGTTGCTCTACCGCGCCGGTGGCGGCGACGCCGCTGTGCGCGTGACCCCGGTGGCCGACAGCCGCCATGGCGGGCCGCGCGGCTGGCTGCAACGCCTGGCTGGCAGCGGCATCCGCGTGCCCCTGCCGGTGCTCGACTGGGAAACCCTGGCCTTGCCCGCCCAGCTGGCGGTGTTTGACCAGCGCGAACTCAACCGCGAGCTCTACCTCTGGCTGGCCGCGCTGGCCGCCGTGTTTGAACCCACGGGCGACTGGATTGCCGACAACCGCGCCGCCACGGCACGGGCGCTGCAGCGCTTTGCCGGCCTGCGCAGCTCCCACGCGCGCCTGGCGCAAGCGCACCTCGCCCAGCGCCCCCCCCTGGCCCGCCTGCGCGCCGACGCAGCACCCTTCGAAGCGGCCGTGCAGGCAGCCCTGCGCGGCGATGACCACGGCCCGCTCTTCGTGGAGCCGCAGCAGGTCGCCCCGGTCTGGCTGTGGCTGACGGCGGGCCTGGGCAACGCTGCGGCGGGCACATCCGGCCACACCGGCGACGGCACGGGCGAGCGTCCCGACGGCGCGCCCGATGCCGAAAGCAAGTCGCGCCGCCGCTCGCGCCGCGTAGAACAGAAAGAGGCGCGCAACCCGCTGCTGGTGGCCGCCAAGACCGAGTCCATCACCACCTGGAGCGAGCTGATCCGCCTGGACCGTGGCACCGACGATGAGGTCGATCCCAACGCCACCGCGGCCGCCAACGACATGGACACCTTGTCGCTGGCGCGCGGCGAGCAGACCACGGCCTCGCGCATCAAGTTCGACCTGGACCTGCCCAGCGCCTCGGCCGACGACCTGCCCCTGGGTCCCGGCCGCAAGACCCCCGAATGGGACTGGCGCCGCAGCGTGTTGCAGCCCGAGCACTGCTCGGTGCAGTGCTCGGTCGCGCGGCCCGGCACGCCTTATGTGCCACCGCAGGCCCTGCGCGCCACGGCGCGGCGCGTGCGCCGGCGCCTGGAAGTGCTGCGCGCCGCACCCCGCTGGCAGGGCGGCCAGACCACGGGCGACGAATTCGACATCGATGCCTGGGTGCGCTTTCAGACCGAATCGCAAGGTGGTGTTCAGCACAGTGACTCGCCCCCGGTGTACATCCGGCGCCAGCGCGCGGAACGCAGCCTGGCCACGCTGCTGCTGGCCGACCTGTCGCTCTCCACCGACGCCTACGCCACCGACCACGCCCGCGTGATCGACGTGATTCGCGACGCACTGTACGTGTTTGGCGAAGCGCTCTCCGGCACGGGCGATGCCTTTGAAATGCTGGGTTTCAGCTCGGTACGGCGCCAGCATGTGCGCATCCAGCACATCAAGGGCTTTGGCGAGCGCTGGAACGACACCGTGCGCTCCCGCGTGGGGGCACTCAAACCCGGTTTCTATACCCGCATGGGCGCTGCGGTGCGCGATGCCACCCGCCGCCTGGGTGCGCGCCCCGAGCGCCAGCGGCTGCTGCTGGTGCTGACCGACGGCAAGCCCAACGACCTCGACATCTACGAAGGCCGCTATGGCCTGGAAGATACCCGCCATGCGGTGCAGGAAGCGCGCGATGCGGGCCTGATCCCGTTTTGCGTCACCATCGACCAGGAAGCCCACGAATACCTGCCGATGCTGTTTGGCAGCCAGGGCTATGCGCTGGTGCGGCACCCCCAGGATCTGGTGCAGCGCCTGACACAGGCGTGGGCGACCCTGGCGCGCTGAGCGCCGCAACTCACCCGGCACGCAGCCTCATTTTGGGGGCTGGTGTGCTAGCACATCGGCATCACACCCTGCCCCCGCAGCAATCCAGCGCCGGGCCAGCCGCCCCAGCCAGCGCACAGCCCGGGGATGCATCCACCCGGTAACACCGCCCGGATCGACCACCATTCCGCACAGGTAGCGCCGGTCGGCATCGCTCCAGCGCAAGGCCAGGCAGGCCCCCGTGCGCCGCCGCGACATCAGCACACCCAACGGGCAAGGCTCCACCAGGCAACACAGGCCACAGCCGTTGCACGGCGCACCCTCAACGGGCTTGGCGGGCGCCTCGGGGTGCAACCATACAACCGTGGGTGCAGAGGGTGGAGGCGTTGGCATGGTCTGCAAAAGTCGCAAAAAATAGGGTTGTGCGAAGGCCGCGCCGATGCGCGAACGCCGGCATGCCTTGGCAACGCGACAGCGTCCAGATGGCACAGCGCGACATGGCGAGCCGGTGGGCCCCGTGGCACTTGCCTGGTGTCCCGCTGCTGAGCGCATGCTACGGCAAACACCCCCACCCCCGCACTGGCCAGGGTCGCCCGACCGGTTGACCCACGTCAAAGCCAGTAACAACCCTGCCCCCCGCGCCGCACCACCGCTGCAACAATGGCACTCCCTGTTGCCTGGTCCCGCCCGCCATGAACCTTGCCCCTCACACCCTCGCCACCCTTCAGGCGGCGCTGGCCAGCCACCGTGTATGGAGTCAACTGGACACGGCCACGCTGGACACACTGGCGCCGCAGTGGCGGCTGGAGGCATCGGATGTGGGCACCACGCTGCTGCCCCAGGGCCGCCTGCACAGCCGCACCGGGCTCATCGTGAGCGGCGCGGTGGACCTGCACGACCCCGACCTGGACATGGCCGTGCACTTGCAGCCCGGCGACATGTTCGGCTTTGGCGCCACCCCGGCACAACACCTCACCACCTGGCAGGCCACTGCCGCGGCCGACAGCCACATCGCCTGGCTGGCCCCCGACACCGTGACCGCACTGTGCCGCGACCATGGCGCCCTCGCGTATTTCTTTCCATCACTGCCCAGCATGGGGCAGCCTCCAGCTTCGGCGCAGGCACCCGGCGCGGGTGTGCACCTGAACCTGCTGGGCACGCCCGTGTGCGCGCTCATCAAGCGCGAGCCGATCACGCTGCCGCCCGACACCAGCATCCGCGCCGCTGCACTGCAAATGCGCGATCTGCGCGTGTCGTCGGTGCTGCTGGTCGAAAAAGGCCACCTGTTTGGCCTGGTCACAGACCGCGATCTGCGCAACCGCGTGGTCGCACTGGGGCTGGATATTGACCGGCCCGTGTCCGACATCGCCACCCTGGCACCCATGACACTGCAGGCACAAAGCCCTGCATTCGAGGCCCTGCTGCTGATGGCGCGGCACAACATCCACCATGTGCCGGTGATGGAAGGCACCCGCATCGTCGGCATGATCACCGCCACCGATCTGGCGGAACAACACAGCACATCGGCGGTTTACCTGGCAGGCGATGTATACAAACAGACCACGGTGGAGGGCCTGGCACAGGCCAGCACCAAAATCAAGGCGCTGCAGCAACACCTGGCCGCCGCCGACGCCAGCGCCTACAGCACGGGCCACATCATCACCACCATCACCGACGCGCTGACCACCCGCCTCATCCACCTGGCCGAGGTGAAGCTGGGCCCGCCGCCGGTGGACTATGTGTGGGTGGCCGCCGGCTCCCAGGCCCGCAGCGAACAGACCGCCAGGTCCGACCAGGACAACTGCATGGTGCTGGACGACCGGTATGACGAAGCACTGCATGGCGAGTACTTTCGTGCGTTCTCGCGATTCGTGTGCGATGGCCTGGCGGCTTGCGGCTACATCCACTGCCCTGGCGAGATAATGGCCATGACCGACAAGTGGCGCCAGCCGCGCCAGCGCTGGGCGCAGTACTTTCACCAGTGGGTGGACAAGCCCGAACCCATGGCGTTGATGCTCACCTGCGTGTTCTTCGACCTGCGCGCCATCCACGGCAAGGCCGCGCTGCTGGAGTCGCTGCGCAATGAGGTGCTGCAGCGCACGCGGGGCAACAGCCTTTTTCTGGCACACATGGTGAGCAACTCGCTCAAGCACCGCCCGCCGCTGGGCATGTTTGGCACCATCGCACGCATCCGTGGCGGCGAAAACGCGGGCACCATCGACCTCAAGCACAGCGGCATCGTGCCCATCGTGGACCTGGCGCGGGTGTATGCGCTGGCGGGCGGCATTGCGGCGGTCAACACGCACGACCGGCTGGAGGTGGCGTCACTGGCGGGTGAGGTGAGTGCACAAAGCGCACGCGATCTGCGCGATGCACTGGAGTTTTTGTCCCGGCTGCGCATCGACCACCAGGCGCGGCAGATCGCGCAGGGGCAGGCGCCCGACAATTTTCTGGCGCTGGAGGAGCTGTCCAACTTTGAGCGCAGCCACCTCAAGGAGGCGTTCTCGGTGGTGCAGACGCTGCAGGGGGTGTTGGGGCAGCGGTATCAGACGGGGCGATATTGAGTGTTTTGTGGTCTGGCGCTTATGGGGTAAGCGCTAGCAGCTATTGATTTGATAGTTGCTGCTGTGCTTTTTTTGAGAGCGGGTGCCGGGGGGTGCGCCCGGCGGCGCAGTAACTTTCTTTTGCTTCGCCAAAAGAAAGTCACCAAAGAAAAGGCGACCCTACTGTGCGTGTCCCTTCGCTGCGCTACGGGCAACCTGCGATGCTCGGTCAGGGGGTGCGCCGCAGAACTCACTGCGCGCTTGCAGCGCTCCGTTCAAACAACTGCGGCGAGTCAGTGCACGAAGTGCGTGTGTCCTTCGCGGCACACGCACGCACCCCCTGCCCTGCGCTTCTCGGCACGCACAGAAGGGAACCCGCAACCGGACATCCACACGGGCCATCGCCGCGTTTGTTCGAACGGAGCGCGTCAGCGCGCAGTGAGTTACGCGGCGCACCCCGCAAACGCCCCGACGCAGGTTTGCCCCGGAGCGCAGCGCAGGGGTCGCAGACTGAGGGTCGCCTTTCTTTTGGGTACTTTTCTTTGGCGAAGCAAAGAACAAGTACCTCGCCCGCCGGGGCGAGACCCGGCCTCCGCCCTCAAAAAAAGCACACCATAAACTACAAAAACAATAGCTACCAGCGCTTACCCCACAATATCAAAACCCCAAAAACACTCAATATTTCAACCGCGCATAATACGTCTTCTGCGCCGCCTCCCGCGCCTGCCGCAGCGTGTGGATGCCCTGCTCCTGCAGCAGCGGAATCAGCCGCAGCCAGATCTCCGCCGTTACCAGCGCATCGCCCAGCGCCGTGTGGCGCCCCAGCACGGTGACGTTGAAACGCTCGGCAATGGCTTCAAGCCGGTGCGACTCCTGGTTCGGGTGCACCACGGCCGACAGCAGCAGCGTGTCGAGCACGGGCTGGTGAAAGACCACGCCCGTGGCCTTCTCCTGCAGCTGCAGAAAGCGCATGTCGAACGCCGCGTTGTGCGCCACCAGCACCGTGTCTTGCGTGAACGCATGGAACACGGGCAGCACCTCGCCGATGCGCGGCTTGCCGGCCACCATGTCGTCGGTGATGCCGTGGATGGGGATGGAAGCCGCCGGGATGGCGCACCCCGGGTCCACCAGCTGCTCAAAGCACTCCTGCCGCAGCAGCTTGCCATTGACGATGCGGGCCGCACCGAGCTGGATGATGGCGTCGCCGCCGGCCGGGTTCAGGCCCGTGGTTTCGGTGTCGAACACGGTGTAGGCCAGCTCGGACAGCGGGCGGTCGTCCAGCGCGCTGCTCTGGTCGGCCTGCTTGAAAAGATCAAAGTCGTAATACTCGGGGCGGCTGTATTCGCTCTCGCCCAAAGCGGCATCCACCACGCCCTGCACGCTGGCCAGGGGCAGCATGAAGCGGAAGAACGCCTGGTGACGCACCCGCTCGCGCTCAAACCACATTTCACCGCCGTGGCGCTCGACCACTTCGCGCACGGTCAGGGGACTGCGTTCCGCGCCAAATCGCATGGCATCCATCTCCCAGTTCATCACCGTTTCATTGCTCATGGCCTGGCCGCTCCAGACCAGGTCGAGCTGAGCATGGGTGCCCGTGCCCTGCAGCCGCAGCTGCAAAAAGCGCACCTCAAACTCATCCACCAGCCGGTGCGCCAGATAGGTCAGTGCCTGCAGCAGGGTGTAGCTGTCCACCTTGAGCCACAGGCTGCCGTCGATCGCGTCGAGCGTCACCGGCCGGTCGCACTGCGCGGCAATGCGGCGCTGGGCGGCGGTGGCCAGGTCGGCGCCCAGCATGTCCTCCATGGGCCAGCGCGTCTTGAGGCGCTGCGTGGCGCGCTGCGCCAGGTCGGTGATGCGCCGCCCCATCGCGCCCACCTCTTCGCGCACCACGCCCAGAAAGCGCTCGCGCATGGCGGGCTCCAGGTCGGAATAGCCCAGCATGTCCACCGCCGCCTGGATGTTGGCCAGCGAGGCGCGGCTGCCTTCGGTCAGGCCGTGCAGGAGCTGGTCGCGCGCGGCTTCTTCCTCCACGCTGGCCGTCACGTTATCGAGCATCAGCACAAAGCCGCTCACCACGGACTCCAGCGTTTCTTCACCGCCCTCTTCGGCCAGCGCCGCGCGCACCGGCGCCACCTGCACGCGCAGCAACTGCCCGCCCTGCGTGGTGGTGACGAACTGCGCCGACGGGCTGGCCACGCCGCGCGCCATGCCCTGGTGGATGCGTTCAAGCGCATGGGCCAGCAACTGCTGGTCGAACACGGCATAAATCGACCGGCCGATACCGATCAGCTCGGCCCCGGCCGCCAGCCCCGGCCCCTGCGAGAGCTGCCGGAACTGCTGGCGCGCACGCTGGTTGTAGAGCAGGATGCGCCCGTCGCGGTTGCACACCACCACGCTCTGGTTCAGTTCGGCCATCAGGGCGGCCAGGCGGTTCTTTTCCTGCTGCACGCTGTGGCTGGCCTGGGCCACCTGGGCGGCCATGTCGCCGCGCAACTGGTCGCGCTGGGCGGCCAGCTCGTTCACGGCCCGGGCCATGGCCTGCATTTCGGCGGTGCCCCGGGGGGTGAGCTGCTGGGGCGTGGTGGCCGTCACCACCACCCGGATTTTTTCCAGCAGGCGGTGCGGATCGCCCACGTAACGGCGGTACAGCACATGCAGCGTGCCCGCCACCAGAAACAGGCCCAGCAGCCAGCCCATGGCCACCAGCACGGTGCGCGGCGCCAGCACCTCGCCCACCGCCAGGCGCTCCTGCGGGTCGAGCGTGGACCAGACGATCGCGGACATCAGCACCAGCCACAGCGCCATCACCAGGCCCGAGGCGGCCACGGCCAGCACCAGCCGGGGGTCGATCTTTCTCATGCGGGCGTCTCCCCGAGTAGCTCGGCCACCTTCTGCACCAGCTCGCGCGTGGAAAACGGCTTGGTCATGTAGGCATTGGCGCCCAGGGCCATGCCCTTGGCCACATCGGTCTCGCGGCCCTTGGCCGTGAGCATGAGGATTTTGGTGGCCTGCAGGGCCTCGTCGGCGCGCACGGCCTGGCAGACCTCGAAGCCCGTCTTGTGCGGCATCATCACGTCGAGCAACACCAGTGCGGGCTGCTCGCGCGCGATGGTGTCCAGTGCCTCCTGCCCGTCGCGGGCCACCAGCACGGCGTAGCCTTCGCGCTGCAGCAGGTATTCGAGCGAGATCACGATGTTGGGCTCGTCGTCGGCAATCAGAATCTTGTGCGTCATGGGTTCTTGTCTCCGGATGAGGGGGCCTGGCGGGGTAGCCAGAAGCAGAAGCAGGCGCCCGGCTGTGCGCTCGGCTCCAGCCACAGCCGCCCGCCAAAATGTTCTGCGATATGGCGGCTGATCGGCAGGCCCAGGCCTGTTCCGTGCGCCATCTGGACACCCAGGTCGGTCTGGTGAAAACGGTCGAAAATCATGGCTTCGTGGCCCGGCTGCACGCCTGGGCCATTGTCCTGCACGCACACCGTGACGCCCTGCGCATCGGGCACCAAGCGCACCTGCACCTGCCCCCCGGGCGAGGGCACGAACTTGGCGGCGTTGGACAGCAAGTTCAACAGCACCTGCAGAATGCGGTCGGGGTCGGCCTGGAGCACGGGCGCCTCGTCGGGCAGCTGCACCTGCACCTGGGCCGCGCGCTCGCGGAACACCTCGGCCGTGGTCGCCACCGCACGCTCCACCAGGGCGCGCATATCCACCGGCGCCACATCCCATTCGGCATGGCCCGACTCGATCTTGGCCATGTCCAGCACCTGGTTGACCAGGCGCGTCAGGCGCTCGGTTTCGGCCACGATGATGCCCACGAACTGCTGGCGCTGGGCCTGGGGCATGCCGGCGTCGTCCTGCATGAGTTCGGCCAGCGCGCGGATGGACGTGAGCGGCGTGCGCAGCTCGTGCGTGACGGACGACATGAAGTCGTCCTTGAGCCGGTCCAAGCTTTGCAACTGCTCGTTGGCCGCGCGCAGTTCGGCCGTGGCCTGCTCCAGCGAACGCGACTTGCCCTCCAGCGCACGCGAATAGGCGCGAATTTGCGAAGCCTCGTCCAGAATGCGCAGCACGTCTTCAGGCGAGAGCGTTTCTTCCTCGGCCACCGAAGCCACCAGCGCACGGGCCGACGCACTGCCTACGGCGCCGGCCAGCTGGGTTTCGACAAACTGCACCAGGCGGGCATCGGGCCGCAGTGCCTGCACCGTGCCGACACCCATGCGCTGCGCATAGGCATCGAACAGCGCCCGCGCCTTGCCCCCTCCCAGAAAACGCTCGCACAGGCGCAGCAGGTCTTGCGTGTTGGCCCGCCCGCGCCAGAACACCGGGCTGGAGCCGGCCGTGCGCTGAAACACATCGACAAACAGCAGGGCCTGGCTGGCCTCCCGGCCCGAGGGCGCGCGCCACAGCGACACCCCGACATAGGCCACCACATTGGCCAGCATGCTCCAGAACAGCGAATGGGTGAGGCCGTCAAACCCCTGCAGGCCGAGCAACTGCTCGGGCCGCAGCCAGGCCAGGCCCCAGGGCCCGTGGGCGATGAAGCCCATGTCGAGCCAGCCCGACTTGGCAATCGACGGCAGCATGAGGGTGTAGGCCCACATCAAAAAGCCTGCCAGCAGCCCGGCCAGCGCACCCAGGCGCGTTCCGCCCTTCCAGTACATGCCGCCCAGCACCACCGGGGCAAACTGCGCCACGGCAGCAAAGCTGATGAGCCCGATGCTGACCAGTGCATACGCCTCGCCCGCGAGGTGAAAGTACACATAGCCCAGCACCAGCACGCCGAGAATGGCCGCACGCCGGATGCCCAGCAGAAGGCGCGTGAAGTCTTGCCCGCCGCTGCTGCGCAGGTGGCGCCAGCGCAGCAGCAGGGGCAGCACCAGCTCGTTGCTGACCATGGTGGAGACCGCCACGGTTTCCACGATGACCATGCCCGTCGCCGCAGACAGCCCCCCAACAAACGCGAACAGCGCCAGCGCGTGCTGGCCGGCCGCCAGGGGCAGCGACAGCACGAAGTTCTCGGCGTTGGCCTGCCCCGGCCCGAAGTACAGCAGGCCGCCCAGCGCAATGGGCAGCACGAACAGGTTGATGAGCAGCATGTAGAGCGGAAACACCCAAACCGCGCGGCGCAGGTGGTCTTCGCGCACGTTCTCCACCACCATCACCTGGAACTGGCGGGGCAAAAACACCACCGAGAGCATCGACAGCAGCATCAACCCGAACCACTGCGCCCAGGCGAACTGACCGCCCTGCTCCAGGCGCAGCAACTGCTGCAACTGCGGCACCGCCTGCGCGCGGGCGAACAGGTCGCCCAGGCCATCGAACAGGCCATACACCACAAAGAAGCCGACCATCAGGAAGGCCACCAGCTTGACCACCGACTCGAACGCGATGGCGGCCACCATGCCCTCGTGCCGCTCGGTAGTGTCCAGATGCCGCGCACCAAACACCATGGCAAAGCCGGCCAGCACCAGCGCCACATAAAAGGCACTGTCGCGGCTCCAGTGTGCGGGGTCGGCCACGCCGCCGGGCACCGTCAGCAGGGCATAGCCCGCCGACACCGCCTTGAGCTGCAGCGCGATGTAGGGCACGATGCCGACCACCGCAATCAGCGTCACCAGCCCGGCCAGCAGCGGGCTTTTGCCATAGCGGCTGGCAATGAAGTCGGCAATGGAGGTGATGCGGTAGGCCTTGGCGATGCGGATCATCTTGCGCAGCACGATCCAGCCCAGCACCATGACCAGCGTGGGCCCCAGGTAGATGGGCAGAAACCACACCCCGCCCGAAGCGGCGCGCCCCACGCTGCCGAAATAGGTCCAGGCCGTGCAGTACACGCCCAGCGAAAGCGCGTAGGTCCAGGGGTTGGCGATGACCGAGCGCCTCGCCTGCGCACGGCGGTCGGCCCAGTACGCCACGGCAAACAGCAGCAGCAGATAGGCAAACGACGAGGCAATGACCAGTGCGGGCGAAAGCATGCCTACTCCTGGGGCGGTGCAGGCGGCGGGGGCGGCGCTCCCGCGCGGTCATCGGGACGCTCTTCGCCAGGGTCGGCGGGCCGACTGTCGGGCCGCTCCATCAACCAGGCCAGCACGGCAATCAACCCGCCCCACAGCAGGAACAGGGCCAGCGGGAACAGGGGAATGCCCCATACGGTGGCATCACGGTCCCACAGGCCGAGCAGCGGAAAATTGAACAGCACCCAGCCGCCGGCAAACAGCGCAACCAGGCGTTGGGAGCCGAGTCCTTTGAGCACAGCGGTCTCCTGGCGGGAGGTCTGGACGCCCCCCTGCCCTCCATTGTGCGCCCGGCACTTACCTTGTTCTTACGTACCGGGCGGCGCGATCAGGTTTTGGCCTTGGGCTTGGCCAGGGCGGCAGCGCCGTGTGCCTGGCGCGAGAGCGCGAAATCGAGAAAAAACTTGCACCAGATGGTGCTGCCCGCCATGGCGGTCCAGGTGTTGTAGTCGAGCTGGCCCAGCGCCACGCTGACGATCACCACGGCCGCCACCACGCCCGCGATGAGGTTGATGAGCATCGCATACGGGGCGTATTTTTCGGGGTTGGGAGGCGACTCGCCGCGCTTGATGGCCACCTCGGAAAAATCACGCTTGACCACGATGCGCCACGCACGGCGGAACCAGAAAAACGCCATCGGGAACAGCGCGAGATACAGAATCCAGGTCAAAGCGACGCTGACATCAAAAACCATGCAGGGCTCCCAGCTTCAGGGGCCGTACGCCGCGCGCACGCACCCCGGACATTTCAACTAAAAAGGCCCTGCCAGCGCAGCCGGCAGGGCCTCCATTGTCACTGCCGCAGCGCCAGAGCGCCACGGCACGGGGGCTTTACCCCCGGAC
Source organism: Acidovorax sp. GW835-FHT14B10 (assembly GCF_058793725.1). Lineage (NCBI taxonomy): Bacteria > Pseudomonadati > Pseudomonadota > Betaproteobacteria > Burkholderiales > Comamonadaceae > Acidovorax > Acidovorax sp. GW835-FHT14B10. Next base: position 258,660 of record NZ_JBXAGC010000002.1, read on the forward strand.
AGACGCTTTAGTGAGCACCCGTCACCGTCTTGGAGCCGCGCGGAATACGCACGGCTTCCACCATGGCCTGAATGTGCTCTGGCGGCTCCTTGGTGACCTTGTCCACCAGGAAGGCAACCGCGAAGTTCACCATCGCACCGACTGCACCGATGGCTTCCGGCGTGATGCCGAAGAAGCTGTTGGCGCCGCCGATCAGACCCAGGTATTCCGTGCCCTTGATGAAGAAGATGCCCTTGTGCGCGAACACATAGAACAGGGTGAAGAACAGGCCTGCCAGCATGCCGGCCATGGCGCCTTCCTTGTTCATCTTCTTGCTGAAGATACCCATCATGATGGCGGGGAACAGCGAGCTGGCAGCAATACCGAAGGCCAGCGCCACCGTACCGGCCGCGAAGCCGGGCGGGTTCAGGCCCAGGTAACCGGCCACCACAATGGCCACGGCCATCGACACCTTGCCCGCCAGCAGCTCGTTCTTCTCGCTGATGTTGGGGTTGAACACGCCCTTGACCAGGTCATGCGACACGGCCGACGAAATAGCCATCAGCAGACCTGCCGCCGTCGACAGCGCCGCTGCCAGACCACCGGCCGCCACCAGCGCGATCACCCAGTTGGGCAGCAGCGCGATTTCGGGGTTGGCCATCACGATGATGTCGGCGTTCACGTCCAGTTCGTTGCCCTTCCAGCCGGCAGCTTCTGCCTTGCCCTTGGCGGCTTCGTTCTTGGTCTTGTCGTTGTAGTACTGGATGCGGCCGTCACCGTTCTTGTCGGTCCACTTCAGCAGGCCGGTCTTTTCCCAGCGCTTCATCCAGTCAGGACGCTGCTCGTTCACCAGGCTGGCCTCAGGTGCATAAAGGTCGCCACCGGCCTTGACGGCGGTGTTGACAGTGGCATGCAGGTTCAGCTTGGCCATGGCTGCCACAGCGGGAGCCGTGGTGTACAGGATGGCGATGAAGATCAGTGCCCAGCCAGCCGAGCTGCGTGCGTCCTTGACCGAAGGCACGGTAAAGAATCGCATGATGACGTGGGGCAGACCGGCGGTACCGATCATCAGCGACATCGTGTACATGAACATGTTCAGCGAACTGCCGGGCAGTTGCGTGGTGTACTTGCCAAAGCCCAGGTCGGTGACCACGGAATCGAGCTTGGCCAGCAGGGACATGTCGGTGCCCACATAGCCGCCACCCAGACCCAGTTGAGGGATCGGGTTGCCCGTGAGCTGCAGCGAGATGAACACGGCAGGCACGGTGTAGGCCAGGATCAGCACGATGTACTGCGCCACCTGGGTGTAGGTGATGCCCTTCATGCCGCCGAACACGGCGTAGGCGAACACGATGGCCATACCGACGTAAATGCCGGTGTCGCTGGACACGCCCAGGAAGCGCGAGAACGCAATACCCACACCGGTCATCTGACCAATGATGTAGGTGAGCGACGCTACCAGCAGGCAGATCACGGCGACGGTGCTCGCCGACTTCGAGTAGAAGCGGTCACCAATGAACTGCGGCACCGTGAACTTGCCGAACTTGCGCAGGTACGGAGCCAGCAGCATGGCCAGCAGCACGTAGCCGCCGGTCCAGCCCATCAGGAACAGGCCGCCGCCATAACCCATGTTGGCGATCAGGCCGGCCATGGAGATGAAGGAAGCCGCACTCATCCAGTCGGCGGCCGTGGCCATGCCGTTGGTGATGGGGTGCACGCTGCCGCCGGCCGCGTAGAACTCGCTGGTGGAACCCGCACGGGCCCACACGGCGATGCCGATGTAGAGCGCGAAGCTCAGACCGACAAAGATATAGATGGTTGTTTGAAGATCCATGATTTCAGCCCTCAGTCTTCATGCACGTCGAACTGACGATCGATGTCGCCCATCTTCTTGGCGTAATAAAAAATCAGCGCAATGAAGATGTAGATGGAGCCCTGGTGAGCAAACCAGAACCCGAGCGGATAACCACCCAACTTGATGTTATTGAGCACGTCCACAAACATGATGCCCGCGCCGAACGACACCACAAACCAGATGATCAGAATCTTGGTTAGCAGGCCGAGCGTGGCTTTCCAGTAGGCGTGACTGCTTTTGTCTTCCTTCATGAATTCCCCTCGTGTGTGAGTACAGAACACAGCACCTAGGCACTGCCCCGCGCATTCCGCAGGCTGGGCCATCGGATTGCGTAAGTGACTGTGTCCACGCTTGCTTACAGCTAACTGATGAAAACGCCCAAACGGCCGTGCGAAGGACGACTCAAGGGAAAACACCGATCACAGATGTTGCGTGCATCTGAAACGGCCTAGTGAAAGCCCCAATGGCATTCAAAGGGGATCGGGAAACACTCTGTCACCAATTCACACGCCCGCTGAAAGATTGCGCCCAACACCCCATGGCAGATGCGCCCTCCAACCTGACCACCGCCATTTATGCCAAGACTGCCCAGGGCCAACAAGAAATACAGTCCCGCTCACTGGGGCTGACACCGCTGGCCCGGCGCATTCTGGTGCTGGTGGACGGCAAGCGCAGCGGCCAGGACCTGAGCGCCTTTGCACCCGGCGGCGAGATCAGTGCACAGCTCACCGAATTGCTCAGCCGTGACTGCATCGAAGCGGTGGGCGTGGCGCAGCCAGCCCCCAGCCCTGCGGCCGCCCCCGCCAAGCCGCACGCCCCCGAGGAGATTGACCTGTCGGGCCTGCCCCCCGCCGAATCGCGCAGCGCCAAAGAGCTGGACATGGCACGCAATTTCATGACCAACACGGTCAACAACATCTTTGGCCACCACAACCGCATTTCGCTGTTAGAAGCCATCCACGGTTGCAAAAGCAGCAGCGAGTTGCGCCACGTTTATGTGGCCTGGGCCCAGGCGCTCGAAACCAATGCCACCGGCAAGAAGCGACTGCCCGAGTTGCGCGAAAAACTCTTCGCCGTACTCTGACGGCGCCCTGAGCCCTTTACTCCCTGGCCAGCACCGGCGCCAGCGCCACACCCGTGTGCGTACCCAGGAGCACCACCTCCTCAGGCGTGGCGGCGGCCACGATGCAGCCGCCCCCCGCGCCGCCCTCGGGCCCCAGGTCCAGGATCCAGTCGGCCTCGGCGATCACGTCCAGGTCATGCTCGATCACGATCACGCTGTGGCCGCCATCCACCAGGCGGTGCAGCACGCGGATGAGCTTGTCCACGTCGGCCATGTGCAGGCCCACGGTGGGTTCGTCCAGCACGTACAGCGTGTGCGGCGCCTTCTGGCCCCGGCGGCCGACCTCGTCGCGCACCTTGGTCAGTTCGGTCACGAGCTTGATGCGCTGCGCCTCGCCGCCCGAAAGCGTGGGCGACGGCTGGCCCAGCGTGAGGTAACCCAGGCCCACGTCCTGCAAGAGCTGCAGCGGGTGCGCGATGCTGGGCATGCTGGCGAAGAAACCCACGGCCTCGTCCACCTCCATCTGCAGCACGTCACCGATGCTCTTGCCGCGCCAGGTCACGGCCAGCGTTTCGGGGTTGAAGCGCGCGCCGTGGCAGGTCTCGCAGGGCACCTTCACATCGGGCAGAAAGCTCATCTCGATGGTGCGCACGCCCGCGCCTTCGCAGCTCGCGCAGCGGCCTTCGCCGGTGTTGAAGCTGAAGCGCCCCGCCGCGTAGCCACGCGCCTTGGCCTCCAGCGTCTCGGCAAACAGCTTGCGGATGGTGTCCCAGAAGCCGATGTAGGTGGCGGGGCAGCTGCGCGGGGTCTTGCCGATGGGCGTCTGGTCCACTTCGAGCACGCGGTCGATGCTCTCGAAGCCCGACAGGCCCGTGCAACCCACCAGTGGCGGCGCCTTGCCCGCATCCATCGCATCGCGCCCCGCCTTGGTACTGCGCTGCTGCACCCAGGCCTGCACGTTGGCCAGCAGCACGTCGCGCGCCAGGGTGGATTTGCCCGAGCCGCTCACGCCCGTCACCGCCACCAGGCGGTGCAGCGGCACGGTGGCCGTCACGTTCTGCAGGTTGTGCAGCTGCGCGCCGTGCACGGTGAGCCAGCGCATGGCGGTGCGTTCCTTCGCCTCGGTCAGCGCGTCAGCGGCCAGCGCAGCGGCCTGGGCTGCGCGCTTCTTCACTGCCGCGCTCTGCCGACCCGTGGGCGCTTCCGCCTCGGCCTGGGCGAAGGCGGCCGTGGCCTCGGCGCTGACCTCGCTGGCCACCATGCTGCGGCGCATTTGCAGCGGGTGCTTCATGGCGTGCAGCAGGTAGCGGCCGGTTTGCGAATCGGCCGCGCCGGTGATGTCGGCCACGCTGCCCTGCGCCACCAGCCGCCCGCCGCGTTTGCCGGCGCTCGGGCCGATGTCGATGATGTGGTCGGCGCGGCGGATCGTGTCTTCGTCGTGCTCCACCACCACCAGCGTGTTGCCCTTGTCGCCCAGCTTGTGCAGGGCGTTGAGCAGGATCTGGTTGTCGCGCGCATGCAGGCCGATGGTGGGCTCGTCGAGCACATAGCACACGCCCTGCAGGTTGCTGCCCAGCTGCGCGGCCAGGCGGATGCGCTGCGCCTCGCCACCGCTGAGCGTGGGCGCGCCCCGGTCCAGCGTGAGGTAGCCCAGGCCCACCTCTTCGAGGAACTCCAGGCGGCTCTGGATCTCGGGCACCAGGTCGCGGGCGATGTCGGCCTCGCGGGCCGTCATGCCGCCTTCGATGCGCAGGGTCTCGACCCAGCGGCGCACGTCCGTGACGGACAGCGCGGCGATGTCGGTGATGCCCACGCCCGCAAACCGCACGGCGCGGGCCGTGGCGTTCAGGCGTGTGCCGCTGCAGCTCGGGCAGGCGGTGTCGGCCAAATCTTCCACCTCGGGCTCGGCAAAGGTCTGCTCGCGGCCTTTCTCCTTGTCGTCCTGCACCGAGTCGTCAAACACCTTGCGCTGGTCCTTGGTGAGCTTGACGCCCGTGCCCACGCAGTCGGGGCACCAGCCGTGTTTGCTGTTGTAGCTGAACAGGCGCGGGTCCAGCTCGGCATAGCTGGTGGCGCACACGGGGCAGGCACGTTTGGTGGAAAACGCCTGCAGGTGGCCGATGCTCGCGGTGGGCGCGCCGCTCTCCATGGCGGCGGCCAGCGTCCCGATGCTGCTCAGCACATGCACCACGCCCTTGCCGTGGGTGAGCGCATCGGCCAGCGCGTTACGCAGCACGGCCTCGTTCTCGGGCGACACATCGAGGCTGGCCACAGGCAGTTCGATGGTGTGTTCCTTGAAGCGGTCGATGCGCGGGAAGTTGGTGGTGGGCAAGAAGTTGCCGTCCACGCGCAGGTGCGTGAAGCCCCGCGGACGCGCCCAGTCGGCCAGCTCGGTGTACACGCCCTTGCGGTTCATCACCAGCGGCGCCAGCAGCCCGATGTGCTGGCCCCGGAACTGGGTGAGCAGCTGGGCCGCGATGCTCTCGGGCGTCTGCGGCTGCACGGCGGCACCGTCCTTGGTGCAGTGCTGCGTGCCGAGCTTGACGTACAGCAGGCGCAGGAAGTGCCACACCTCGGTGGTCGTGCCCACGGTGGACTTGCGCCCGCCACGCGACAAGCGCTGCTCGATCGCCACGGTGGGAGGAATGCCGTACACCGCGTCCACCTCGGGCCGGCCGGCCGGTTGCACGATGGAACGCGCATAGGCATTGAGCGATTCAAGGTAGCGGCGCTGGCCCTCGTTGAACAGGATGTCGAACGCCAGCGTGGACTTGCCCGAGCCGCTCACACCCGTCACCACGTTGAATTGGCCGCGCGGAATGTCCACGCTCAGGTTTTGGAGGTTGTGCTCCTTGGCGTTGACGATTTCAATGGCGTTTTTGGCCGCAGGCGCTTTATCCATATGCGCGAGACGCTCTGATTTTCGTAGCGCAGCAGCCTTTTCATGCACCGAATGGCCGCCCACGCCCAGCGCCAGTTCGTAGTCGCGCAGCGCCTGCCCGGTGTGCGAGGTGGCATGGGCCCGCACGTCCTCGGGCGTGCCTTCGGCCACGATGAGGCCGCCCGCGTAGCCGCCCTCGGGCCCCAGGTCGATGAGCCAGTCGCTCGCGCGGATCACGTCCAGGTTGTGCTCGATGACGATGAGCGAGTGCCCCGCATCGATGAGCTTGCGCAGCGCGCGCATGAGCTTGGCGATGTCGTCAAAGTGCAGGCCGGTGGTAGGCTCGTCGAACAAAAACAGCGTGCCCTTGCGCGCCACGGCCTGGCGGGATTTGGAGGCTGACTTGGCGGCCTCGGCCAGAAAGCCGGCGAGCTTCAGGCGCTGCGCCTCACCGCCGCTGAGCGTCGGCACGGGCTGGCCCAGCGCCACGTATTCCAGTCCCACGTCCACGATGGGCTGCAGTGCGCGGATCACGTCGCGGTCATTGACGAACAGCGCGGCGGCTTCCGCCACGGTCAACGCCAGCACGTCGGCCACGTTCAGCGTCTTGCCGCCGCGCTCGATGGTGATCTCCAGGATCTCGGGCCGGTAGCGCTTGCCGTCGCAATCGGGGCAGCGCAGGTACACGTCGCTCAAGAACTGCATCTCCACATGCTCGAAGCCCGAGCCACCGCAGGTGGGGCAACGCCCGTCGCCGCTGTTGAAGCTGAACTTGGCGGCGGTGTAGCTGCGCTGCCTGGACAGCGGCGCCACGGCGAACAGCTCACGGATGCTGTCCCACGCACCCACATAGCTCACGGGGTTGGAGCGCGCCGTCTTGCCGATGGGCGACTGGTCCACGAACACCACGTCCGACAGGTGATCGGCGCCCAGCATGCGATCGTGCGTGCCCGGCGCATCGGTGGCCTTGCCGAAGTGGCGCAGCAGCGCGGGGGCCAGCACGTCCTGGATCAGGCTGGACTTGCCCGAGCCGCTGACGCCGGTGACGGTGACCAGGCGCTGCAGCGGAAACTCCACCGTCACATCGCGCAGGTTGTGCTCGCGCGCGCCTTCGAGGATGAGGCGCGGCGTGGCGTCGGTCACCATGCGCTTGAAGCCGAAGCCCACATGTTTTCGCCCGCCCAGGTAGGCACCCGTGAGCGTGTCGGCCTGGCGCAGGTCGGCCGTGGTGCCATCGAACACGATCTGCCCGCCCAGGCGGCCGGGGCCGGGGCCCATGTCGATCATGCGGTCGGCCGCGAGCATCACGGCCGGGTCGTGCTCCACCACCACCAGGGTGTTGCCCGCATCGCGCAGGCGCAGCATGGCCTCGGTGATGCGGTGCATGTCGCGCGGGTGCAGGCCGATGCTGGGCTCGTCCAGCACGAACAGCGTGTTGACCAGGCTGGTGCCCAGCGCCGTGGTCAGGTTGATGCGCTGCACCTCGCCGCCGCTGAGCGTGCGGCTTTGCCGGTCCAGCGTGAGGTAGCCGATGCCCACGTCGCACAGGTATTTCAGGCGCGTGGTGATTTCTTCGTGCAGGAGCTTCAGGGCTTGCGCATCGCCACCCTTGGCATCGTCACCCACCGGCAATTGCATGCGCGCAAAGAACGCGCGCAGGCGGTCGATGGGCAGCAGCATCAGGTCGTGCAGGCACAGGCCGGGCAGCGCTTCGAGCTGTTCGCGCGACCATTGCACGCCTTCTGGCATGAAGCGCTGAAACTGTTGGCCCCCACGCTCGACACTGTCGTGTCCTCGCTGCCCCCCAAGGGTGCTGCCGCTGCTTGGGGCGGCCCGGCGCAGCGGCGGCTCCAGCACCGCATCGGCGTCTTCCTTGCGGCCGATGCGCCAGAGCAGGCTCTCGGTCTTGAGGCGCGCGCCCGCGCAGGTGGGGCATGGCGTGTAGCTGCGGTACTTGGACAAGAGCACGCGGATGTGCATCTTGTAGGCCTTGCTTTCCAGGTACTCGAAGAAACGCTTGATGCCGTACCACTGCTGGTTCCACTTGCCGTTCCAATGCGGCGATCCCTGGATGACCCATTTCTTCTGGTCGTCGGTGAGCTTGTACCAAGGCGTGTCGCGCGGGATGCCGGCCGTCTCGGCATGGCGCATGAGGTCGTCCTGGGCCTCTTTCCATGCGGGGGTCTGGATGGTCTTGATGGCCCCGGCACGCAGCGTGAGCTTGTCGTTGGGGATGACGAGGCCGTAGTCCACGCCGATCACGCGGCCAAAACCCCGGCAGCTGTCGCACGCGCCCACGGCGGAATTGAACGAGAAGGCCGACGGAATGGGGTCGCTGTAGCGCAGGTCGCTGTCGGGGCAGTGCAGGCCCGTCGAGAACCTCCACAGCTCGGGCTCGCCCTCCTCCACCAGCCGGTACACGTTCAACCGCCCTGTGCCGCGCTTCAGCGCGACCTCGATGGCTTCGATGACGCGCGCCTTCTCGGCATGGCCCAGGCGGAAGCGGTCGGCCACCACATCCAGCACTTTGACCGCCCCCACGCTCCCCACTGCGTGTGGTTCGCTGCCCCCCGAGGGGGCGCTCGCTTGCTTGGGGCGGCCCGGCGCGGCGCTCGTGCGCGACCCGATGGGCCTGACCTCTTCACGCTCGGCCTGCACCTTGGTGAAGCCGCTGGCGGACAACCATTGCTCCACCTGTTCGACCGAGGTGTTGGCGGGAAGTTCGACCGGGAAGGTCAACACGATGCGTGGATCACTGGCGGCGGCGCAACGCGTGGCCAGCTCGGCATAGATGGTCTCGGGCGAATCGTGGCGCACGGGCTGGGCGGTCTGCTTGTCGAACAGCTGCCCCGCGCGTGCGAACAGCAGCTTCAGGTGGTCGTTCAGCTCCGTCATCGTGCCCACGGTGGAGCGGCTGGAGCGCACCGGGTTGGTCTGGTCGATGGCAATGGCCGGCGGCACGCCCTCGACCTTGTCCACGGCGGGCTTGTCCATGCGGTCCAGGAACTGGCGCGCATAGGCGCTGAAGGTTTCCACGTAGCGGCGCTGGCCCTCGGCATACAGCGTGTCGAATACCAGGCTCGACTTGCCCGAACCGCTGGGGCCCGTGACCACCGTCAGTTCACCCGTGCGGATGTCCAGATCGAGGTTCTTGAGGTTGTGCTGGCGTGCGCCGCGGATACGGATCAGTCCCTGGGTCATGGAGGCGGTCTTTCGGGGGTGAGGCGGGACATTCTAGGGATGCACTCAGTGTTTTCTCCTGCGTGCGCCGATTACCCCCGAGGCGCGCTGCGGTGCTTTTGACCGTGGACAAAGCAGGGGCCATCGAGCCGTTGCGGGCGGCAAGCAGGTGTTCTGGCCCGGCACATCGGTTTAGACTGCGGCCTCCCATACAACAAGAGGAGACCGTTATGACAAAACAATGGCAACTGCGAGCGGCTGGCATGGTCCTCGCGCTGGCGGCCAGTGCGGCCAGCCATGCACAGATCCTGATCGGCCAGACGGCCGGCTTCAGCGGCCAGGTGGCCGCCGGGGTGAGGGAGACCACCGACGGTGCATTGCTATACATCGACGCCGTCAATGCCAAGGGCGGCATCAATGGCCAGAAGATCGAACTGATCTCCCTGGATGACAAGTTCGACCCCAAGCTGGCGGCAGAAAATGCACGCACCCTGATCGAAGACAAAAACGTCTCGGCCCTGTTCCTCAACCGGGGCACACCCCACACCGAGGCCATCCTGCCGCTGCTGGACAAACATGGCGTGGCGCTGGTGGCGCCTTCCACCGGCGCCATGGTGCTGCACCAGCCGGTACGCAAATACATCTTCAATGTGCGCGCCACCTACCAGCGCGAGGCTGAAAAGGCGATCACCCACCTGGCCTCCATGGGCATCAGCCGTGTGGCCCTGGTGTATGCGGACGACAGCTTTGGCGCCGACGGCGTCCAGGGTGCGCAGAAGGGCCTGTCGGCCGCCAAGCTGACGGCCGCGGTGTCCGAAAAGTTCGACCGCGCCAAGCCCGACTTCACGCCCATCGCCACCAAGGTGGCCAAGGCCGACACGCAGGCGGTGCTGATGGTGGCCTCGGGATCGGCGGTGGTGGATGCCGCCAATGCGCTGCGCACGGCGGGTTCGACCGCGCAGATCGTGACGCTGTCCAACAACGCGTCCAGCGGCTTCATCAAGAGCCTGGGGGCCAATGCGCGGGGCGTGATCGTGACCCAGGTCTATCCCAATGAGCGCGCCATGACCTACGCCATGGTGAAGGAAGCCCAGGATCTGGCCAAAGCCAAGGGCCTCGGGGATATCAGCCCGGCCATGCTGGAAGGCTTCGCCGCCGCCAAGGTGCTGGTGGAAGGCCTCAAGCGCGCAGGCCCCAAGCCCACCCGCGAGAAAATCCAGACCGCACTGGAGAGCCTGCGCAAGTTCGATCTGGGCGGCCTTGACATCAGCTACGCACCCGACGACCACACGGGCCTGGACTTTGCCGATCTCGCCATCATCGGCACGGACGGCAAGTTCCGGCGCTGAAACCCGCCCACTGCCCAACCCTTGCAGTGAATGTTCGGGACAGGAGAGGGGCCTGGGTTTCTGCGGTTGCCCAGCTGTCAGGCTTTCCTCAGTGCCCGATCCCGGCCTCCGACCTAAACTCCTGCCGATCAGATGAAGGAAAACGCATGAAAAACTGGAAACCCTTGCTGGCGGCCTGCGCACTCGCCGCAGGATTGGCGGGCCACAGCATGGCTCAGATCGTCGTAGGACAAACGGTGGGTGTCACGGGCTCAGCCGCCATCACCGTCAAAGAGTCCATGCAGGGGGCATCGCTGTATCTGGATGCGGTCAATGCACAGGGCGGTGTGGGTGGTCAGAAAATCGAACTGGTGGTGCTGGACGACAAGTTCGACCCCAAGCTCACGCTGGAGAATGCCCGCACCCTTATCGAGAAACATGGCGCCATTGCGCTCTTCATGACACGCGGCACCCCGCACACGCAAGGGATTGTGCCGCTGCTTGACGCAGCCGGCGTGGTGCTGGTGGCCCCCTCCACCGGAGCGATGGCGTTGCACAAGCCGGTCAGCCGCCACGTGTTCAATGTACGGGCACCTTACCAGCAAGAGGTGGAAAAGGCCGTCAGACACCTGAACACACTGGGGGTTGAGCGCATCGGCGTCATCCATGTCGATGACAGCTTTGGTACCGATGCGCTGGACGGCGCACTGAATGGCTTCAAGGCCCACGGTAGCCAGGCCCTTTTCATTGAAAAATTCGATCGCAGCAAGCCTGATTTCAGCGCCATTGCACCCCGTGCCACCAAGCAGCTCCCACAGGCCGTGATCTTCATTGGCACAGGTGCAGCGGTGGTGGATGGCATCAAGGCCTTGCGCGCAGCCGGCATGGCCGGCCAGATCGTGACCCTGTCCAACAATGCCTCTGGCGGTTTCACCAAGGCCCTGGGCGATCAGGCACGGGGCGTTGTGGTCACCCAGGTGTTTCCATCGGAGCGATCCATCAATTACCCACTGATCAAAGAGGCCATGGGCCTGGCCAAGGCACGTGGCGTGGATGAACTGACACCGGCCATGGTCGAGGGTTTCGTCAATGCCAAGGTGTTGGTCGAGGGCCTGCGCAGGGCAAGTCCCAAGCCGGACCGCACCCGCCTGCTGGCCGCACTGGAAGGCATGCGCAAGTTTGACCTGGGCGGCCTGGAGTTGTCTTACAGCGCCACCGACCACAGCGGCCTGGCATTCACGGATCTGTCCATCATTGGAGCGGATGGGCGCTTCAAGCGCTGATCCACCGCCAGCCCAAGGGATCCTTGGTTCGCGATCCCCGGTGATCTCACCGGGGGGCGCTCGATGCCACCCCGATGGCTGCCTCTACCCCGTGCCGGCAGGTCGCCAGTCTTGCCGCCCACCCAGAACGTCCTGCATGAACGGCACGGGTTCAGCCAAAGCAGCTGCCCCGTCACTGGATTCCGCACCAGCCCCACCCTCAGAACGTGTTCACGATCTAACGCCCGTGCCTGGCGGCATGGCCTCCGGACCTCTTTCAGCAAGCCGCAACGGCCCGCTGACCGCCCTGCCCCACCGCGCATCCATTCCTGGCTCACGCCGCAGAGGTCCATCGGTATCGATCCCCCGCCGAGCAAAAATGGCGTGCCCATGAAAAAGGCCTTGCATCCGAAGATGCAAGGCCTTTACGGGTTCCATTCCACCAGTTGGCAAAGCCAACTGAGCATCGGGAATTAGAAGTTGTGGCGAACGCCCACTGCGACGGAGCTGAAATCGTCGCCGCTGTTGGTCACGTTGTAGTTGGCACCTGCACTGTTGTTCACACGGGTGTAGTAGCCGTACACCTTGGTGCGCTTGCTCAGGTTGTAGTTGTAGCCCACGGTGTACTGGGTCGCTGCCGAGTCGGCAATGTTGCTCCAGCTATTGGCGCGACCCACATTCAGGTGGAGTTCCGAAGCACCCATGGTGTACATACCGGCCAGGCGGAAGTTGTTGCGCGTACCGCGAACGTCCTCATCATTGCGCTGGTAGTAACCGCCCACTACAAATTGACCGAAGCTGTACAGAGCGCGCAGACCCAGCTGTTTGTCATCGCCCACCTGGCTGTAGCCAGCGCCCAGAGCCAGCTTGCCCATGTCGTAATTGGCAGCCAAATCGTAGCCATTCTTGTTGTTGGTACCTGCAACCTTCTCGTGGAAAGACACAGCACCCTCAAGCGTCAGGCCACCCAATTTGGGTGCGCGGTAGGCGATCTTGTTGGTCGTGCTCAGATTGCGTGCATAGCTGCCGCCGAACCACACGGGATCCTGGTACAGGGCGTCCGAAGACGAACCGGTGTCGTGGTTGTGCATGCCCACATAGTCAGCCGTCGCGTAGTACGACTCGGGGGTGAAGTTGCCCAGGCGCACCATGCCGAAACCGCCCGACAGGTTCACTTCCGACTGGCGTGCGAAGCTCATGCCGGTGGTAGGGTGGGTCCAACCCGAACCCGTGCCGGTATCGGAATTAAAGCCCGACTCCAGCTGGAAGCCAGCCTTCAGGCCGCCACCCAGGTCTTCCGTGCCCTTGAAGCCGAAACGGGAAGAGTTGTTGAACATGCCGGTCTTGGACACGTCGCCATCCTTCTGGCGTTCGACGGTGGTGTTAACGCGGCCATACAGCGTGACGCTGCTTTGGGCCATTGCAGCGGTGGTGCCGGCAACAGCCAGGACAGCCAGAACAACGCGGGTCATTTTTTGCATGAATATTCCTTCGATACAGATTGCCATCAGGGGCGCACAGGCAGCTTCAGTTTTTGACTGGGCCACCGAGAATGCTTGGGGTCTCGATCTTATGGTTCACCACGTTTTGATGCACTCTTTGCTGAAATTTTGATGACACAAGTGATGTGCCGCCACAACAGTTGGTACTCCCTCGGATTGACCACCCCCATGCGGGGCGCGAACCGCAGCCTGCGCACCAAACATAAATGGGTGTTAACCCTTACTGTGCGCTGGCCGCCGGCGCAGCGGGCACAGGGGCACTGGCGGGTGTTTCCGGCGCATTCAGGGAATCGGCACCGTGTTTTTCACCGGACATGTCCACCTTGTCACCTGCCTTCATGATGACGAACAGCGACAACGCCGCAAAAAGCACGAAACCTACAACGATCTTCCACATGGCTTCCATCTCCTGGTGATAGGGGTTGCTTGTTCAACAAAAGGGCTTCGCGCACTGCTATTCCGCGGTGCGAGGCCTTCTTCTGGAACACCGTGCCTGCCCCGCTGGCGGGGCAGGCACTGGGCACACTAGCGGTGCGTCCGTCAGTCGTTGGCGTAGATGTCCACGTCCTTGGTTTCACGCAGGAAAAGCGTGCCGACCACCAGGGTCATGCCCGCGATGATGATGGGGTACCACAGTCCGTTGTACATGTTGCCGGTCTGCGCCACGATGGCAAACGCCGTGGTGGGCAGCAGGCCGCCGAACCAGCCGTTGCCGATGTGGTAGGGCAGGCTCATCGAGGTGTAGCGGATGCGGGTCGGGAACATTTCCACCAGCATGGCGGCAATCGGCCCATACACCATGGTCACCAGCAGCACCAGCCAGAACAGCAGGGCCACCACCAGGCCCTTGTTGGTTTTGGCAGGATCCGCCTTCGTGGGATAGCCGGCGAGCTTGAGGTCGTCGGCCACTTCCTTCTTGAAGGCAGCGATGGCCTTGGCGGATGCTTCGTCGAACTTGAGGTTCACCACATTGCCGGTAGGCGCCTCGACCGTCTTGTCACCGATCTTGATCACGGCCGGTGAACCGGCGGGGCCTGCCACGTTGTCGTAGCTCACCGAGTTCTGCACCAGGTAGCGCTTGGCGATGTCACACGAGCTGCGGAAGTCGATCTCGCGGGCCACCGGGTTGCCCTGGAACGAGCACGATGCGGGGTCGGCCGTCACCACCACGCCTGCGGAGACCTGGGCCTTGGCGAGGTCGGGGTTGGCCGCTTCGGTCAGCATCTTGAAGACCGGGAAGTAGGTCACGCAGGCCAGCAGGCAGCCTGCCATGATGATGGGCTTGCGGCCAATCTTGTCCGACAGCGAACCGAACACCACGAAGAAGGGTGTGCCCAGCAGCAGGGCGGCGGCAATCAGCAGATTGGCAGTGGTGTTGTCCACCTTCAGTTGTTGCGTCAGGAAGAACAGCGCGTAGAACTGGCCCGAATACCAGACCACGGCCTGGCCGGCGGTCAGGCCCACCAGTGCCAGGATCACGATCTTCAGGTTCTTCCACTGGCCGAACGATTCGGAAATGGGTGCCTTGGAGGTTTTGCCTTCGGCCTTCATCTTCTGGAACGCAGGAGATTCCGACAGCGACAGGCGGATCCACACCGAGATACCCAGCAGCAGGATGGACACCAGGAACGGCACGCGCCAGCCCCAGTCCTGGAATACCGTTTCACCCAGGGTCAGGCGCACGCCCAGAATCACCAGCAGGCTCAGGAACAGGCCCAGCGTGGCCGTGGTCTGGATCCAGGAGGTGTACGCACCGCGCTTGCCGTGCGGTGCATGCTCGGCCACATAGGTGGCGGCACCGCCGTATTCACCGCCCAGTGCCAGGCCCTGCAGCATGCGCAGCGCGATCAGGATGACCGGGGCCGCGACGCCGATGGTGGCGTAGCTGGGCAGCAGGCCGACGATGAAGGTCGACAGGCCCATGATCAGGATGGTGACCAGGAAGGTGTACTTGCGACCGATCATGTCGCCCAGGCGGCCGAACACGATGGCGCCGAAGGGCCGCACCAGAAAACCTGCCGCGAAGGCCAGCAGCGCGAAGATGAAGGCCGCGCCTGCATCCAGGCCGCTGAAGAACTGCTTGGCAATGATGGCTGCGAGCGAGCCGTAGAGATAAAAGTCGTACCACTCAAATACGGTACCGAGCGACGAAGCGAAGATGACTTTCCTCTCTTCGGCGGACATCGGCCGCGGTGCGGGATGTTGCGTTGCCATGGTTGTCTCCTGTGATTATTTGAATTTACAGGCACATACAAATTGCCTGTGGGCCCACTATCCGTGGCGCTACTGACATCGCTCTGACGCATTCCTTGCGGAACTTGACGCGAAACTTCCGCAATTCTTACAACCCGGGTAGTAACCCTCGACTGGCATTTTTCGATGCGAAAAATCACCCGGCAATCAACCAGCATCCAGGGTTTCCCCTCGGCTGGCGCGCCACGACTTTTGTCCGCAGGAAACCGCGGCAATGCGCCTTCGCGTAAGCACTTGGTCAGTGCGCGTTTGCAGAATCCGGCCAGCTTGACGGCCTTTCGCCCCACACCGCGGGGTGCAACACAACCTTGAGGAGAGACATCCATGAGCGACCCCATGGTCCAAAAAATACAGAGCCATCCGAAGTACCGGGAGCTGCGCACCAAGCGCAACCGCCTGGGCATCTTCCTGACGGCACTGATGCTGATCGTTTACTACGGCTACATCGCGCTGATTGCCTTCGACAAGAAGTTCCTGGCACAGCCCATTGGCAGCGGCGTGACCTCGCTGGGCATTCCGATCGGCATGGGCGTGATCATCTTCACCATCGTCATCACCGGCATCTACGTGCGCCGCGCCAATGGCGAGTTCGACACCCTGACCAAAGACATCCTGAAGGACGCATCGAAATGAATGCAATGGAAAAACGCGGGAGCAGGCTGGCGCTCGTGCTGGCGCTGGCCCTGCTGGCGGCGGGCGGCGCGCACGCGGCCGGCGCCGACCTGGGCCAGGCCGCCAAGCAGGCCACCAACTGGACGGCCATCACCATGTTTGGCGCCTTCGTGGCCGGCACCTTGTGGATCACCAAATGGGCGGCGGCCAAGACCAAGTCGGCCGCGGACTTCTACACCGCCGGTGGCGGCATCACCGGCTTCCAGAATGGCCTGGCGATCGCGGGCGACTACATGTCGGCCGCCTCGTTCCTGGGCATCTCGGCGGCCGTGATGGCCACCGGCTACGACGGGCTGATCTACTCCATCGGCTTCCTGGTGGGCTGGCCCATCATCACCTTCCTGATGGCCGAGCGCCTGCGCAACCTGGGCAAGTTCACCTTTGCCGACGTGGCAGGCTACCGCTTCCAGCAGGGCCCCATCCGGGTCTTTGCCGCCTCGGGCACGCTGGTGGTGGTGGCGTTCTACCTGATCGCGCAGATGGTCGGTGCCGGCCAGCTCATCAAGCTGCTGTTCGGCCTGGAATACTGGATGGCCGTGGTCATCGTCGGCGCGCTGATGATGATCTACGTGCTGTTTGGCGGCATGACGGCCACCACCTGGGTGCAGATCATCAAGGCCTGCCTGCTGCTGGCGGGCGTGAGCTTCATGGCCTTCATGGTGCTGGCACAGTACGGCTTCAGCCCCGAGGCACTGTTCGCCAAGGGCGTGGAAGTGCGCGCCGCGATTGCCGCCAACACGGGCAAGACGCCCGAAGAGGCCGCCAAGGCGGGCCTGTCCATCATGGGCCCGGGCGGCTTCATCAAGGACCCGATCTCGGCCATCTCGTTCGGCATGGCGCTGATGTTCGGCACCGCCGGGCTGCCGCACATCCTGATGCGCTTCTTCACCGTGCCCGATGCCAAGGAAGCGCGCAAGTCCGTGCTGTGGGCCACGACCTGGATCGGCTACTTCTACATCCTGATTTTCATCATCGGTTTTGGCGCCATCACCCTGGTGCTGACCAACCCCGAGTTCGCGGACGTGATCAAGGGCGTCATCCACGGCGGCGCGGGCACGGCCAACATGGCGGCCGTGCTGGTGGCCAAGTCGGTGGGCGGCAACATCTTCTACGGCTTCATCTCGGCCGTGGCGTTCGCCACCATCCTGGCGGTGGTGGCCGGCCTGACGCTCTCGGGCGCCTCGGCCGTGTCGCATGACCTGTATGCCACGGTGTTCAAGAAGGGCAAGGCCGACAGCGCCTCGGAGCTGAAGGTCTCGCGCATGACCACGCTGGCCCTGGGCGTGATCGCCGTGGTGCTGGGCATCGCGTTCGAGAAGCAGAACATCGCCTTCATGGTGTCGCTGGCGTTTGCCATCGCGGCCTCGGCCAACTTCCCGGTACTGTTCCTGTCGGTGCTGTGGAAGGACTGCACCACGCGCGGCGCGGTGATCGGCGGCTTCCTGGGCCTGATCTCCTCGGTGGGCCTGACCATCGTGTCGCCCTCGGTGTGGGAAGGCACGCTGGGCAACCCGGCCGGTTCGGCCTGGTTCCCGTACACCTCGCCCGCGCTGTTCTCCATGACCATCGGTTTCGTCGGCATCTGGCTCTTCTCGATCACCGACAAGAGCGCCAACGCCGCGCGCGAGCGCGCCGCGTTCCCGGCGCAGCAGGTGCGTTCGGAAACCGGCCTGGGCGCGGCCGGTGCCTCGGGACACTGACGGGAAGTCACAGCGCAACCCCCTGGCATGGCGGCCTGTCCGCCCTGCCACCTCCACCGGGCCTCGTGCCCGGTTTTTCGTTTCCGGAGCGCTGCGCGCACCGGAAGATGCTACTTCGTCAAAAGCTTATGGCGCTTGCAGGATATGCGCCGCCACCGGTTTTGATTCAAGAACAGGCCGCATTCAACCGCCGCGCAGCTGGCGCAGCTTGATGAAGGCCAGCGCCGCCATCACCGCATCGTTGAGCGCGTCGTGCGCCTCGCGCCGGGGCAGGCCCAGGTCGTCCATCAGGGTGGCGAAGCGCAGGTCGATGTCGGCGTTGGCCTGCTGCTGGTAGGGCGGCAGCTGCCGGAACTTGTGCTCGTAGTACAGCGCCGAGACCTCGATCTTGGGCTGCGGCAAGCCCATGCCCAGCAGGGGCCACAGGGCGCGGTTGAGCATGGCCACGTCGAATTCGAGAAAGTAACCCACCAGGGGCCGGCTGCCGATGAAGCGCAGCAGCCGGTGCAGGGCCTCCTGGATGGGCAGGCCCTGGGCCACGTCGGCGCTGCGCAGGCGGTGGATGCGCACGCTGTCGGCCGGCACGCCTTTATCGGGGCGCACCAGCAGCTCCAGCCGCTCACTGGTCAGGATACGGTTGCCAGCGATGCGCACGGCGCCGATGGCGATGATTTCATCGCTGCGCCGGTTCAGCCCCGTGGTTTCGCAGTCCAGCGCCACCCATTCATCGGGCGGCGGCGGATCGAACAGGAAGGCATAGGCCGGGTCGGCCAGGTGGTACTGCAGCCAGGCGCGCCGCAAGCGCGCGAACGGGTTCACAGCACGTCCAGCTTCAGGCGCTGGTGCAGCAGCAGCTTGAAGCGCTTGACCACCGCCAGTGCGTCCTTGAGCAGGTCGCGCTCCAGGCTGCTCAGGCGCTCGGGATCGACGTTGCCGGTGACCGGACGCCCGGTGTCGAGCTCGGCCAGGCCGGCCTGCAGGCGCAGGCCCATCAGGAAGTGCAGGCTCTGCACCAGCGCATCGCCCAGCGCCGCGTCGATCACGCCGGCCTCCACCAGCGCGGCGATGCGTTCGGCCGTACCGGTGGCGGCCACGCGCCGCGCCAGGGCCAGGCTGCGCACGCCGTGCACGATGGGGAATATGCCCGCCTTCTTGAGGCTGATGGCACGGCCTTCGTCGCTCCGGCCGAACAGGCGGCTCCACCATCCGGCGGGGCCGCCGAAGTTGTCCACCGCCGCGGCAAAGCGGGCCAGCATGGCATCGTTGTCGGTGGCCAGCGCCATCACGCGCTCGCGCACGGCGGCCAGCAGCGTGGCATCGCCCGCCACCGCATGCGCATCGAGAAAGATGGCCAGCTGCATCAGGCTGTCGCCCTCGGGCTGCAGCAGCCACTGGCGCACGCGCTGGCTGAAGGCACTGACCGTGCCGCGCCAGTCGGGGTTGCTGACCATGATGCGGCCGGGACACTCGGGGTAGCCGAAGCGGGCCAGCACCTCGGAAAAGCGCTGGCAGATGGCGTCGAGGTCGGGCGGCGCGGTGTAGCCGTCGCGCAGCACCAGGCCATTGTCCTGGTCGGTCTTGAGCAGCTGCTCGCCGCGCCCCTCGCTGCCCATGACGAACAGGCAGCTGTTGGCCACCAGGTCGGCTGGCGCCACCATGTGCCAGGCGCGCTCGAACAGCCGGGCGTTGAGCTGCTGCACCAGCCGGGCCATCAGGCCGATGCGCGTGCCGCCCCGGTACAGCGCCGCAATCAGCCGCGTGATCTGCGCCGCCGCCTGCGCCAGCGCCGGCAGGTCCTGTGCATGCTCGATCTGCACCGTGATCAGGTGCGAGTGGTTGGCCAGGAAGCTGAACAGGTCCAGCGCCTCCAGGATGCCGCGCACCTGGCCGTCGTCCTCCACCACCACCAGGCGGTGCACGTGGCGGCGCAGCATGAGGGCCATGGCATCGCCCAGCGGGTCCGATGGCCGCACGGTCACCACCGGGCTGCTGGCCAGCGCGCCCACCGCCAGCTGGACCAGCGGGCGGCCATCGAGGATGGCGCGCTGCAGGCTGGTGTTGGTGAAGATGCCCAGCGCCCCGCCGGGCAGGCCCGTGACCAGCACGCTGGTGGTGCGCTGGGCCTGGAACAGCCGCACCACCGAGACGATGTCGGTGCCGGCATCCACGGTGTGCGCCGGACGCAGGAAGGCCTGGTCCACGCGCGCCAGGGTGAGCGACTGGCGCTCGTGCTGGTCGGCCCGCTGCGCCAGTGCGCTGAGCTTCTGGCCCAGATCGGAAAACAGCAGCGCGCCGAAGGTGGTGTTGCGCGCGATGAGTTCGTTGACCGCCGCGCGCGCGAGCTCGTAGGCCACCACCTCCTCGGCGGCAACAAAGCGGCTGCCCACACGCCCGGTCATCAGGCCGCAGCCGTCAAAGCAGTCGTCCGGGCCGTAGGTGGCCAGCACCTCGTCGCCCTCGGTCTGGGTGACATGGCCCTTGATGACGACGAACAGGTGCGTGGGTGCCACGCCCACGTCCAGCACCACGGCGCCCTCGGGGAAGTAGGCGATGTCCACGCTGGCGCGCACCAGGCGCTGCTCGTCCAGGCTCAGGCAGTCGAAGGGCGAGGCGTTGAAGTTAAAGGCATTGGGCATGGTCGGGCGATGCGTGGGCCGTACGGGTGAACGGCCGCCCCATTCAACCCGGCAGGCCTTGCGCCACGCTTGCAGCGGCGTCCCAGTCGCGCTCGAACCAGCGGTCGCCTTCGAGGCAGGCGCGCAGCATGGGCAGGCTGTCATAGCCCCAGAAGACCTTGCCATCGACCTCGAAGGCCGGCACGCCGAACACGCCGCGCGCGGCGGCGGCCTCGGTGTTGCTGCGCAGCAGCGCCTTGGCGCGTGCGCCGTCGTCATCACCGGGCTTGCGCTGCGGCTCCAGCGCGGCCGCCAGTTCCGCGAGGCGCTGTGCATCCAGCGCCTCGTTCCCGCCCTGCCAGACATGGCGGAACACGGTGCCCGCGACGAAGCGGTTGATGCGGCCATCCTCGCTGCAGGCCAGGGCCTGGCGCAGCAGCGGCAGCGGATTGAACGGGTGGCGCGCCGGCATCGCCAGCGGCACGCCGATCGAATGGCCCAGCCAGACGGCATGGCGGTAGGTCCAGGCGCGCTTGGGCACAATGCCGGCCGGCCCCGGGTTGCCATGCTGCTGGAGCAGCGCGCCCAGCAGCACGGGCCGATATTCCACGCTGTGGCTCAGGCCCTCCAGCACCTCGGGCAGGCGCTCGAAGGCCAGCCAGGCGTAGGGCGAGACAAAGTCCAGGTAGAACGTGATGTGCTTCATGTCGGCTCCTTGGCCACGCCTTCGGGGGGAAAGGGGATACCGGCGCGCTGCGCCAGCCGCGCCCAGATGGCCAGGCGCTCGGCGCCGTCGGCCTGCGCCCAGGCGCGGATTTCGGGGATGGTGCGAAAACATCCTTCGCAACGGCTGCGGTCTTCGGTCATGCGGCACACCGAAATGCAGGGCGAAGGGACCACCTCCTCGGACCCCGCATCAAAATAGCCCGCAGTGCTTAACAGATGTGCGCGAGCGGCTATTGCTTCTTTAGCACTCATGCCCCCACCTCCTGGGCCACGTCCACCACCGGGGCGCCGGTCAGGCGCTGCAGATCCGAGGGGTGCAAGGGGAACACGCCGTGCGGGTGCCCGGCCGCCGCCCACACCACATCAAAGCGCAGCAGGTCCTGGTCAATCAGCGTGACTGGCGGCGTGGCATGCGCGATGGGCGACACACCACCAATCGAGAAGCCCGTGCGCTCCTTCACAAACGCAGCATCGGCCCGGCCGATCTTGCCCACATGGGCCTCGACCTTCTGCTCATCCACGCGCCGGTCGCCCGAGGTGATGACCAGCACCGCCGCATCGTCGCTCTTGCGCCGGAAGATGATGCTCTTGGCCACCTGCCCCACCAGAATGCCCAGCACATCGGCCGCCTGCTGCGCGGTGCGTGCGGCGTCGTCGAGCATGCGGGGCATGTGGGGGTGGCCCGCGGCCTGCAGTGCGGCGGCCACGCGTTGGGTGCTTTCAGGAAAATCGGTCATGACAGGCTGGATGGTGCGCGCGCCGCGTGAAAGGTGAAGCCGGAAGGCACACACCGCCGGAACGCAGCGTACACACGGTTACAGTGTGAAACTTGTTCCCTCCATTGTCCATGAAGCTGCTCCGCGCCTGCCTGCTCCTGTGCCTTTTCCTTGCCAAGCTGTCCGTGGCCGGGGCCGCGCCCATCGTCCTGGATGACCACCCGCAAGGGCTGGCGCTGCAGGAGACCGGCCAGCTGCTGTGGCTCACGGATGACAGTGGCACGCTGACACTGGACGAGGTGCTGCAACCCGCCCACGCCAGCCGCTTTCAACCCGTTCCGCCCACGCAACGGCACGGCGACGGCGCCCAGCCCCACTGGTTCAAGGTGGTGCTGGAGCAACGCGCCGCAACCGGCGACTGGGTGCTGGCCACACAGACCACGGCGCTCAAGGACGTGCGCTTTCATGGCCCCTTCGACGCCACCGGCCGGGCGCTGGCGCCGTCGGTGCACACCGGCCTGTCGCAGCCGTTCGCCACCCGCCCCCTGGGCAGCGAGCGCTATGTGATGCGCCTGCAACTGCCCGGCCCGGGCGTGTACACCGTCTATGTCCGGCTGCTGGGCGAAACGGCCCCCAGCCTCGGCCTGTCGGTCTGGGACACCGCCGAATACCTGCAGTGGCGCCAGCACAAGCGGCTGTTCGACGGTATCTGCTACGGCATCCTGATCGCGCTGCTGGTCTACAACCTCGTGCTCGCAGGCATCTTCCGCGATGCCACCTACGGCTTCTACATCGGCCAGTGCACCTTCGCGCTGCTGACGCTGGCCAGCTTCAATGGCCACGCGGCACACTACCTCTGGGGCCACTGGCCCTGGTGGCAGGAGCGCGGTCACGTGGTGCTGCCCAGCCTGTGGCTGCTGTTCGGCGCGCTGTTCGCGCGCAGCTTTCTGGACACGCGGCAAGTGTCTTGGCTGGACCGGCTGTTACTGACCTGGGGCCTGCTGGCGGCATCGGTGGCCGTACTGGGTCTGCTGGGCCAGTTCGACGCCGCCCAGACCGCCAACGAGATCGTCGCCAGTACGGGCGCCCTGCTCGCCACGGTGGCGGCCGTCATCATCCTGCGGCGCGGCTTCATCCCCGCGCAGTGGTACCTGGGTGGCCAGGTGCTGCTGTTCCTGTCGGTGCTGGGGGTGGTGCTGGTCAACTGGAGGGTGATCGATGCACCGTTCCTGCTGGCCAACGGCCTGCAGATCGGCGTGGCGGCCGAGCTGGTGGTGTTCGCCATCGCGCTGAGCCAGCGCATCAGTGGCCTGCGCACGTCCCAGACCGCGCTGCGCCTGCATGCCGCCCACCTGGCACAGGCCGCCGCCACCGACCCGCTGACCGGCCTGGCCAACCGCACCGGTCTGGCGCGCGGCGCCACGCCGGTGCTGGCCGATGGCGCTGCGCACGCCCTGATGCTGCTCGATCTGGACCGCTTCAAACCGATCAACGACACGCACGGCCACGACGCGGGCGACGCAGTGCTGCGCGTCGTGGCCACGCGCCTGCAGGCCCAGTTCCGCGCCGACGACATCGTGGCCCGGCTGGGGGGCGACGAATTCGTGGTCCTGCTCGCAGATCCCTTGCCCGACGAACAGCTGGAGGTGCTGGCCCGCCGCGTGGACAGCGCGGTGCGCCAGCCGGTGGATTTTCAAGGCCTGGCACTCACCGTGGGTGCCAGTACGGGCATCGCCCGCAGTCCGCAGGATGGCCGCACACTGACCGAACTGATACGCTGTGCCGACCAGGCCATGTACCAGGCCAAGCAGACCGGCAGCGGACATGCCTTCTGGAGCCGGACGACGACCTGAGAACCTGTTTACGATCTCGCAGGGGATCGCGTTGGAGCGCAATCGGGAGGAGTGGATGCTTCGGGTGCGCCGCATGGGCTCGTGCCCATGCAAGCAGCCGGGGCGTCCAATCGCCCGATTTCGCTCCAACCCTTGGGGCAGTGGTCTTTGCGGGCGGTCTGCGGCGTTGCGGCGCTTGCCAATAGCCAAGCTATTGGCTGCGCACCGCGCCTTGCATCCCCTCCCGCAAAGGCCACTGCGCGACCCCTGGGAGATCGTAAACAGGCTCTCAGAACCTGGAGCGGGGTTGCGCCCCGGCGCGTCAGCGATTGCGCTGGTTGAGCAGGGCCACGGCCACACGCGAGTTGGGCTTGCGGCCCAGAAAATCGCTGATGTAGGCGCCGGCGTCGATGAGCTTGTCGAGGTCGATGCCGGTTGCGATGCCCATGCCATGCAGCATGTAGACCACGTCTTCGGTCGCCACGTTGCCGGTGGCTCCCCTGGCGTAAGGGCAGCCCCCCAGGCCGGCCACCGAGGTGTCGTACTGCCACACGCCCATCTCCAGCGTGGCCAGGGTATTGGCCAGGGCCTGGCCATAGGTGTCGTGAAAGTGGCCGGAAATATCGTCGATGCCGTAATGCTGCAGCGTGGCCTCGACAGCGCGCTGCACCTTGCGCGGCGTGCCCACGCCAATGGTGTCGGCCACGCCCACATGCTGCACGCCTATCTGCTTCATCAGCCCCGCCAGGTAGGCCACGCGCTCGGGCGCCACCTCGCCTTCATAAGGGCAACCCACGGTGCAGCTCATGGCGCCGCGCACGGCAATGCCGGCAGCGCGCGCCGCCTCGACCACGGGCGCAAAGCGCTCGATGCTCTCGGCGATGCTGCAATTGATGTTCTTCTGGCTGAAGGCCTCGCTGGCCGAGCCGAACACCACGATCTCGCCGGGCCGGTCCAGCACCGCTGCCTCGAAACCCTTGAGGTTGGGCGTCAGCACCGAGTAGCACACGCCAGCCTGGCGCGCGATGCCGCTCATCACCTCGTGGTTGTCGGCCATCTGCGGCACCCACTTGGGGCTCACATAGCTGGTGACTTCGATGTTCTGAAGACCTGCGTCCTGCAGGCGGTGTACCAGACCGATCTTGACGGCGGCGGGCACAGGAGATTTTTCGTTCTGCAGGCCGTCGCGCGGGCCTACATCGACGAGTTTGACGCGCTGGGGAATGTTCATGGGAAAGTCCTTGGAAATCAGCTCTTCGGGCTGGTGGCCCGGTCAGTAACCACGCCCGGCGTTCACGATACCGGCAATGGGCTCGCCCCGCGCCAGGGCGCCGATCTTGCCCACGATCTGGGCAATGCTTTCCTCGCGCAGCGTACGCGCCGAGGTGTGCGGCGTGAGGGTGATGCGCGGGTGGCCCCAGAACGCATGGTCTGCGGGCAGGGGTTCGGTGCGGAACACATCGAGCGTGGCGCCCGCCACATGGCCGCTGGCCAACAAGGCCAGCAGGTCTCCGTCCACCAGGTGTGCGCCGCGCGCCACGTTGATGACATAACCGCCGGGCAGCAGGCGGCCCAAGGTGTCCTGGTTCATCACATTGGCCGTCTCGGGCGTGAGCGGCAGCAGGTTGACCAGCACGCGGCTGGCCGCCAGAAAGGAGTGGAATTGTTCTGCGCCCGCGAAGGCGCGCACACCGTCGATGGCCTTGGGGCTGCGACTCCAGCCGTTGATAGGGAACTCGAACTGGGCCAGTGCCCTGGCCACGCGCTCACCCAGCACGCCCAGGCCCATCACACCGATGGGGAAATCGCTGCGCAGACGCGGCTTGCGGTAGCCCCAGCGGCCCGCCTTGGTGTCCGCCTCGTAGCCGTCGAACTCGCGGAAGTGGCGGATGACCGCGTGGCACACATATTCGGCCATCTGCACGGCCATGCCCGCGTCGTCCAGGCGCACCACCAGCGCATCGGGAGGCAGGCGCAGCTGGAGCAGGGCATCCACACCCGCGCCGATGTTGAACAGCGCTTTGACGCCCGCCTGCTCGTCCATGAACTGCTGGGGCGGTGCCCAGACCACGGCGTAGTCGGCCTGCGGCGCGCCGGGCTGCCACATGGAGATGTCAGCGCCGGGCAGCGCGGCAGCCAGACCCTGGAGCCAGGGCTCGGCTTTGGTGTCGGTACAGCAAAAGGTGATTTTCATGGCGCCCAAGGGTAACGGCATTGCACCCTGCGCGCTGTCACGCACGGGGTGCCCCGGTTGAACCTACGCCTTCTCGGCCACCACCAGCTTGAGCAGCTCGGCCCCTTCGGTCACCTGGTCGCCGGGTGCGTACAGCAGCTCCTGCACCACACCATCGGCCGGGGCGGCAATGGTGTGCTCCATCTTCATGGCCTCCATCACCGCCAGCGGCTGGCCCTTGGTCACGGCGTCGCCCGCCTTCACGGCAAACGACACCACCTTGCCGGGCATGGGGGCCGTCAGGCGCCCGCCCTCGGCAGCGGCCTCGCCCGCGTGGGCCAGCAGATCGATGGCGGTGATCTGGGTGGCGCCCAGCGGGGTGAATACATGGTCCACCTCACCCTGGGCATACACCGCAGCGCGCGTGCGCTGGCCGGAAAACTGCAATTCGATGCCTTGCGCCACCGCACTGAACGCCAGTGGGCCCGCCACCTGCGCGGCGCCTTCGCCCACGACCAGATGCAGGCTGCCGCCGCGCTCGTAGGTCAGCAGCGCCTTGGCATGCTCGCCACCAAACTCGAACTCAAAGCGGCGCTGCACCACGCCATGCGTGTGGAAACCATCGCGGCGGCTGAACGGGTCCACGCCTTCGCTGGCGCGCTCGCGCAGCAGCGTCTGCGCCACGGCAGCCGCGGCGGCCAGGGGCAGGCCCACGCTTTCCTGGTGGAAGAGCGCGGCCTGCTCGCGCGGGATAAGCGCGGTGTCAAGCTTGGCCTTGGCGAACGACGCGGTGCGCGCCACGCGGCGCAAGAACTGCACATTGGTCGCCAGGCCCACGATGTGGGTCTGCGCCAGCGCTTCATCCAGCCGCGCCA
Organism: Acidovorax sp. GW835-FHT14B10; assembly: GCF_058793725.1. Classification (NCBI taxonomy): domain Bacteria; kingdom Pseudomonadati; phylum Pseudomonadota; class Betaproteobacteria; order Burkholderiales; family Comamonadaceae; genus Acidovorax; species Acidovorax sp. GW835-FHT14B10. The sequence goes on from NZ_JBXAGC010000002.1 coordinate 285,272, forward strand.
GCGCCTGTTCGCGCGTGTCGCCGTGCACGATGAGCTTGGCCACCATGGAGTCATAGAACGGGCTGATCGCATCGCCCTGGCGCACGCCGGAATCGACGCGCACAGCACCTCTTTCAAATGTCACACACTCAGGCAGCGCATACACGTTGAGCGCGCCGGTGGCGGGCAGAAAGTTGTTGTCGGGGTTCTCGGCGCAGATGCGCGCCTCGATGGCGTGGCCTTGGATGCGCAGGTCTTCCTGCTGGAGCGGCAAGGGCTCGCCAGACGCCACACGCAACTGCCACTCCACCAGGTCCAGGCCGGTGATCGCCTCGGTCACGGGGTGCTCCACCTGCAGGCGCGTGTTCATCTCCATGAAGTAGAACTTCATCTGCTCGGGCGCGTCGTAGCCGCCAGGCTGCTCGACGATGAACTCCACCGTGCCCGCGCCCACGTAGTTCACCGCCCGTGCGGCGGCCACGGCAGCCTCGCCCATGCGGGCGCGCAGCTCGGGCGTCATGCCGGGGGCTGGCGCTTCTTCCAGCACCTTCTGGTGGCGGCGCTGCACGGAGCAGTCGCGCTCGAACAGGTACACGCAATTGCCGTGCGTGTCGCCAAACACCTGGATCTCGATGTGGCGAGGGCGCTGCACGTATTTTTCGACCAGCACCGCGTCGTCGCCAAAGCTGTTGATGGCCTCGCGCTTGCAGGAGTCGAGCGCGGCGGCAAAGTCCTCGGCCTTGTCCACGGCGCGCATGCCCTTGCCACCGCCACCGGCGCTGGCCTTGATGAGCACGGGGTAGCCAATGCGGTCCGCCTCGCGTTGCAGCAGCGCCGGGTCCTGGTCAGCACCGTGGTAGCCGGGCACCAGGGGCACCTGGGCCTGCTCCATGAGGCGCTTGGACTCGGCCTTCAGCCCCATCGCATTGATGGCGCTGGCGGGGGGGCCGATGAAGACCAGGCCCGCGTCGGCACAGGCCTTGGCAAAGTCTTCGTTCTCGCTCAGGAATCCATAGCCAGGGTGAATGGCCTGCGCGCCCGTGGCCTGGGCGGCGGCAATGATGCGCTCCCAGCGCAGGTAGCTCTCCTTGGGTGCACTACCGCCGATGTGCACGGCCTCGTCGCACACGGCAACGTGTTTGGCATTGGCGTCGGCATCGGAGTACACGGCGACGGTTTTCACGCCCAGGCGCTTGGCGGTGGCGGCCACCCGGCAGGCGATCTCGCCGCGATTGGCGATGAGAATCTTTTTAAACATGGCGCCCTCCTGCGGCGAGATCGCCTGCGCACGCTGCGCGTGCCAAGCAATTTGCAGAAACATCCGCTGCGCGGCTGTTGTCGCCGCAGTTTGCAATCAGGATTTTTTTGAACATGTTGAGGCCACCTTGGCAGAACCAGAAAAGAAAGAGGAAAGGCGCCGCACCACGGCGCGCAGAAACTTGAACAACACCACGAGCAGCAGCACCGAAACGACCACCATCACCACCAGCGCGATGCCGAACGCCACCGGGTACTGCGTGGCCAGCCACACCACGGCCACCACCAGGCCGTCTTCAAAGAACGACAGGCCCCAGTTGGAAAAAGGCTCGGGCGAGGTGTTGGCCGCCGCGCGCGTGGTCATCTTGGTGGCCAGCGCCGTGGCCGAGAGCGAGCCGCCCAGCAGCCCCGCCGCAATCGCCATGGTGGCGTTGTCGGCGCCAAACACGCCAAAGGCCAGCGCCGCCCCCGCAGGCACGCGGATGAAGGCGTGCACGGCGTCCCAGGCACTGTCCAGCCAGGGCACCTTGTCGGCAAAGAACTCCACCAGCAGCATGCAGCCGCTGACCAGCAGCACCACCGGGTGCTGCAGCATGGCCAGGCCGGGGGGCAGCGGCATCCAGCCCAGCACGCCCATCATGCCGACCAGGAACACCACGGCATACAACCGGAACCCGCTGGCCCAGCCCAGCGCGGCGGCCAGTGCCAGCAGGCTGGGCATGTCCAGCTGCGCAGTGGCCGTGGCCGCCGCGTCGCCCACGGCCCGCGCGGTACCGCCATCGACATGCAGCCCCAGCGTGTGGAGCCACTGCACGATGTGGAGCCAGAGGGTGTCCATGATGGGGTCGCTCGGTACGGGCAACTCAGGCAAGCAGCCAGGATGGCTTGCGTTTGTGGAGGAACGACTGCACGCCCTCCTTGCCCTCGTCGCTTGCGCGAATGTCGGCAATGGCGGCCACCGTGGCGGCAATCAGGCCCGCGTTGATTTCGCGCTCGGCCACATCCATGACGAGCTTCTTGCACGCGCGCACGGCATGGGGGCTGGCGCTGGTCAATGCCTTGAGCAGTTCGTCCACTTTGGCATCGAGCTGCTCGGCGGCCACCACCTCGTGCACAAAGCCGATGCGCAGCGCCTCGGCAGCGCCAAAGCGTTCGGCCGTGAGGAAGTAGCGGTGCGCGGCGCGTGCGCCCATGGCACGGATCACATAGGGGCTGATGGTGGCCGGAATGAGGCCCAGCTTCACCTCGCTGAGGCAAAAGCCCACCGTGTCCACCGCCACGGCCATATCACAGGCGGCCACCAGCCCCATGCCGCCCGCATACACATCGCCCTGCACGCGGGCAATCGTCGGCTTGGGGCACTCGTAGATCACGCGCAGCATTTCGGCCAGCTTGGCTGCGTCCGCGAGGTTCTCCTCGCGGGTGTAGTCCGCCATGCGGCGCATCCAGTTCAGGTTGGCACCGGCGCAAAAGGCCGGGCCCTCGGCGGCCAGCACCACGGCGCGCACGTCAGCGCGTGCACCCACCTCGGTGAAGGCGGCGGTGATGTCGGCGATGACCTCGTCGCTGAAGGCGTTGCGCACCTCGGGCTGGGTCAGCGTGATAGTGGCGCAAGGGCCGTCGTAGCGGATGGAAAGAGCAGACATCGGTATTGCCTCCGGCTTACATGCGGAACAGGCCGAACTTCGTATCCTCGATCGGCGCATTGCGCGAGGCCGCCAGGCCCAGCGCCAGCACACGGCGCGTGTCGGCGGGGTCGATCACGCCGTCGTCCCACAGGCGTGCCGTGGCGTAGTAGGGGTGGCCCTGGTCTTCGTACTGGCGGCGGATGGGTGCCTTGAAGGCTTCTTCTTCCTCCATGCTCCACTGCCCCCCCTTGCCCTCGATGCCGTCGCGCTTGACGGTGGCCAGCACGCCTGCGGCCTGCTCGCCACCCATCACGCTGATGCGCGCGTTGGGCCACATCCACAGGAAGCGAGGCGAGTACGCCCGGCCGCACATGCCGTAGTTGCCCGCGCCAAAGCTGCCGCCGATGATGATGGTGAACTTCGGAACACTCGCCGTGGCCACGGCCGTGACCATCTTGGCGCCGTTGCGGGCGATGCCTTCGTTCTCGTACTTGCGGCCGACCATGAAGCCGGTGATGTTCTGCAGGAACACCAGCGGAATCTTGCGCTGGCAGCACAGCTCGATGAAGTGCGTGGCCTTGAGCGCCGACTCGCTGAACAGAATGCCGTTGTTGGCGATGATGCCGACCGCCATGCCCTCGATGCGCGCAAAGCCCGTGACCAGCGTGGTGCCATAGCGCGCCTTGAACTCGTCGAACTCGCTGCCGTCCACGATGCGGGCAATGATCTCGCGCACGTCGAAGGGCTTGCGCGTGTCCACGGGGATCACGCCGTACAGCTCTTCCGCTGCAAACACAGGAGCCACTGGGGCTTTATCGGCAGGCGCTGGAACCTTGTTCTTGTTCAAATTGTGCACTGCGTTGCGCGCCAGCTGCAATGCATGCATGTCGTTCTGCGCCAGGTGGTCGGCCACGCCCGACAGGCGCGTGTGCACGTCGCCGCCGCCCAGGTCTTCGGCGCTCACCACCTCGCCCGTGGCGGCCTTCACCAGCGGGGGGCCGCCCAGAAAGATGGTGCCCTGGTTCTTCACGATGATGGACTCGTCGCTCATCGCGGGCACATAGGCGCCGCCCGCCGTGCACGATCCCATGACCACGGCGATCTGCGAGATGCCCATGGCGCTCATGTTGGCCTGGTTGAAGAAGATGCGGCCGAAGTGGTCGCGGTCCGGGAAGACCTCGTCCTGGTTGGGCAGGTTGGCGCCGCCCGAGTCCACCAGGTAGATGCAGGGCAGGTGGTTCTGCTGCGCCACTTCCTGCGCGCGCAGGTGCTTCTTGACGGTGAGCGGGTAGTAAGTGCCGCCCTTCACCGTGGCGTCGTTGCACACGATCATGCAGTCCACGCCGCTCACGCGGCCGATGCCCGCGATCAGACCGGCGCCGGGGGCGTCGTTGTTGTACATGTTGAGCGCGGCCAGCGGCGCCAGTTCGAGGAACGGCGTGCCGGGGTCCAGCAGCATCTGCACGCGCTCGCGCGGCAGCAGCTTGCCCCGGGCCACATGCTTGGCGCGCGCGGCGTCACCGCCGCCCTGGGCGACCTTGTCGAGCTGGGCGCGCAGGTCATCGACCAGCGTGCGCATGGCGGTGGCATTGGCCAGAAAATCGGCCGAGCGGGCGTTGAGTTGGGTGTCGAGAATGGTCATGCTGTGGTGCTCTCTCAAGCGGTTTTCTGTTCGAAGAGACCCAGCAGATCCTTCATCTCGTCGCGGATCTTGAACTTCTGGATCTTGCCTGTTACCGTCATCGGAAAGGCGGTGACAAAACGGATGTAGCGCGGCACCTTGTAGTGCGCGATCTGGCCCTTGCAGAAGGCGCGAATGTCGTCTTCGGTGGGTTTCGTGCCGGGCTTGGCAATGATCCAGGCGCACAGTTCTTCACCGTATTTCTGGTCGGGCACGCCCACCACCTGCACGTCCTGCACCTGCGGGTGGCGGTACAGAAACTCTTCAATCTCGCGCGGGTAGATGTTCTCGCCGCCGCGGATCACCATGTCCTTGATGCGGCCCACGATGTTGACGTAGCCCTCGGCGTCCATGGTGGCGAGGTCGCCGGTGTGCATCCAGCCATCGGCGTCGATGGCTTCGTGGGTCTTGGCGGCGTCTTCCCAGTAGCCGTGCATCACCGAGTAGCCGCGCGTGCAAAGCTCGCCGCTCTGCCCGCGCGGCACCGCGGTGCCGGTGTCGGGGTTCACGATCTTCACTTCCAGGTGCGGCTGCACTTGGCCCACCGTCGATACGCGCTTTTCCAGCGGCGTGTCAGTGCTGCTCTGGCAGCTCACGGGGCTGGTCTCGGTCATGCCGTAGGCGATGGTGATTTCGCGCAGGTTCATCTGCTCCACCACGCGTTTCATGACCTCGGTGGGGCACGGCGAGCCAGCCATGATGCCGGTGCGCAGCGTGGATAAATCAAACTCGGCAAAGCGCGGGTGGTCGAGCTCGGCGATGAACATGGTGGGCACGCCGTGCAGGCCGGTGCAGCGCTCGTCCTGCACCGTCTGCAGCACCGTGAGCGGATCGAACCCGTCGTTGGGATAGACGATGGTGGCACCATGCGTGAGGCATGCCAGATTGCCCAGCACCATGCCAAAGCAGTGGTACAGCGGCACGGGGATGCACAGTCGATCCTCGGGCGTGAGCTTCATGCATTCGCCGATGAAGAAGCCGTTGTTCAGGATGTTGCGGTGTGTGAGCGTAGCGCCCTTCGGAAACCCCGTCGTGCCGCTCGTGAACTGGATGTTGATGGGGTCGGTGGCGCGCAAGGTGGCCGCCACCTGGGCGATGCGGGGGTCGGCCGCATCGCCGCGCGCCAGCAGGTCGGAAAAGCGCAATAGGCCCGGCTCTTCGCCACCCACGCCGGGTTCGTCGATCCAGACCACGGTGTTCAGGTGCGGCAATTGCAGCGCCTCCAGCTGGCCCGGCGTGCCATGCACCCATTCGGGCGCCAGCTCGCGCAGCATGCCCAGGTAGTCGCTGGTCTTGAAGCGCGCCATGGTCACCAAGAGCTGGCAACCCACCTTGTTCAGCGCGTATTCGACCTCGGACGTGCGGTAGGCGGGGTTGATGTTGACCAGCACCAGGCCCACCTGCGCGGTGGCCAGCTGCATCAGCACCCATTCGGCGTTGTTGTGCGACCAGATGCCCACGCGGTCGCCGGGCACCAGGCCCAGGCCCAGCAGCGCACTGGCCAGGCGGTGCGCCTCGGTCTGCAGGCCGCGGTAGGTGTAGCGCAGCCCCTGGTGCCGGCTCACCAGCGCCTCGCGCTCGGGCTGGCGGGCCACCATGTCGGCAAAAAAGGCACCGATGGTCTGTTCGATCAGCGGGGCATCGGTGGCGCCGAGGGCGTAGCTTTCCACCAGCGGTGCATTGTTCTGGGCGGCTGCAGTCATCATGGTGTTGTCTCCTGGATCGCACATCTCGGCAACAGAGGGTGGCGCACCGTAAGCATAGAAGCCTGCTCCCGCGCCAGGTTGCCACAATGGTTGCAAATCGTGCCACGTCTGCGGCACACTCTGCAGCGTGAAACCCCTTGTCTCCGTCGCTGACTATCCTGCGCAACCATCCTCTGCACCCCGCTCGCCCGCGGCTACACCCATTGCGTTTGTGCGCGCGATTGCCTTGGCTTACACGCGCCGTGAGCTGAGCCCCGACCGCGCCCTGGCCCAGGCACAAATTGCGCCGCAGCTGCTGCAAGACGACCAGGCCCGCATCACCGCGTGGCAGATGGAGCAGGTCTCGGGCGCCGCCATGCGGGAGCTGGACGACGAAGCATTGGGCTGGTTCAGCCGCCGCCTGCCCTGGGGCAGCTACGGCATGCTGGCGCGCGCGTCCATCAGCGCGCCGCAACTGGGGGTGGCGCTGGCACGCTGGTGCCGCCACCATGGTTTGATCGCCGACGACATCACGCTCACGCTGTCTGTGCAGGGCGACTCCGCCAAAATCGCCATCGCCGAGCACCGCGACCTCGGCAGCCTGCGCGAGTTCTGCCTGGTCTCGGTGCTACGCAATATCCACGGCCTGGCCTGCTGGTACATCGATTCGCGCATTCCACTGCTGTCGGCACAGTTTGGGTTTGCCGCGCCTGCGCATGCCGAGGCCTATGGCGTGCTCTTTCGCGCCCCGGCCACCTTCAACGCAGCGCAAACCTCCATCGAATTTGACGCCCGCTATCTGGCCCTGCCCCTGCGGCGCGACGAGGCGGCCCTGCGCCAGATGCTGCAGCACGCCCTGCCCCTGACGGTGCTGCAGTACCGGCGCGACCGCCTGCTGGTGCAACGCGTGCGGCAGCTGCTGGGTGCGCCGCAGACAGGGCCAGGCGGACATGGCGGGCACGCTGCGGCGGCCCTGCCGCTGCACAGTGCCGAGACCCTCGCGCATCTGCTGCATGTCTCGCCCCGCACGCTGCACCGCCAGCTCAAGGAAGAAGGCGCCACGCTGCAGGGCCTGAAAGACGAGGTGCGCCAAAGCCGCGCCATGGACCTGCTGCACCGCACCGACCGCCCCATCAAGCAGGTGGCCGAGGCTGCGGGCTTTGTCAACGAAAAGAGCTTTATCCGCGCGTTTCGCAGCTGGACGGGGCATTCGCCTGCCGAATACCGCCGCCACGCCCGAGCTGCGGCGTGAAATGCACCCTGCGTGGCAGCCATTGCGCCGCGCGCATGCCTAAACTGGTGCGCCCCCACAAGCTGTCCGCTGCACCATGATCCATCTTCACCACTGCGTCAGCGCGCGCTCCTTTCGCCCCCTGTGGATGCTGGAGGAACTGCAGCGACCCTACCAGCTGCACATGCTGCCGTTTCCGCCGCGCGCACTGGCCCGCGACTTCCTCAACGAAAACCCGCTGGGCACCGTGCCGCTGCTGGTGCACGGCGATGTGCGCATGACCGAATCGAGCGCCATGTGCCAGTACCTCGCGGCCCTGCAGCCCGAGGCGGGGTTCGACGTGCCGCCCGGCGACCCGGCCTTTGGTGCCTGGCTGAACTGGCTGCACATGAGCGACGCCACGCTCACCTTCCCGCAAACGCTGGTACTGCGCTACACCCATTTCGAGCCACCCGCGCGCCAGCAACCGCAGGTGGCCGAGGACTATGCCCGCTGGTTCCTGGCGCGCCTGCGCGCGGTGGAAAGCACCGTGGCGCACAGCGAATGGCTCTGCGCCGGCCGCTTTACCGCTGCCGACGTGGCCGTGGGCTATGCCCTGCTGCTGGCGCAACACCTGGGGCTCGCCGCGCAGTTTGGCCCCGCCACACGCGCCTACTGGCAGCGCCTGCAACAGCGCCCGGCCTTCCAGCGTGCGCTGGCCGCGCAGCACCAGGCAGCGCTGAACCAGGGCGTCTCGCCCCTGCCGTCGCCCGATATCCGCCCTTGATTGCCGTGGACCGTGCCCGCGCCAGGGTCGCCATCGATGACCCCCCCGCCATGAGCGACGCCAGATAAGCGCCAGCGCCCCATCCGATTCAAACCAGGCCCGCAGCAGCCTTTACTTCAGCGCCCCAAACACCTTCTTCAGGATGGCGCTGCCCGCCGCGGCCGGGTTCTGACGCAGCTTCTGCTCTTCCTCGCCAATCACCAGAAACAAGCCATCCAGCGTCTTGCCGGTCACGTACTGCTCGATGGTGGCGTCTTCCCTCTTCACCAGCCCAAAGCCCGCCGCCTTGCCAGCGAAAGCGTTGTACTGCTGGGCCAGGCCCACTTTCTGCGTGGCCTGGGTGACCACGGGCAGAAACTTCTGGCCCAGCGGGGCGCGGGTCTTTTCGGAAAAGAACTGCGTCACCGAGGTGTCGCCGCCGGTCAGGATGTTCTTGGCGTCGGTCACGCTCATGGTGCGCACGGCGCCCACCAGCAGGTCCTTGCCCATGGGCACGGCGGCCTCGGCGGCGCGGTTGATCGAGGTCTCCAGCCCTTCGATGCGCCGACCCTGGCCGAATTTCTTCATCAGCCTGGCGGCGTCTTCCAGGTAGCCCGGCAGCGGGATGCGCACCTTGGGGTTGTTCAGGAACCCGCCCGACTGGCCCAGCAGGCCCACGGCCGCCAGCGCGCCCTGCTCCAGCGCGGCCTTGACGCCGCTGCTGGCGTCGGCATTGCTCAAGTCCCCCAGCGACAGCGCCTGCGCCCGCGTGGTGGCCAGCAGGATCAGGGCGGCCAGGCCGGAAGTCTGGAATTGGCGTCGTTGCATGGAATGCTCCTTGGAGATGAAAACGTTCAAACGGTCCCAGTGTGCCGCGTCTGCGCCAGGCGGTGCAAGGCACCTTCATCCAGCAGCGCCGGCAGCGCGCCCATGCCGGTCATCACATGCACGGCGCCGGCTGCGCGCAGCGCCTCGGGCGAGCCGTGGCCCACGGGCGAAGGGCTGTAGCCCACCACCGTGGCGCCCGCAGCCACCCCGGCAGCGACGCCGGTCACCGTGTCTTCGACCACCAGACAGCGCGCGGGCGGCACCCCCACGGCCGCGGCCGCTGCCAGGTACACATCGGGCGCGGGCTTGGTGGCCGGCATTTCGTGGCCGCTGAAGATGCGGCCGGCAAAGTACGGTGCCAGGCCCACCTTGTCCAGCTGCATCTCGACCTTGAAGCGATCCGCCCCCGAGGCACAGGCGATGCGCCCCTGCAGCCGCGCATGGACGGCGCGCACGGCCTCCACCGCGCCTTCGATGGCCTGCAGCTCGGCCTCCAGCCGGGCGTTGCGGCGCGCGTAAAACGCAGCCATCCAGGCGTCGGTGAGCGGGCGGCCGGTGTGCGCTTCGATTCGCGCGGCCTCGCTGCGCACCGTCTTGCCGATGAAGACCCGCATGCACTCTGCGGGACTGATGGCCCAGCCGGCCTCGTTGAGCATGGCGCAGAGCACGCCGTTGGTGATGGGCTCGCTGTCCACCAGCACACCGTCGCAGTCGAACAGGATTGCTTCAAATTTCATGGATTGAGGCGCCTTATTGATCATGGTTGCAGGCCATTCTGGTTGGAAATCAGCGGCTGTCGCCATCCACGTAGAACCAGCGCCCGGCTTCGCGCACGAAACGGCTGCGCTCGTGCAGGCGCACGGCGCGCCCGGCCACGCGGTAGCGGGCCACAAACTCGACCTCGGCGTGGTCGGCATCCAGCACGCGGTGGCTGCGCACCTCCAGGCCCAGCCAATGCGCCCCGGGCTCGAACGCGAGCGTGTCCGGCCGCTGGCTGGCGTGCCAGGTGGCCCGCAGGTAGTCGCCCCGCTCCCGCACAAAGGCGCTGTAGCGCGAGCGCATCAGCCGCTCGGCGTCGGGCGCGGGCGTGGTATCGAAATGCTCGACATAGCGGCCGCAGCAGTCGGCATAGGCCAGCGGAGTGCGCCGGGGCGACAGGGCGCCACAGGGGCATGGCAAGGGGGTCGAGGGCTGGGGCATGGCGTTGCGGTGCGGGCAAGAAAACAGGTCGATTATTGAACGTAGACTGCAGCCAGCGCGGCAGCCGCCGCCGCATGCAAGGGAGATGCCGATGTTCGCGATGAGCGTGCCGTGGTGGGAGTTTGTGCTGCGCGGGGTGGTGGTCTATCTGTTCCTGCTGGTGTTTTTGCGCCTGTCGGGCAAGCGGCAGACGGGGCAGTACGAGCCGTTCGACCTGATCTTGCTGCTGATCCTGTCGAACGCCGTGCAGAACTCGATGAACGCCGGCGACAACTCGCTGGTGGGCGGCCTGATCGCGGCCAGCACGCTGATGCTGTGCCATATCGTGCTGGCGCGGCTGGGCTTTCACTTCCCACGCATCGGGCGCTGGGTGGATGGCAAGGCCCAGGTGCTGATCGACCAGGGCCAGCTCAACGAGGCGCTGATGCGCAAGGAGCTGCTGACCCCCACCGATGTGGAAGCCGCCCTGCGCGCGGGCGGTTGCCTGGACGCGCACGAGGTGGAACGCGCCACCATCGAGACCAATGGGCAGATCACGGTGGTGCTCAAGCGCCGGGGTTGATGCCAGCCAGAATTCCGATGATTTATCGACCCTAGCGCTTACCTATAAACCACTCACAGCTATTAATTAAATAGCAAATTCACAAACAATCACGCCAGCGCACACTGGACGATGATCTTTTGCACGTCGCGTACCCATGGGGTTGTCCCGCAAGGGCAGTGTCTGCGGCCGTTGCCCACTCTCGCCGCACATCAGTGTGCCTCGCAGTGGGCGCCTTGCATCCACTACCTTTGGGGGGCACAACGCAACCCATGAAACGATCGCAGGCTCTCACACCCGCTTGATGCGCACCGGTAGCCCCTGCCGCACCACCGCCCCCGACACCCAGTCGATCCACACGTTGTCCTTGGCAGGGCGCGTGGGGTCGGCAAAGCCAAGGGCGTTCAGGTTCACGCCATTGCCGTGCTGTGGGTTGTGGAGCATGGGCTTGCCGTCCACGGTGTGGACTGCGGCGCCCAGCTGCTTGTGACCGTAGCCGTATTCGATGGCCAGGGCGCCCTGGGCGATGCCGCTGCGCACCAGGGCCACCCCCTGCAGCTTGGCGCCGGGGGTGCTGACCTCGATGCGGTCGCCGTTGGCAATGCCCAGCTTGGCCGCATCCTCCTGGTTCAGGCTAATGGGGTTGTGCGGGTGCACCTGGCGCAGGCGCGAGGCGGCAATCGACATGCTGCTCATCAGGTTGGACTTGTACGAGCTCATGGTGAGCGGCCAGTCCTGCTCGGTGAATCGCTCGCGCATGCTGCTGCCGTCGGCAAAGCGGGTGGGGAACCAGGTGGGGCAGCCCACGTAGCGCTCGCCGGTCATGGAGTGGCGCATCTTGGCCAGGCCTTCGTGCCACAGCTGCACCGGAACCTTGTAGGCGGCCTTGACCTGCTCGCCCTTCCAGGCGTCGTCGATCTTGTCGAAGCGCCCGCCGCGGCTCATCACCATGGCCACGCGGCGCACTTCCTCGGGCTTGAGGCGCTTTTCCACCTCGGGCATCCAGCGGCTGACGCCGGTGAGGGCGATATCGTCGTCGCTGGCTTCGGGCACGGGCTTGCCGGCCTGGTAGGCGATGTTGCACATGCCGCGCAGGTAGAAGTCTTCGGCGCTTTCCAGGTCGAGCGGCTCGCCGTCCTTGGTGCTCATCGCGCCCTTGCCAAAGCCGGGCAGCTGCAGCTGCTTGGCCAAGGCGAAGACGAAGCTCTCGAAGCTCACGGGCTTGCCGTCGGCCGTCTTGGCGGTGGCCGCCTCCACGGTGGGCCAGCGCACGGTGCTGCTCTTGGCGATCACGTCGGCCCAGGGGGCGCCAATGCCCCAGCTTTCGTACGTGACGGTGTCGGGCACGATGTAGTCGGCCAGGGCCGAGGTCTCGTTGATGAACGGATCCACCGAGATGAACAGCGGTAGCCTCTTCGGATCCATGATGGCCTGCGCCAGCGTGTTCTCGAAGCCGCAGATGGCGTACACCGGGTTGCTCATGTGGTTGATCCACGCCTTCACCGGGTAGGGGTAGCCCAGCAGGCCGGCGGCCAGCATTTCGCTGGAGAGGCCCCCGGGCGCCGGGTACCACGGTGCCTTGGCGGGGTAGGGGTTCTGGCCGGCTTCCTTCTTGCGCTTGAACTCGCTGGTCTTCTCGTACGGGAAGCGCGTGCGCGACAGCGCCACGCCCGTGGCTTTGACCGCGCCCTCGAACTGCGCGAAGTTGTAGCGCGGGCCAGGGCCGAAGGGGCCGAACGGGCCGGCGTCCAGCACCCAGCCGCCCTTGACGTTCAGGTTGCCGATGAGGTTGTTCAGCATGGCGATGGCGTAGGCGGTGTAGAAGCCCGCGCCGCTCATGGTGCCGCCGTGCGAGTTGGCCACGGCCTGCTTGCCATGGCTGGTGAATTCGCGCGCCAGGTCTTCGATCTCGTTCACCGGCACGCCGCACAGGTCGGAGTATTCCTGCAGTGCCTTGCGGCGCGCTTCCTCGCGCAGCTTGACGAATGAGGTGCACACGGCAATCGGCTTGGGCTCTTCGGTAGCATCCGCGGCCTTGAGCGGGGTGAACTCGCGCTCCACCACCAGCTCGGCCGGCTGGGCCACGGTGTGGGGTACCAGCTTGAAGCCGCCGTTGCCATCGGCCACCTGCACCACATACACATCTTCGGCAGGGGTCTTCTCGTCCACCGGCTCGGGCATGGGCAGGCCCAGGTCGGCGCCGCGCAGGAACTGCCCATAGCGCGGGTGCTTGGGGTCGTTGATGAGCAGGTGGGTGGCGTTGCTCCAGCTGGCCTCGCCCGCGGCTGCCATGGCGGCCGGGCCAGGCTGGGTGAGGTACTTGGCGTCGTAGCGCTCGTTGTCGATGATCCAGCGAATCAGCGCCATGGCCAGCGCCAGGTCGGTGGCGGGCTTGATGGGCAGCCAGCGGTTGTTGTCGCCCGCCGCGTGGCTGGACGACATGGGCAGCACGGGCGACACCACCACGTAGCGGTAGGTGTCGTCGTCGCGCGAGCGGGCCTCGGCCAGCTCGCGGCCCATGCGCTGGAAGGGGTTGCCCGACTGCGCCGGCGCCGTGCCGATGAACAGGCCGAAGCGCGAGTTCTTCCAGTCTGGCTTGCCATGGGGTTGCCCGGCCATGTCGCCTAGCGCCGCGCCCGTGCCCACGCGGTAGGTCTGGCCGCAGTAGGAGCCGTGGTTCGAGACATTCACCGTGCCGAAGGACTGGCGCGCAAAGCGGTTGATGAGCGGCGTGCGGCCTTCGTTGGAGGCGTCGGTCACCAGCAGCTGGTTGGCCTTGGGTCCGTACTCGGGGTTCTCGGGGTCGATCAGCGTCTTCACGTCGCGGATGGCGGCCAGGCCATCCACAGGGCCTTCGCCGAACAGGTCGCCGCCCTCGCAAATTTCCTTGACCAGCTGCTCCAGCGAAATGCTCTTCCACTGGCCGGAGCCACGCGGGCCCACGCGCTTGAGCGGTGTGAGCACGCGGTGGGCGGCGGTCTGGTGCTCCAGCATGGCTGAGCCGCGTGCGCAGCTGGTGGCGCGACCCTCCAGGCCGTTGTCGCCGCCCAGCATGGCGTACACCTCGCGCACGGGCGTTTCCATGGGCGCGTGGTGGGTGGTGGCCAGCGGGTGGTAGGGGTTACCAGCCACGCGGATGATCTTGTTGTGCTCGGTGTCCACGCGCACGCGAATGCCGCACTGCGTCCAGCAGCCCAGGCAGCTGCTGGGGCTGACCACTTGGCCGGGCTGCGTGGTGAGTTGGCCCGTCACGGGGTCGATGCGGAACTCGGGCGTGAGCGAGTTGCCGCGCGTGGCGCTTTTGGTGGCGGTGCCAGAGGTGCCGGTGAGCAGCCCCTTGGCGCCCTTGGCCACGGTCTCTCCATAGCCTGCGGCAAAGGCTGCCAGGCCACCGGCCACGGCGCCACCGCGCAGCAGCAGGCGGCGGCGGTCAGCGTCGGGGTTGTTAACGGTGTCTGGGGAGGGGTGCTTGTTCTTGTCAGTCATGGTCTGCGCTTTCAAGTGCGGCGCCTGCAGGTATCACGTTAAATTTGATAGCTGCCTGCGCTTGCCGTTATTGCGTTAGAGGCCTATTTTCAGGCGGCGGTGGCCATGGGGACCTTGCGGACTGGGAACTGCTCCAGCGCCCAGCTGGCCATGGCTACCAGCGCCACGCACAGGCCCGCTATGCCCACCATGCCCAGCAGCCCGTCACCGCCCAGGGGCATGTGGTACAGGTACAGGCCTGCGCCAAACTTGGGCACACCCTGCACACCCATGAACAGCGCCCAGCGGAAGGCCCAGGCCGCTGCGGCCAGCCCCAGGCCCAACACCAGCGTGTAGCCCTTGGCGTGCAGGCGGTGGCGGCCACGCAGCAGCGCCCCCAGCACGGCCGCGCCGCCGATGGCCGAGCCGACCATCGTCAGGCGCCACACGGGGAAGTCGTTCCACAGGCGCGCCGCGGCATTGAACGAAGGGCTGTCGCCCGCCATGCCGCTGATGGCCCAGGCCAGTGCCACCACCAGCAGCGCGCCGGCCAGCGCCATGCCCATGCCACGCAGTGTCTGCAGCGCGGCAGCGCCGGGGCGCAGCGTGGCGGGCAGGAAGCGCTCCAGCACGAAAGCCGAGCCCACGGTGGCCAGCCAGCCAGTCAGCGCCAGATTGACGGGCACCCACAGCGTGTTCCACAGGGGGCGTGAGCGCACCACCATCATCTCGGCGCCGGTGTAGAAGGAAATGGTGAGCGCCGAGACCACGAGCAGCGGCGACAGCAGGCGCATCCAGCCGGGCTTGCCCAGCCACCAGGCGGCACACATCGCCACGCTGAGCGTGACGAACACGGGCAGCAGCAGCGCGCCGACCGACATCCACGACCAGGGCGTGAAGTGCGCATAAAAGTGCCAGAAGCGCGCGGGTTGGTGCAGGTCGGCCAGCAGCGACACGGGTGCGGCAATGCTGCTGACGGCCAACGTCAGCACGGCGGCGGGCAGCAGGCGCTGCAGCGTGCCGCCGTCCTTGCCCCAGGCGCACAGCGCGGCCAGGATGGCGGCGCCAGTGGCCACGCCGACCAGGAAGAAGTACTGCACGGCCCAAGGCAGCCAGGCCGCTTCATAGTGCGGGGTCAGGAGTTCGATGATTTGCATGGTGCGCTCCTTGGGCTCAGTGGTCGGACAGCAGGCGCACGCTGGCCTGGCCGTCCACGCCGTTGACGAACTCATCGGGCAGGCCGATGTAGAACACGCGCGGCGATGTGTTCATGCCGGGCTTGAGTACCTTGATCTCGTCCTTGTGCTCGGCCATGCGGCGATTGATCTCGCTGCCCTGGTCATTCAGGTCGCCGATCACGCGTGCGCCGCCCACGCAGCTTTCCACGCAGGCGGGCAGCAGGCCGACTTCCAGGCGGTGTTCGCAGAAGGTGCACTTGTCGGCGGTCTGCGTCTCGTGGTTGATGAAGCGGGCGTCGTACGGGCAGGCCTGCACGCAATAGCCGCAGCCCACGCAGCGCTCGTTGTCCACCAGCACGATGCCGTCAGTGCGCTGGAAGGTGGCCTGCACCGGGCACACGGGCACGCAGGGCGGCTCGTCGCAGTGGTTGCACAGGCGCGGCAGGCTGACCATGGCGGGCGCGCTGCCATCGGTCTTGTTGATCTCGTACTGCAGCACCGTGGTGCGGAACTGGCCGATGGGCGGCTGGTTCTCCACCGAGCAGCTCACCGTGCAGGCCTGGCAGCCGATGCACTTGCGCAGATCCACCAGCATGCCAAAGCGCTTGCCCTCCATGCCGGGGCGGCGCGGAGGCTGTGCGCCCATGCCAAGGGCGGGCGTGGGTGCGGTGACAGCAGCCACGGCCGTAGCGGGCAACGCCACCGACGCCAAGGCTGCGCCCAA
The DNA here is from genome assembly GCF_058793725.1 of Acidovorax sp. GW835-FHT14B10. Lineage (NCBI taxonomy): Bacteria > Pseudomonadati > Pseudomonadota > Betaproteobacteria > Burkholderiales > Comamonadaceae > Acidovorax > Acidovorax sp. GW835-FHT14B10. The sequence continues at coordinate 301,414 of NZ_JBXAGC010000002.1, forward strand.
AAGGTCTTGCAGAAATCCACGCTTGCTGGGCGGATTGGATGGGGTACCTGGGGTGGTAGGCATTGCAGCGCTCCTCGCTCGTTTTGCAGTGTTTGCCTTGCACGGCCCGGCCTGTCTAAGACATCAAACCGTATAAGCAACAATTTGATTTGATCTTAAGAAGCAAGGGATTACCCGCATTGACATATATCAAAAGAAAAATCAGTGAAAACTGTCGCGCCGCAGACTCCGGCGCTCACCGAGGTGCGATCAAAAATAAACGGCGGGGGTTTGTGCTGCGCAGAGTGATGGCTTGCATGTTTCTTGGCGCTCCTGCGCCTCACCGTGACACGCCAGGAGTGACCGTGCGCACTCAAAGGGGCGCGACACAGCACCGGGGGTGATGGCCACTTTTAGACCCGTTTTGGGTGCATGCGCTTGACAGACAAGCGCAAATAGCTAGCTTTTAAATAGCAAATTCACAACCAATCACGCCAGCGCGCGCTGGATGATGATCTTCTGCACGTCGCTCGTGCCCTCGTAGATCTGGCACACGCGCACGTCGCGGTAGATGCGCTCCACCGGGAAGTCGCTGACCACGCCGTAGCCGCCCAGGGTCTGGATGGCGGCGCTGCACACGCGCTCGGCCATCTCGCTGGCGAAGAGCTTGGCCATGGCGGCTTCCTTCAGGCAGGGGCGGCCCGCGTCGCGCAGCGCGGCGGCGTGCCAGATGAGCTGGCGCGCGGCCTCGATCTGGGTGGCGCAGTCGGCCAGGCGAAAGCCCACGGCCTGGTGGTGGAAGATGGGCTGGCCGAAGCTCTCGCGCTCTTTCGAATACGCCAGCGCCGCATCAAACGCGCTGCGGGCCATGCCCACGCTTTGCGCGGCGATGCCGATGCGGCCGCCCTCCAGGGCCCCGAGCGCGATCTTGTAGCCCTCGCCCTCGGCGCCGATCAGGTTCTCGGCGGGGATGCGGCAGTGGTCGAAGTTGATCTGCGCCGTGTCGCTGCTGTGCTGGCCGAGCTTGTGTTCGAGCCGCGCCACCACGTAACCGGGGTTGCTGGTGGGCACGAGGAAGGCGCTCATGCCCTTCTTGCCCGCCCCCTTGTCGGTCACAGCGATGACGATGGCCACATGGCCGTTTTGGCCGCTGGTGATGAACTGCTTGACGCCGTTGATCACGTATTCGTCGCCCTGGCGCGCCGCGGTCGTGCGCAGTGCGGAGGCGTCGGAGCCCACATGCGGTTCGGTCAGGCAAAACGCGCCCAGCATCTCGCCGCGCGCCAGCGGCGTGAGCCAGTCGCGCTTTTGCCAGGCGTTGCCGTAGCGCAGGAGGATGGCGTTGACGGGGCAGTTGGTCACCGAGATGGCGGTGCTGGTGCCGCCGTCGCCCGCGGCGATTTCTTCGAGCACCAGGGCCAGCGTGACGTAGTCGAGATGGGCCCCGCCAAACTCTTCGGGCACGCAGATACCGTAGGCGCCCAGCGCGGCCAAACCCTGGTGGGCCTCCTTGGGGAAATGGTGCTCCTTGTCCCAGCGCGCGGCGTGGGGCCAGAGTTCGGTCTGGGCAAAGTCGCGCACGGCGTCGCGGATCATTTCCTGGTCTTGGGTCAGCAGCATCGTTGTCTCCGGGTGCTTGGGGGTGTTGTGGGTTGCGGGTATCGAAAGCCTGCGGCCCTCACCACGAGGCAAAGGGCGTGCCATCGCGCTGCAGGAACTGGCCCTTGTGCGCGGGCGTGAGCCGCGCGAGCGTGGCGCGCATGGCGGCCACGCTCTCTGGCGCGGTCAGCGGGGCTTGCGCGCCGCCCATGTCGGTCTGCACCCAGCCGGGGTGCAGCGCCACCAGCGTGGCCTGCGGGTAGTCGTGCTGGGCGCTGGCCACTGCCATGTTGAGCGCGGCCTTGCTGACGCGGTACAGCCAGGTGTGGCTGCCTGTGACGCCGCCGATGCGGCCCAGCTCGCTGCTGATGAAGGCAAAGCGCCCTTGCGCGGCCTCGACCAGCGGGGCCACCTGCGGAATGGCCTGCATGGCACCCAGTACGTTGGTGTGCATGACCCGGTCGAACCGCTCACGCGTGGGCGGCGAGAGCGCATTGCCGCGGTCCATGACGCCGGCTGCGTAGATCGCCGTGTCGATCTTTTCACCGTCCAGCATCCAGGCCAGGCCGCTGACACTGGCGGGATCGGCCACATCCACCGTCAGGACGTTCTCCACGCCCAGCGCCTGCAGGCGCTCGCGCCCGGCGGTGTCGCGCGCGGTGGCCAGCACGCGGTCGCCCGCCACCACATACTGGCGCGCGAACTCCAGGCCCAGGCCACGCGAGGCACCGATGATCAGAATATTGGACATGGAATAGGACTCTGGTGCGTATGAAAAAAGCGCAAACAGCTATCAAATAAAGAGTATTACGTGCACCACCAACAGGGGGTCGCGGTGCACCAAAGAGCCCGCCACCATGGTTGGGGCGCAGGCCAGGCCAACGGGTGGCCCGGCCCCGATCGCCCTCAGACCAGCTCGATCGCCACCGCCGTGGCCTCGCCACCACCAATGCACAGCGTGGCCAGGCCCTTGCTGAGGCCGCGCGCCTTGAGCGCATACATCAGCGTGACCATGATGCGCGCGCCGCTGGCGCCAATGGGGTGGCCCAGCGCGCAGGCGCCGCCATTCACATTGACCTTGTCGTGCGGCAGATCCAGCTCTTTCATCAGCGCCATGGGCACCACGGCGAAGGCTTCGTTGATCTCCCACAGCTGCACATCACCCACGGCCCAGCCGGCCTTGGCCAGCGCCTTCTGCGTGGCCCCCAGCGGCGCGGTGGCGAACCACTCGGGCTCCTGCGCGTGTGTGGCGTGGCTCACGATGCGGGCCAGGGGCTTGCAGCCGAGCTTTTGTGCGGTGGATGCGCGCATCATCACCAGCGCGGCCGCGCCGTCGTTGATGCTGGAGCTGGAGGCGGCGGTGATGGTGCCGTCCTTCTTGAAGGCGGGCTTGAGCGTGGCGATCTTGTCGAGCTTGACCTTGCCGGGGCCTTCGTCCACCGAGACCACGGTCTCGCCCGCGCGGGTCTTGACGGTCACCGGCACGATCTCGGCCGCGAACGCGCCCGACTCGGTGGCTGCCTTGGCGCGCTGCACGCTGGCCGTGGCAAATGCGTCCTGCTGCGCGCGCGTGAACTGGTACTTGGCGGCGCAGTCTTCGCCAAAGGTACCCATGGAGCGGCCGGGCTCGTAAGCGTCTTCCAGGCCATCGAGCATCATGTGGTCGAAGATGCGATCGTGGCCCAGGCGGTAGCCGCCGCGGCCCTTTTGCAGCAGGTAGGGGGCATTGGTCATGCTTTCCATGCCGCCCGCCACCATCACATCGTGCGTGCCGGCCAGCAGCATGTCGTGCGCGAACATCGCGGCCTTCATGCCCGAGCCGCACATCTTGCTCAAAGTGACGGCGCCCGCCTCCTTGGGCAGCCCGCCCTTGAACGCCGCCTGGCGCGCGGGCGCCTGGCCCTGGCCCGCCATCAGGCAGTTGCCGAACAGCACTTCGCCCACCTGGTCGGGCGACACACCGGCGCGCGCGATGGCGGCCTGGATGGCAGCGCCGCCCAGGTCGTGTGCAGCCAGGCTGGAAAAGTCGCCCTGCAGCGAGCCCATGGGGGTGCGCGCGGCGCCAACGATGACGATGGGGTCTTGGATGGACATGGTGAAGCTCTCCTGGGTAATGGTCAGAGGAAAAATGGGGGGTGAAAACCTGGGCTTGGCGAGCGGTCAGCGGGCCGCAGCGCCCTGCGCAAAGCGCCGCTCCGTGTCGTAGGGGAACACATCGAACATGTGGCCTGCCTGGATACGCTCCTTGTGCGACTGCCAGAACGCGGCATCGAGCAGGTCGGCGTGGTGCTGCATGAACACCTCGCGCACCGCGTCGTTGCCCAGCAGGAAGGGGCCAAAGGTTTCGGGGAACACATCGCGCGGGCCCACGCTGTACCAGACCTCGCCGCTCATCTCTTCTTCCTCGTTGCGCGGCGTGGGCACGCGGCGGAAGTGGCAGTCGGTGAGGTATTCGATCTCGTCGTAGTCGTAGAACACGACCTTGCCGTTGCGCGTAACGCCAAAGTTCTTCCAGAGCATGTCGCCGGGGAAGATGTTGGCGGCCACGAGGTCCTTGATGGCGTTGCCGTATTCGATGACGCTGTGCTCCATCTGCTGGCGCGCGCGCGGGTCGGACAGGCCGGTGTCGAAGGCTTCCTGCAGGTAGATGTTGAGCGGAATCATGCGCCGCTCGATGTAGAGGTGCTTGATGATCACCTCAGTCTGGCCGTCGCCATCACGGTCGCTGATTTCGAGCTGGCTGGGGGCGAACTTCTCGATCTCGGCAATCAGCGCGCCGTCGAACCGGTCGCGCGGGAAGGCCACCTCGCTGTACTCCAGCGTGTCGGCCATGCGGCCCACGCGGTCGTGCTGTTTGACCAGCAGGTACTTGCCCTTGATCTGCTCGCGCGTGGTTTCCTTCTGGTGCGGGAAGTAGTCCTTGATGAGCTTGAACACGAACGGAAAGCTCGGCAGGTCGAACACCAGCATCACCATGCCCTTGATGCCCGGCGCAATGCGGAACTGGTCGCTGGAATGCTTCAGGTGGTACAGAAAGTCGCGGTAGAACAGCGTCTTGCCCTGCTTGGCCAGGCCCAGGGCGTTGTAGATTTCGGCGCGCGGCTTGCGCGGCATGAGGCTGCGCAAAAACTGCACGTAGGCGCTGGGCACCTCCATGTCCACCATGAAGTAGGCACGGGCAAAGCTGAACAGCATCTGCAGGTCGTCTTCGCCAAACAGGGCCGCGTCGATATACAGCCTGCCGCTGTCGTCGTGCAGGATGGGCAGCGCAAACGGCACCTCGTTGAAGCCGTTGATGATCTTGCCCACCACATAGGCGCCCTTGTTGCGAAAGAACAGGCTGGTGAGCACCTGGATCTGGAAGTTGGTGCGCAGCCGCACCTTGTCGAGGCGGCCACGCATGGCGGCCACCACCCAGGCGGTGTCACGCGCCAGGTCGGAAAACTCGCGCTGCAACTGGAAGTTCTCAATGATGGTCTGGAAGGTGTCTCCCAGCGTCTCGCGTGTGGGGTAGTAGGCGCGGTAGGTGGGCCGCGCGGCGGGCTCGTCGTTCTCGATGTATTCGGTGCTGACCGCAGGCCGCACAAAGATGAAGTCGTTGTGGAAATGCGTGCGGTGCAGGATCTTGGTGGTGACCGAGTTGAAGAAGGTCTCGGCCAGCTCGGGCTGGTGGTGGTTGACCAGCAGACCGATGTAGTGCAGCTTGACCTGGTGCCACACATCCATGGGCTGCACGCCGGCCTCGAACTCTTTCTCCAGGCGGCGCACACACTCCTTCACCCGCAGGTCGTAGAACTCGATGCGCTCGCGCTGCGCCCGCTGCTGGCCATGCCAGTCGGCGGTTTCAAAGCGGTGCTTGGCCCGTGCGGACTCGGTGCGGAACAGCCGGTAGTGGCGGTTGAAGCCGTCCATCATGGCCTTGGCAATGCCATAGGCCTGGGGGGCATCAAGGCGTTGCGGGAACATGGTGGCGGCATCCTTGTCAGTGCAACCGTCGCTTGCGTGGGCAGGGGCGCCCTGCTTACTGCCGCCGGGTAGCAGCCACGCCGGCAATCGCTGCCTTGTACAGCGATTCCAGGCCTTCGGTGCTGTCCACCGACATGTGCAGGTTGTTGATGAGCCCGTCCTTGAGCCCGTAGCACCAGCCATGCAGCGTGACCTTCTGGCCCCGGCCCCAGGCGTCCAGCATGACGGTGGTCTGGGCAATGTTCACCACCTGCTCGATGGCGTTGAGTTCGCACAGCACGTCGTGGCGCCACTCGGGTGCGGTGGCGGCGATCAGATCGCGGTGGCGGTCGCGCACATCGGTCACGTGGCGGATCCAGTTGTCCGCCAGGCCCACGCGGGTGCCCTCCAGCGCGGCCAGCACACCGCCGCAGCCGTAGTGCCCCACCACCATGAGGTGCTCTACATGCAGTTGGTCCACCGCGTACTGGATGGTGGACAGGCAGTTCAAGTCAGTGGGCACCACCACATTGGCCACGTTGCGGTGCACGAAAATTTCACCGGGCTCCAGGCCCGTGATCTGGTTGGCAGGCACCCGGCTGTCGGAGCAGCCGATCCACATGTACTTGGGCTTCTGCTGCGCCAGCAGGTTGGTGAAAAAGCCGGGCCGCTCGCGCTCCATCCGGGCTGCCCAGGCGCGATTGTGAACAAACAGGTCGTCGATCGAGGAAGGCATGGTGTTTTGGCCTGTGAGGTTTTTTCAGTAGGGGCAGGTCAGCAGGTCTCAGCAAACAGCTCGCGGCCAATCAGCATGCGGCGGATCTCGCTGGTGCCCGCGCCGATTTCATACAACTTGGCATCGCGCCACAGGCGGCCCAGCGGGTATTCGTTGATGTAGCCGTTGCCGCCATAGATCTGCACGCCTTCACCTGCCATCCAGGTGGCCTTCTCGGCGCACCACAGGATCACACTGGCGCAGTCCTTGCGCACCTGGCGCACGTGGTCAGTGCCCAGCATGTCGAGGTTCTTGGCCACAGTGTAGGCAAACGAGCGGCCCGCCTGCAGCACGGTGTACATGTCGGCCACCTTGCCCTGGATGAGCTGGAACTCGCCAATGCTCTGGCCAAATTGCTTGCGGTCGTGAATGTAAGGGATCACGTTGTCCATCACGGACTGCATGATGCCCAGCGGGCCGCCGGTGAGCACCGCACGTTCGTAGTCCAGGCCGCTCATCAACACCTTGGCGCCCTGGTTCAGGCCACCCAGCACGTTCTCTGCGGGCACTTCGACGTCCTGGAACACCAGCTCGCCCGTGTGGCTACCGCGCATGCCCAGCTTGTCGAGCTTCTGCGCAATCGAGAAGCCCTTCATGCCCTTTTCGATCAGGAAAGCGGTCACGCCGCGCGCGCCCAGTTCAGGCTCGGTCTTGGCATAGACCACGAGCGTGTCGGCATCGGGGCCGTTGGTGATCCACATCTTGCTGCCGTTGAGCAGGTAGTAGCCCCCTTTGTCCTCGGCTTTGAGCTTCATGCTGATCACGTCCGAGCCCGCGCCGGGTTCGCTCATGGCCAGCGCGCCCACGTGCTCGCCGCTGATGAGCTTGGACAGATACTTGACCTTCTGGGCCTCGTTGCCGTTGCGGTTGATCTGGTTCACGCACAGGTTGCTGTGTGCGCCGTAGGACAAGCCGACCGAGGCGCTGGCACGCGAGATTTCCTCCATGGCCACCATGTGGGCCAGGTAGCCCATGGCGGCACCACCGTATTGCTCGGGCACGGTGATACCCAGCACGCCGAGTTCACCCATCTTGCGCCACAGGTCCATGGGGAACTGGTCATTGCGGTCGATCTCTGCCGCACGGGGAGCGATCTCGGACTGCGCAAAGTCGCGCACGGCGTCGCGCAGAGCGTCGATGTCTTCGCCCAGCTGGAAGTTGAGGCCAGGAAGGTTGGTGGGAATACTCATGGTGAATGTCTCCTCGTAACGGGTAGTGAAATGGACTGGCTTCAGCCCTGGATGTTGTCGCGCCCGGTCACTGCCATGAGGGTGCAGCCCATGGTGGCGACCAGCTTTTCTTGGGTGCCCTCGATGGCGAAGGCGCGGCCTTCGCACACGGTGATGGTGCGGCCGGGTTTCAGCACCCGCCCTTCCATGCGAAACCGCTCGCCCTTGGCCGGGGCCAGCAAGTTGATCTTGAATTCAATGGTGAGCACGGCAGCAGCGGCCGCCATCAGGGTGAAACCGGCATATCCGCACGCCGAATCCAGTGCTGTAGCGACCATGCCGGCATGGAGGAATCCGTGTTGCTGGGTCAGCGCGGCAGCCCATGGCAACTCAATATCCACCGCGCCCGGCGCGACCAGACCCAGCGCGGCGCCCAAGGTCTGCATGGCCCCCTGGCGCGCAAAGCTGTCGCGCACACGGTCGGCATAGTCGAGGCAACGCGGCTCAAAAGGGGGCAGACTCACTGTGCTCTCCTGATTTACGTTTACGTAAACGTCAATTATGAATCAATTTTGCTTTTCCACCTTGACCAACAGCGTTCGCGCTTCTTCTTCGTGCTCCCGCACCTCTTCCAGGTTGGCCTGCAGATCGGCCATTTGCTCTTCGAGCTGCTTGCGATGGACGACCAGCACGTCCAGGAATTTGCGCAGTTGCACGCCTGTATCGCGGGGGCTGTCATAGAGGTCGATGATCTCCTTGGCTTCCGTCAGGGACAGCCCGAGGCGCTTGGCCCGCAACGTCAGGCGCAGCCGCGTGCGGTCGCGCGCGCTATACACCCGGTTGCGGCCCGCAGACCCAGTGCGCTCAGGCTGCAACAAGCCCATGTCTTCGTAGAAACGGATTGCTCGGGTGGTGAGATCGAACTCTTTGGCGAGATCACTGATGGTGTAGGTATTGGCCATGGTGGGTGCTGCACGCAGCAGTGTCGGTTTCGCACAGGAGACAGCCCGGTGGCTGCAGCTCCCTACAATGCATTGAGTGCATAACGTTTACGTTAACGTCAATGCTAACCCATCCAGTTGCTGCCATGAATCCACTAGAACACCAGATCCACTATCCGCTGGGTGACATGCTCCCTCCAGAGGGCGACGCCATCGAAATCGCGCCGGGTGTCTACTGGATACGCATGGGCCTTCCCTTCGCACTCGACCACATCAATCTGTGGCTACTGCGCGACCGGCAGCCTGATGCCAGCGGTGTGCTGGTGGACGGGTGGACCGTGGTGGACTGCTGCATCGACAGCGCGACCACCCGTGCGCAGTGGGAGCAGGTATTCGTCAATTGCCTGGGGGGCTTGCCCATCCTGCGCGTCATCGTGACCCACATGCATCCAGACCACATTGGTCTGGCGCACTGGTTGTGCGCGCGCTGGGACGTGCGTTTGTGGATCAGTGCCACTGACTACAACGTGGCACGGGTCGCCGTGTACGACCCACAAGGGTTTGGCGGAGAAGCGGGGGCGGACTTTTATGCCCTGCACGGTGCGCAAGATGCCGCCTTTTTAGCCCATGTCCGAGGCCGGTCTTCGTATTTCCCGACCCTGGTTCCCGCATTGCCACCTCGTTTTCGCAGGATGATGGACGGAGACACCTTGGACATCGGAGGACGGGCGTGGCGTTGCATCAGCGGCTACGGCCACGCGCCCGAGCACATCGCCTTGTTCAGCGTGGAGTTGACCACGCTCATCAGCGGCGACATGGTGCTTCCGCGCATCTCTACCAATGTCAGCGTTCATGCCAGTGAGCCGGAGGCCAATCCGCTGCAACTGTTCCTGACTTCGTTGTTGCGCTATCTGGATCTGCCGGAAAACACGCTGGTGCTGCCCTCACACGGCAAACCCTTTACCGGCCTGGCCAAACGCATCGCCCAATTGCAGACCCACCACCGCGAGCGGCTTGAGGAAATCATGCAAGCCGCCCAAAACCGCGCACTGAGTGCTGCTGACGCCTTACCGATCCTGTTTCAGCGCACGCTGGACACGCACCAGATGACGTTCGCCATGGGCGAGGCTCTGGCGCATCTGCACTATCTGTGGATGGAGGGGAAATTGGAGCGGCTTCTTGATCAGGCCGGGGTTCAAAGATTTCGCGTGCCGGGCGGAGCATGAATCAGACGAAGGAGCCGTCGTCTTTTGATCAAGGCGAGGCGAGTTCCGCAGCAGCTTTGCGTCAGAGCTGAGAGGTGCTTGCATTGTGACGCCAAGGCATTCTCGCCAGCCACCATTGCCTCGTGGCGGCTGGGGGCCAGGCGAGGGATAGGGATCGATGTGTGCGCTGAGAGGAAGCCCGGCAGATAAATCTGGTGTTCCAAAGCAAAAAACCCCAGTCTTCATGAGACTGGGGTTTTCTGGGCTGTAAGAGCCTGACGATGACCTACTTTCACACGGGAACCCGCACTATCATCGGCGCAAAGTCGTTTCAC
>NZ_JBXAGC010000003.1:0-277208 GCF_058793725.1 Acidovorax sp. GW835-FHT14B10
CCTTGGCCATCTGTCTGTCCTGCGCCGAGTGAAGGTCGGCTCAGGTTTGGAGTTTACTTAATTTACGGATAAATCCTAAGTTGATTGCGCCATTGTGGTGGAACGGGTGACTGGCTGAGCTCGCGAGGTTGGAAACTAAGTGGGTGTCCATTGGTTCTGCGAAGCCACCCAGCGCGGCACGCTGGACGTACCACCGTGGCTCGACTGGGTTCTGGCCTTCCTGCTGCGCGCCGTGCTGGGGCGTGTCAGCGAGGTCTGTAGGGAGTTTTTGAGTGAAATGGGCCTCAAGCGCTTTGTGTATCAGCGCTGCGTGCTCCGAAATCAGGATTGCTCGATCTCTGGCTGTTGTGAGATTCCGCGCCATGGCGGCATTCTTCGAATGGTTACTCCTTGGCCCGTGTTTTGCGCTTGCAATGGCTTGCTGTATAGAGTGAAGTGATTCCTGCCTGCAAGTGCAGGAATCCAGTGATGAGGGAGGGCGTTCGCTTCGGCATTCGGTTTAACCCCAGGAGGTCGCCATGCGTTATTCATCTCTTTCTCCTATCCTCGGCGCCGCGCTGCTGGCCTGTGCACAGTTGGGTCTGGCCCAGGAGGGATCCATCACCATCACCCAACCCATGGAAGGGGCCAAGCTCGATGGGATGGCCCAGAACAAGGTCGTCTATCAGGTCATGCCCGGGCCTCGGGGAGACCATGTCCATCTTTACGTGGACGCGAAGGAGGCCGCCATCCTGCGCCAGCTCAAGGGCGAGTACACGCTGAAGAACCTGGCCTCTGGCCCGCATGACATCTGTATCAAGGTCGTGGACAAGGGCCATACGCCGATTGGCGTTGAGCAGTGCGTCAAGGTGTCGGTCAATTAGCCGATAAGCCCATGGACTGGCAGAACCTGGCCTATGCGGTCATTCAGGTGGCGCACAACTTTGGCGCTGTCGCCGTGGTCGGCGGTGCCATGGGGGCATTGTGGCTGGGGCCGCAAGGCACGCGCAGACCCCTGGCCTGGACCGTGCTGGCGGGATGGGCCGCGCAAGCAGGCAGCGGCGGCGCGTTCGGTGCCGTGAGCTGGCTTTATTACGGACAGTTCCCGGACATTCACGGCATTGCCGTGGCCGCGTTGCTGGTCAAGATGGCCTGTGCCGCCTCAGGTTTTGTGCTCGTTGCCTTGTATCTTTATCGGGGCACACGCTGGATCGCGCCTGTGCAGCAAACGGTGTGGCGCGCCCTGGCGCTGCTGGCCGTGACGGCACTGACGGCGGCCGCGTTTCTGCGCTGGTTTTCCTGAACGCTGAACCGGCCGCAAAAAAAGCCGCAATCAGGGCTTCGGCGACAGGGTCTGCATCTCGGTAAAGCCTGCCGCCGCTTTTTGGATGTCGGGCGGAAAGTCTTCCAGCTCCTGCACGCGGCGCACTTCGATCACTTCGTTGGCGGCGGCGGGGCAGCGCCGGGCCCAGGCGATGGCTTCGTCTTGCGAGGCCACGTCGATCATCCAGAAGCCACCCAATGTTTCACGCGTTTCGGCAAAGGGGCCTTGGCGCACCTGCGGCTGGCCGCCGGCAAACGACACGCGCGCGCCGGTGGCGGGCGGGTGCAGGCCTTCGGTCGAGAGCAGCACACCGGCTTTTTGCAGCTCGATGTTGTAGGCCATCATGGCGGCGACCTGCTCGGTGAGGGGCACGACGCCCGGTTGGGCAGACTCGTAGCCGCCCGGAATCATCAGCATCATGAAGCGCATGGAAGGTTCCTGCGATGGTGGCGGGGCTCAGGGTTCTTCGGGCAGCGGCACGACGACCATCCACGGTACGCCGAAGCGGTCGGCCAGCATGCCGAATGACGAGGCAAAGAAGGTGGGGCCCAGCGGCATTTGCACCTGGCCGCCGTCGGACAGGGCTTTGAACAGGCGCTCGGCCTCGGCATCGGTGGGCGGGGCGAGCGAGAGGGCAAAGCCCTTGAAGGCGCCCTCGCCCGGCGCAACGCCGTCAGAGGCCATGATTTGCGCCGTGCCGATCTGCAGGTTGGAGTGCATGATTTTGTCGCCGGGCGGGGGCGTGCAACCCGGGGCCGATGCGGACGGGGGCGCGTCCTTGAAGCGCATCAGTGCGGTGACCCGGGCGCCCAGCGCGGTGCAGTAGAAGTTGAGCGCCTCTTCGCAGCGGCCGTCAAAAAACAGGTAGGGCTGGACTTGCATGGTGCGTCTCCTGCGGTGGGGTGTGCTGGTATACACCTTTTGGCGGCGGCTGTCCTGCCCGGTGGGGAGCGGGTCACCGTTGTTTACAGCGCTTGCAGATAGCGCTGTACCAGTTCCTTTTGCGCAGCAGCATCCACCCCCAGCACGTCCACCAGGTACGCCTGTACGCCACCAAAGTCGTTGTCCACCATGTGCAGGGCGGCATTCAGAAACTCTTCCTGCACGCGCCACAGCACGGCCAGCACTTCGGGCGCCACCACTGTGGCTGCAAGCGCTTCTTGCTCACCCGCAATGGCACCGGCCGCTAGTTGTGGGCGTGTTTCCTCTGTGGCCACCAAAGCTCGAGCATCGTGGGCACCGTGATGGAGCACCCCCATCTGCGGCGGTGGTTTCTGGCCATGCACCTGCCAAATCTGCCTCAAGCGCAATAAGAATAAGCGCAAGCAGCTATCAAAAGCGCAGCAATACTGGCCCTCGGCATCCGCGTTTGAGCCGTATTGCGGCGGCATTCACCGCACAGAAAGCGGCGAATAGTCTGCATAATCGCCGCATGCGCCACCACCGCCCCACCCGCACGCCCCGCTACATCTGGCAGTTGCCCGATTGGCCGCACCTTGTTTTTGACGCTGCCGCCCTGGCCGCGCCATTAGCGCAGGTGCACCGCGCACAGGGCATGCTGGCCGGGCGCATGGGAGAGCTGGGCCTGCCGCAGCGCGACCAGGCCACCCTGCAGGTGCTGACGCAAGAAGTCATCACCACCAGCGCCATCGAAGGCGAGCGGCTGGACCTGGAAGCCGTGCGCTCCTCCGTGGCCCGCAAGCTGGGCCTCGATATTGGAGCCCTGGCCCCCAGCGACCGGCATGTGGACGGCGTGGTGGACGTGGTGCTGGACGCCACCCGCAACTTTGGCCAGCCCCTGACCCCCGAGCGCCTGTTTGGCTGGCATGCGGCACTGTTCCCCACCGGCTACAGCGGGCGCATGCGCATCACCGTGGCCGCGTGGCGCACCGATGCCAGCGGCCCCATGCAAGTGGTGTCTGGCCCCGTGAGCAGAGAGAAAGTGCACTTTGAAGCCCCGCCCGCCGCCACCCTGCCCGCGCAAACCCAGGCTTTTTTTGACTGGTTTGAAGCCGCCACGGTGGGCGACGCCATCATCAAAGCAGGCCTGGCCCACCTGTGGCTGGTCACCCTGCACCCTTTTGACGATGGCAACGGCCGCCTGAGCCGTGCCGTGGGCGACATGGCGCTGGCCAGGGCCGAAGGAACGCATCAACGCTTCTACAGTTTCAGCGCCCAGATACAACGCGAGCGCAAAGACTATTACGACCAGCTAGAGGCCACCCAAAAAGGCCCGCTGGATGTCACCCCGTGGCTGCACTGGTTTCTGGGCTGCCTGCTGCGCGCCGTGCAGGGCGCAGACGCCACACTGGCAGGCGTGCTGGACAAGGCCCAGTTCTGGCAACGCTGGGCAGGCACGCCCATGAACGCGCGGCAAACCCTGGTGCTGAACCGCGTGCTGGACGGCATGGAAGGCAAGCTGACCAATGCCAAGTGGGCGGCGATGGGCAAATGCTCTGCGGACACGGCGCTGCGGGACATCAATGACCTGTTGGAGCGCGGCGTGCTGCGCAGGCTGGAGGGCGGGGGGCGTAGTACGGGGTACGAGTTGTGTGCAGAATAGGCCACCATTCTTTGTGGAATAAGCGCAAACAGCTATCAATACATGAGCAACACGGCACACCACACCTTTGAAACGCCAGAGCAACTCCACGCGTGGCTGCATGCCAACCACGCCAGCGAGACTGAAGTGTGGGTGCGCATCTTAAAAAGGCCACCGGCCAGCCCAGCGTGACATGGGACGACTGCGTGGTGGCCGCCATCGCCTGGGGCTGGATAGACAGTTAACCGCGTAAGTCATTGATCCATATAGTGCCGCATCCAAAACGCTCTACTACAAAAGGGTCAATTGGGTGTTCAGGCTTGGTTTTTTGATCGTCAGCGCGGCAAGAATCTCGGCCTGCTCTTGGCTGATCGAGGAGAGTCCTGCAATCCTTGGTCTCCAGCACCAGCAAGCCCCTGCGGGCGTGCAGCACCACAAAGTCGGGGTGGGTTTGCTTGGGGCTGATGGGCACGTTGTGCCACAACAAGTAGTCGGCATCGAGCTTTTGCTCTAGCCGCTCGGCCAGGCGACGCTCGCCCGTGGAATCAAATGCGGACGAGCCTATCGCCGGTATCAATGTCGCCATGCCACCTGTTGCCTCCCCTTGCCAGCTTCTTTGTGATCATCTGTAAACAATGTAGAGGCTGTGGCGGTATGAAGCAACCGTCAAACTTCAAGGATGCGAAAAAGCCTGTTTGGAACGCCGATGCTGTGGTGCTTGGGGGGCAAACCCAAGCCGCATCAGCCATAAGCGCTTGTGCAATAAAGGCGATGCGCTATGCAATTGATTGCATACAAAACGACCATCCGCTGGGACACTGTCACACCGCCTGCAGATACCGCCCCGCCAGCTCCTTCTGCGCAGTGGCATCCACCCCCAGCACGTCCACCAGATAAGCCTGCACGCCGCCGAAGTCGTTGTCCACCATGTGCAGGGCGGCATTCAGAAACTCTTCCTGCACGCGCCACAGCACGCGCAGCACTTCCTCCGGCGCGTGGCTGCCCATGCCGGGCGGGCGCTGGTAAAGCGCGTTGGTGAGCAGGTAGTCGTGCATGACCACATCGCGCGGCACGCCCAGGGCCAGCAGGATGAGGGCGGCGGCAAAGCCGGTGCGGTCTTTGCCCGCGGTGCAATGGAAGACGGTGGGCGTGTCGCTGGCCAGCAGCAGGTTGAACAATGCGGCAAAACGCGGCGCGTTGTCATGCACAAAGCCCCGGTAGGTGTCCTGCATCAGGCCCACGGCGTCTTGGGCGGTGAGCTGGCGGCCAGTGCGCTGCAGCTCCAGTGCGCGCTGCACCACGGTGGGTTCGATGTGCAGCGGGTGGTAGGCCACGCCGGGCAGTGCATAGGCATAGGCGGCGCTTTCGGCCTGGCCCCGAAAGTCCACCGCACGGGCCACGCCCAGGTCGGCCAGCAGGGCCTGGTCTTCGGGCGTCAGGCCCGCCAGGTGGTCGGAGCGGAAGATGCGCCGCCATTTCACGGCCCGCCCGCCATGGCCCACGTAGCCTCCCAGGTCGCGGAAGTTGGTGGCGCCAGCCAGGGGCAGAGAGCGGCTGGGGGCTGGAGCGGTGCTGGTGGACGACGGGATGGATGGCATGGCAGAAGAGCGGCGTGACAAAGCGAGGAAGATCGCCGCAGCTTAGCCCAGGCGTGTGTCAGGCCGTGTCACGCGCGTGCGGGGCCGGGTGTGGCGCGAAGGCGGTGGGCGCGGGCAGACTGCGCGAGACGGTGCCTGCGATCGGCGCGGCGCCCGAGAGCCCGTCAGCGCGGCAAGGACGTGACGGCGCCATCCACCGGCAGCTCCTGGCTGCCGCGTGGGCAGGGTTGGTCGGTGTAAGTGGTGCGGCCGTCTTTCACGCACTTGCGCGGCTCTGGCGCGGCGGGCTCGGAGGCACCGCTGCGCGCGGGCTGCGCCTGGGCGGGCCGCTTGCCGGGCGGCAAGGTGTCGGGGCCGGGGCGGGTGATCTTTTTCCAGGCCTGCTCGGACCAGGGCCCCGCGTGGGGCAGCCAGGCATCGCGCGTCCACCACGCGGCAGCCGCCGCCGCCATCAGCACCACCGCGACAGCGGTGAAGACGGTACGTTCGGTGCGGCTGCGCATGCTGCGAGAGTGCCCGCAAAGGGCGCGTCAGCGCGTGCGCTCGCGTGTCACGCTCACGTCGATGTCGCCAAACACGGTCACGCCGCTGGCACCCCGGGGCTGCTGCTGGCTGGCCGGGTCGCTGGAGCGCGCAGAGCCTGCGGTGCTGCTGCACCCGACCAGCGCCCCGGCAACCGCCAAGGCCACCAGCGCGGTGCGCCAGAAGCCCTGCGCGACCGATGCGGACGACGGGGTGGCTTCCGTGCCGGGCGGTTGCATCATTCGCCGCCCAGGTGGTTGCCCAGAATGCCCGCCAGCTCGAACATGCCTGCGCTGTCCTTGCCGAACACGGCGCGCAGCTTGTCGTCGGCGACGATGGTGCGCTTGTCCTTGGGGTCCTGCAGGTTGTGGGCCTTGATGTATTCCCACATCTTCTTCACGGCCTCGGGCCGGGCCACGGGTTCGTTGCCAATGACGGCAGCCAGGGCGGCGCTGGGGGCCTTGCCTGCGGCGGCCTTGCGCGGTGCTTTGGCGGCGGTGGTTTTGGCTGCGGCCTTCTTGGTCGGGGCTTTTTTGGCAGTAGCGCTGGTCTTGCCTGCCTTGGCAGCTACTGTTTTTGCAGCAGCGCCTGGGCGTGGCGGGAACTTGCTGGGCGCAAACTCGAAGTTGACCTTGCCCGCCTCCTTGTCCCACGCCAGGTGGGCCTTGAAGGCACGGCGGGTGCGCATGCTGACGAACTTGTCGAGCAAGTCCGTCTTGCCGGTCTCCAGCAGCTTGGTCATCTGCTCGCGTTCCACGGGCTGCTGCAGGATGATCTTGCCGCTCTTGAAGGTGCAGCTGGGCGTGGGCTGGGCAGCGGTAGGCACGGCCTTGCTGCACACGTAGTTGCTGCCGTGCTCGTGCACTTCGGATCCGCAGATGGGGCAAGGGCCGAGGGCGGCGTCTTCAAACTCTACGATCTCACCGGACTCTTCGCCCTTCTTGTCGTCGCCAAAGTCGAATTCGAGCTTGTAGTTGTGCGCCTCGTCGTCGTACTTGATGACGATCTCGGACGTGAAGGGCCAGCCGGCCTTGGAGCGGAAACCCTCCAGCGGACCGATCTTCCTGTCGCGCAGCAGGGCGTTGGCCTCGGCGGTTTCAAAGGTGCGGCCGGCGGGCGACTTGCCGAAGCTGAACCCGCAAGGCTCTGCGCCCGGCTTGCCCACGCAGGCAAAGCGGCGGTAGTTCTCCTTGACCACACCGCCGCAGTTGGGGCAGGGCGATTCGAGCGTGGCGTAGTCACCGGGGATGGTGTCGCGGTCGTATTCCTTGGCCTTCTTGACCATGCGCTCGGTCATGGCGGCGATCTCGGCCATGAAGGCTTCACGGCTGAGCTGGCCCTTTTCCATCTGCGAGAGCTTGTACTCCCACTCACCGGTCAGGTCGGCGCGGCAGAGTTCTTCCACCTCCAGCCCGCGCAGCAGTGTCATGAGCTGGAAGGCCTTGGCCGTGGGGATGATCTCGCGGCCTTCGCGCAGCATGTATTTTTCGGTCAGCAGCCCTTCGATGATGGCCGCGCGCGTGGCCGGCGTGCCCAGGCCTTTTTCCTGCATGGCGCTGCGCAGTTCTTCGTCGTCGATCTGCTTGCCGGCACTTTCCATGGCGCCCAGCAGCGTGGCTTCGGAGTAGCGTGCGGGTGGCTTGGTCTTGAGGCCCTTGGGGTCGGCGGCCAAGGTGTTGACCATTTCGCCGGGCTTCACCGGCACCAGGTTCTGGCCCTTGTCGCCATCCTTGCCGCCTTCGACTTCGTCAGCCGCTTCCTTGCCATAAATGGCCAGCCAGCCCGGCTTGACCAGCACCTTGCCTTCGGTCTTGAAGCTATGGGGCGCCACTGTGGAAATGCGGGTGGTGACGGTGTATTCGGCGCTGGGGAAGAACACCGCCATGAAGCGGCGCACCACCAGGTCGTACAGCTTCTGCTCGGCTTCGCTCAGACCGCTCGGTGCCTGCAGCGTGGGGATGATGGCAAAGTGATCGCTCACCTTGCTGTTGTCGAAGATGCGCCTGGACGGGCGCACGTAGTTGTTGTTCAGCGCCGTGAGCGCGTGGGGTGCGAGATGCCGCATGCCGCTGTCGGCCAGCATCTCGAAGGTCTGCTTGGCCACCGGCAGGTAGTCCTCGGGCAGCGCGCGCGAGTCGGTACGCGGGTAGGTCAGGGCCTTGTGGCGCTCGTACAGGCTTTGCGCCAGGGCCAGCGTGGTCTTGGCACTGAAGCCGAACTTGCCGTTGGCCTCGCGCTGCAGGCTGGTCAGGTCGAACAGCAGGGGCGATGCCTGGGTGGTGGGCTTGCTCTCTTCGGTGACCGTGGCCTGCTTGCCGCGCACGGCGTTGGCGATGGATTGGGCTTCGGCGGCGGACCACACGCGGTCGGCGCGGGCTTCCACATCCTCGCCCTTCTTCCACTTCGGGTCGAACCACTTGGCAGGGTACTCGCCCGCCTCGGCGCCGAAGGTGGCGTGGATTTCCCAGTAGTCTCGGCTCACGAACTTGCGGATCTTTTCTTCGCGCTCCACCACCAGCGACAGCGTGGGTGTCTGGACCCGGCCCACGGTGGTCAGGAAGAAACCACCATCGCGCGAGTTGAACGCCGTCATGGCGCGGGTGCCGTTGATGCCGACCAGCCAGTCGGCCTCGGAGCGGCTGCGCGCGGCGCTGGCCAGGCCGGCCATCTGCTGCTCGGTGCGCAGGGCCTCGAAGCCGTCGCGAATGGCCTGGGGCGTCATGCTCTGCAGCCACAGGCGCTTCACGGGCTTGCCCAGCGGTTTGCTGCCGCCCGCGTACTGCTCGATCAAACGGAAGATCAGCTCCCCTTCGCGGCCCGCGTCACAGGCGTTGATGAGTTCGGTCACGTCCTTGCGCTTGGCCTGCTTGACCACCGCGTTCAGGCGGCTCTTGGTCTTGTCCACGGGCTTGAGGTCAAAGTACGGCGGAATCACGGGCAGGTGCGCAAAGCTCCACTTGCCGCGCTTCACGTCGAACTCCTCGGGCGCCTGGATCTCCACCAGGTGGCCCACGGCGCTGGTGACTACATAGCGGTCGTTCTCGAAGTGGTCTTCATGCTTGTCGAACTTGCCGGCCACGGGCGTAAGGGCGCGCACGATGTCCTGCGCGACGGAGGGTTTTTCTGCAATTACCAGGGTCTTGGTCATTTGGGGGCTCTCGCCTGTCATTTGGCTTGCCCGGGTTGCGGGCGCTTCTACAATTCGGCTCTCACGCGCATGCACACGCATACACGCGCACGCACACCTGTGTGCACCCTCAAGTTAACAGAGTTTTTGCCATGCCCCGCTCCGCATCGCCTGCCGTCCCCCCCATTGCCCCGGGCCGCCGCATCCAGACCCGGCGCTCGGGTGTGCACGGCAAGGGCGTGTTTGCCGTGCAGGACATTGCCGAGGGCGAGGTGCTGGTGGAGTACACCGGCGAAGTGATCGGCTGGCAGGAGGCGCAGGACCGCCACCCGCACGACCCCCTGCAACCCAACCACACGTTCTACTTCCATGTGGATGAAGACCATGTGATCGACGCCAAGTTCTGCGGCAACTCCTCGCGCTGGATCAACCACAGCTGCAACCCCAACTGCTACGCCGACGAGCGCGACGGCCGCATTTTCATCACGGCGCTGCGCAATATCAAGGCCGGCGAAGAGCTGAACTACGACTACGGCCTGATCATCGAAGAGCGCTATACGAAGAAGCTCAAGGCCGAATACCCGTGCTGGTGCGGCAGCAAGAACTGCCGGGGCACGCTGCTGGCGCCCAAGCGCGGCTGGGCGCCGCCGGTGCCGCTGCCGCCGTCCCCCCCCCCAAAGGCAGCGCCTCCAAAGACCCAAGCCGCCCAGCAAGCCAAGGCGGCCCCCAAACCCCGCCGCAGCCCCCCGCAGTGATGCAGCAGCAACCCATGCGCTGGCCCGCCGAGGCCATCTGGGAGGCAGTGGCGCCCCTGCTGCCCGGTTTCACGGTCGAGGTCCTGCCCAGCATCGACTCCACCAACACCGAGTTGATGCGCCGCGCGCGCGCCGGCCAGTGCGAGCCCACCCTGCTGGTGGCCGAGCAACAGACGGCAGGGCGCGGGCGGCTGGGGCGGGTGTGGCAAAGCGACGTGGGGGCTTCCCTCATGATGTCCCTGGGGCTCCCGCTGGCACCGGCCGACTGGTCGGGCCTGTCGCTGGCCGTGGGGGTGAGCGTGGCCGAAAGCCTGCAGCCCCTGCCGCCCCCCCTGGGGGTGGAGCAACCGGCACGCGTGGGCCTCAAGTGGCCCAACGACCTGTGGCTGGGGGGTGGCAGTGGTACGGCGGGCGACCGCAAGCTCGGCGGCATCCTGGTGGAGACGGCAAGTTTCGTCGTACCCCAGGCGGCTGCAGCAGCCCGCCCCGCCAGCGCCCGCTATGTGGTGGTGGGCATCGGCATCAACGTGCTGCCGCGCAGCCCCGAGGGCCTGAGCATGGCGCCCGGCAGCCTGCAGGATGTGGAGCCGGGGCTGGATGCACCCACCGCGCTGCTGCGCATCGTGCCCCCACTGGTGGCCATGCTGCAGTCGTTCGAAGGCTATGGCTTCGCGCCCATGCAGGCCCGGTTTGCCACCCGCGACGTGCTGCAGGGCCGCGCAGTGACGCTCAGCGACGGGCAGGCCGGAATGGCCCATGGTGTGGCCGAAGATGGCGCGCTGCTGGTGCACACTGCGCAGGGCATGCAGGCCATCACCAGCTCTGAAATCAGCGTGCGGCCCGCTGCCGCGCGCCCCGCCTGAAAGATCTGCCCCATGCTGCGCCTCGCCGTCATCGCCCTGCTGCTGGCCAATGCCGGCTATTACGCCTGGTCGCAGGGCTGGCTGCGCACCTGGGGACTGGCGCCGGTCGAACAGTCCGAGCCCCACCGCCTGGCG
This sequence comes from Acidovorax sp. GW835-FHT14B10, assembly GCF_058793725.1. Taxonomy (NCBI): domain Bacteria; kingdom Pseudomonadati; phylum Pseudomonadota; class Betaproteobacteria; order Burkholderiales; family Comamonadaceae; genus Acidovorax; species Acidovorax sp. GW835-FHT14B10. Next base: position 10,846 of record NZ_JBXAGC010000003.1, read on the forward strand.
CAGCAGATCCGCCCCGAGACGTTGCGCATACTGCCGGCCCGCGACACCGCCCCGGTGGCGGCCCCCGTGGCCAGCGAGGCCCCTGCCGAGGCCGCCACGGTGTGCCTGCAGGCCGGTGTGCTGAACACGCGCCAGGCCGACGCCGTGCGCAGCGCCGCCGCCGGCCTGCCGCAAGACAGCTGGAGTCTCGAAGCCACCACCATTGCCGGGCGCTGGATGGTGTACATGGGCCGCTTTGCCGACGACGAGGCGCTGGAAAAGAAGCGCGCCGAGCTGCGCGCCCGCAAGCTGCCCTTTGACCGCCCCGGCAACCCTGCCCTGGAGCCGGGCCTGTCGCTGGGCCGCTTTGGCACCGAAGAAGCCGCCCAGCGGGCGCTGGCCACACTCAACGGCCAGGGCGTGCGCACCGCCAAAGTGGTGGTGGAACGGGCCGAGGCCCAGGGCTTCACGCTGCGCCTGCCCGCCCTGGACAGCGCCACGCGCGCACAGGCCGAAACGCAGCTGCGCCAGGCCCTGGGCGACAAGGCCCTGCGCGCCTGCCCCTGAGGAAATTGGAAGAAAAACGGCTGCAGCGCTCGATAGCAAAGCGCTGCATGCTTCCATTTCAACAGCAAACCACCGCCTGTACCCGGGCAGGCTCAACCCTGCGGAGCATCGGCGTCTGGCGAGCGCGCGGCAAAGCGCACCGTGAACCGCGCGCCCGGCGGTTGCTGGCCCGGGTGGGCATTTTCCAGCAGCACCTCGGCCGCATGCTGGCGCGCGATCTCCAGCACGATGGGCAGGCCCAGGCCCGAGCCGTCGGCCTCGCTGCCCAGCGCCCGGTAAAAGGGCTGGAAGACCAGCTCGCGCTCGGACTCGGGCACGCCAGGGCCCGAGTCTTCCACCTGCAGCAGCAGCACATGGCCAAAGGTGTCGGCCAGCACGCGGGCAGTGACCACGCCGGGCTTGTCGGGGGTGGAGGGGGTGTAGTTGATGGCGTTGTCCACCAGGTTGCGCACCAGCTCCTTGAGCAAGGTGGGGTTGCCGTCCACCCAGACGCCGGGGGCGCCCGGCTGGGCGCCGTCGTAGCCCAGGTCGATCTGCTTGTCGAGCGCGCGCGGCACCGAGTCGCGCACCACCTCGATGGTCAGGCGGGCCAGGTCACAGGGCACGCGGGCAATGCCCGCGCCGCTGCCCTCGGCGCGCGCCAGCGCCAGCAGCTGGTTGACGGTGTGCGTGGCGCGGATGCTGGAGCGGCCAATCTGCTGCAGCGAGCGCTTGAGCTCTTCGGTGCTGGTGCCCTCGCGCTGGGCCAGGTCGGCCTGCATGCGCAACCCCGCCAGCGGTGTCTTGAGCTGGTGGGCCGCGTCGGCCAGAAAGCGCTTTTGCGTGGCCAGCGAGTCGCCCAGGCGCGTGAGCAGGTCGTTGACGGAGGACACCAACGGCGCCACCTCCAGCGGCACGGTGCGGTCGTCCAGCGGCGAGAGGTCGTCGGGGCTGCGCTCACGGATGCGCTGCTCCAGCTGGTTCAGCGGCTGGATGCCACGCGCCAGCGCCAGCCACACCAGCAGCACCGCCAGCGGCAGGATGACGAACTGCGGCAGCATCACGCCCTTGATGATTTCGGTGGCCAGCACGCTGCGCTTTTCGCGCGTTTCGGCCACCTGCACCAGGGCCAGCGGCGCATCGGGCAGCGGCAGGCGCACCCAGATGTAGGCCACGCGGATCTCCACGCCGCGCAATTCGGCGTCGCGCAGGCGCACGTCGCCCGGTGCCGGGCGGTCGTCGTCATCGGGTTGCGGCAGGTCGCGTTCGCCCGAGAGCAATTTGCGCCCGGGGCCCATCACCTGGTAGTAGACGATGTCGGAGTCGTCGGCGCGCAGGATCTCGCTGGCCGGCTGGGGCAGGTTGAACTGCACCTTGCTGTGCTGCACCGTCACCAGCTGCGCCAGCGCATGGACGTTGTATTCCAGGGCGCGGTCAAACGGCTTGTTGGCCAGGCCCTGCGCCACCAGCCAGGTCAGCGCCAGGCTCACGGGCCACAGCAGCAGCAGCGGCGTGAGCATCCAGTCGAGGATTTCGCCGAACAGGGAGCGCTGCTCGCGCTGGAAGATTTTCAAGGTTTCAAGCCTTTTTGGCCTCTAGCGCTTATCCAATAAGCGCCAGAAGCTATTATTTTTGCCTCAAACTTGGACACCGCACTCACCCACAGCCGATGCAACTGGCACGGCCCAGGCCAGTGCACCCGTGGAACTGGCTTTGCCAGGCCACCGGGTACGTCCCCCTCCCGAAAGAGAGGGGGAAGGCGCGAAGCGACTCAGGGGGTGCATCCTCAACCGGGAATCTTTTCCAGGCAGTAACCCAGCCCGCGCACCGTGGCAATGCGGATCGGGCCTTTCTCGATCTTCTTGCGCAGGCGGTGGATGTAGACCTCGATGGCGTTGTTGCTCACCTCTTCGCCCCACTCGCACAGACGCTCCACCAGTTGCTCCTTGCTCACCAGGCGGCCGGCACGCTGCAGCAGCACTTCGAGCAGGCCCAGCTCGCGCGCCGACAGCTCGACCATCTTGCCGTCGATGGTGGCCACGCGGCCGGCCTGGTCGTACACCAGGGGCCCGTGCTTGATGGCGCTGCTGGTGCCGCCCATGCCCCGGCGCGTGAGGGCGCGCACGCGGGCTTCGAGCTCTTGCAGGCTGAACGGCTTGGCCATGTAGTCGTCGGCGCCGTAGTCCAGTCCCTTCACGCGCTCGTCCACGCTGTCGGCGGCGGTGAGGATGAGCACCGGCAGGGCCGAACCCCGGCTGCGCAGCTTTTTGAGCACCTCCAGCCCATGCATCTTGGGCAGACCCAGATCCAGGATGAGCAGGTCGAACTCGTTGTTGGTCATGAGCGCGGCATCGGCCTCGCCGCCGCTGGCCACATGGTCCACCACGGCGCCCGATCCGCGCAGCGTGCGCAGCAGGCCATCGGCCAGCACCTGGTCGTCTTCGGCAATGAGGATGCGCATGCGGGGTCTCCTGGTGGGGGGGCAGCGGTCTGGCGCCGCGCCTGTGCCACGATTTTAGGCGGCGCAGCCCCGCCAATGCTGCGCCCTTTGCCGGGAGAACGCGGCGGTGGCGCGCCGCCCCCGGCCACCGCTGCCTTTCAGAGCGGATCGGTGGCCAGCAGCTTGTGCACCAGGGCCTGCAGGTCGGCCTGCAGGCGCGCCATGCCTTCGGGGTGCGGCGCCAGCGTGTGCTCGTCCATGTAGAGCTTGCGGTTGATCTCGACCTGGATGCTGTGGCGGTGCTGCGCCGGGTTGCCGTAGCGGCGCACCAGCTCCACGCCCTTGTAGGGGTGGTTGTAGTCCACGCTGTAGCCGCAGCCGCGCAGGTGCTCGCAGATCAGGGCCGACAGCGCCGGGCTGGCCGTGCTGCCGTCGCGGTCGCCCACCACGAAGTCGGCATGCACGAGGCCGGGGAATTCCGTGGCAAAACGCCCGGCCACTGCGGGCATGGAGTGGCAGTTGAGGTGGATGCTGTAGCCGTGGCGCGCATGGGCGGCATCGATGGCCTGCGCCACGGCGGCATGGTAGGGGCGCCAGCAGCGGTCGATGCGTGCGCGCACCTCGGCCACGGACAGCAGGCGCTGGTAGATGGGCTCGCCGTCGTCGGTGAACTTCCAGACCAGGCCCTTGCCCAGGCGCACCTTGCTGAGCACCTGGGGGTCGGTGGAGAGGGCGTCGGTCCATTCACCATCGAGCAGCGTGGTGTCGAGCTCGGTGGTGTCGCGGTTGGCATCGAGGTAGATGCGGGGGAAATGGGCCTCGACCCAGGCCACGCCGAGCGCGGGGGCAAAGGCGTAGATCTTCTCGACGTGGGTGTCTTCCGCACGGCGCAGCGTGGCCAGGTCGAGTGCGGCGCCAAAGTCGGCGGGGTACTGGGTGCCGCTGTGCGGGGAGTCGAGCACCAGCGGCGTGGTGCCGGGCTGGTGCGAAACCATGCGCGCGGGCGGCGTTGCGCCACCGGGCGAACCCGTGGCACCGGGCTGGGCTTGCTGGAAGCGGTGGTTGATCAGTTTCAAGGCTGCATGCATAGGCAGAGTGTGCTTAAGGGGGGGCGGCCGGCCTCGCCGCCCGGACCCGACAGACCCCATGGTTATTCCTGTGCCTGTCCGGCTGTGGCCGTCGGGCCCGCAGGCCCGTGCTGCGATCAGTCGAGGCTGACCTTGGCGAATGCCGCCACGCTCTTCATCTTGTCGATTTCGCGGGCGATCTGGGCCGTGAAGGCCTTGGGCGTCGTGCCCGAGGGGTACAGGCCCTGTGCGGCCAGCCGCTCACGCACGGCGGGCTCCTGAAGGGCCTGGGTCACGGCCTGCTGGATGCGATCCACCGCCGCCGGCGGCGTGCCGGCCGGCGCTACCAGGCCAAACCACGACGGATCGTTGTTGGCGGCATGGCCCAGTTCGCCGTAGGTAGGCACATCGGGCAGCACATCCAGCCGCTGGGGCCACGAAACGGCCAGCGCCTTGACCTTGCCGGCCTTGACGTGCGGCAGCGACGAAGCCACCTGGTCAAAGTACACCGCCACCTGGCCCGCCAGCACGTCGTTGATGGCCGGGCCCGCGCCACGGTAGGGGATGTGCACCATCGAGGTGCCCGTGCTGCTCTTGAACAGCTCGCCCCACATGTGGCCGATGGTGCCGTTGCCCGGCGTGGCATACGACACCTTGCCAGGGTTGGCCTTGAGGTATTTCACCAGGTCGGCAAAGTCCTTGACGGGCAGCGCCTTGGGGTTGACCACGATGACACCCGGGGCCTTGACGATCTCGGTCACGCCGACGAAATCCCTGGTGGGGTGGTAGGGCAGCTTGCTGTACACGGCGGGGTTCACGCCATGGGTGGACAGCGTGGCCACGCCGATGGTGAGGCCGTCTGCCGGGGCGCGGGCCACTTCCGCCATGCCGATGGAACCGCCCGCACCACCGCGGTTTTCCAGCACCACGGGCTGCTTGAGGATGCGGGCCATGGCGTCCTGCAGCGTGCGTGCCGTGATGTCGGTGGCGCCCCCGGGCGGGAAGGGAACGATCATGCGCAATGGCTTGCCCTCCTGGGCAAAAGACATTCCAGGCGCTAAAGATACGGCTGCCAATGTGGCCAGCAGGTGACGGCGTTGCATAGCTTTTTTCTCCTTTGAGATGCACCGAGGTTAACGAAAGGGACACCATTGACCAAGCAATGGATATGCCTGATAACATTCCAATCTGGAATGTTTTAAGTACCCCTACCATGTCGCTGCGCCGCCTCGCGCCCCCGCTGCACCTGCTGCGCGCGTTCTCCACCGTGGCGCGGTTCGGCGGCGTCTCGCGCGCCGCCGAGGCGCTGCACCTCACGCAGAGCGCCGTCAGCAAGCAGGTCAAGGACCTGGAGACTTGGGTGGGCGTGCCGCTGTTCGAGCGCACCCGCAAGCGCCTGGCCCTCACCCCTGCCGGCGAACGCTACGAGAAGGCCGTGCAGGCCGTGCTGCTGCAACTCGAAGCCGCCACGCTGGAGCTCATCACCAGCGACGACGGCGGCGGCGCGCTGCACCTGTCCAGCCTGCCCACCTTTGGCGCCAAGTGGCTCATTCCACGGCTGCCGCAGTTCCAGCAGCTACACCCGCAGGTCACGCTGCACTTCGTGCCGTATGTGCACAGCTACGACTTCACCCGGCCCGAGCTGGACTGCGCCATCCTGTTCGGCGACGGCCACTGGCCCGGCGCCCATGCGCACTACATCACGGGCCATGATGTGGCGCTCATCGCCCCACGCACCAAGGTGGCCGACTGGCCCCTCCACACGCCGCGCGATGTGGCCAGGCAGACCTTGCTGCGCCATGTGACCGTGCCCGAGGCCTGGCTGCGCTGGAGCGAAACCCACAACGTGGTGGGCCTGATCGACCCGCTGGGCGGACCGCAGTTCGACCAGTTCCAGACCATGATCCGCGCCGTGATGGCTGGCATGGGCCTGGCCCTGGTGCCGCGCTGTCTGGTGCAGGACGAAATCACCGCTGGCCTGGTGCGCGAGCCGCTGGCCGACGCCCCGCTGCGCGGCGGCTACCAGAGCGACGTGGGCTATTGGTTTTGTTACCCCGAAGGGCGCACGCAGCTGCACGCGCTGCGGTGTTTTCGGCAATGGCTGCTGCAAGGCGCCGGGCAGGCAGCGCTGCCTGCAGACGGCAGTGGCGCGGCGGACCCGGCCGCCGTTGTGGCCCCTGGCAATCATTTGGGAAAAAATGGCCCATAGCGCTTATCCATAAAGCGCTAAAAGCTATCAATAGAAAAGCAAACTGTGTCTGATGGTGCTTCGGATGGAGGTGGTGCACCGGCGTACCACGCTGCTGCCGCTCAGTCGCCGCGCACCTGCGCCACCAGGTTGGCCAGCCCGGCAACATCGGCCACCACCAGCACATGCGGGCCCTCTTTGCGCAACAGGCCGCGTTTGGTCAGGGCGCTGATCTCGCGGGTGACTTGCTCGCGATTGGTGCTGATCTTGCTGGCCAGCACGGCGTGGGCCGGGGCGGGGTCGATGCGGGCGGTGTTGTCGCCTTGCCCCCCGCCCGCACGGGCCAGGCGCAGCAGCTCGGCGTGCAGGCGGGTTTGCACGCCCAGGGTGCTCAGGTCAATCACGCGCTCGGTCAGGCGCCGCACCAGGGTTGTGAGGTTCCTCATCATGCGCATGGCGACGATGGGCTCGCGCTCCAGCATCGCAATGAAGGCGGGGCCCGACAGGCTGGCCAGCACGCTGGGTTCCAGTGCCTCCACGTCGGCCGAGCGGGGCTGCCCGTCGATGGCCGACAGGTCGCCAAAATGCTCGCCCGCCTCGCAGTCCCGAAACGTGACCTCGCGCCCGCTGGCTGCGTAGGTGGTGATGCGCACGCGCCCGGCGCACAAAAAGTACACCTCGCCGCCCGGCGATGCGCGGGTGAACAGGGGCGTGCGGGCCTCTATCGTGCGCCAGTCGCACTCGGCGGCAATGCGGTCCAGGCAGGCCTCGCCCAGGCCTTCAAAAAGGGCTATGCGGCGCAGGGCCAGGGTGGAGCGGGGGGATTGCGGTGCGTTCATGGAACCAAAGGGATGGGCGCAGCCTCCCAGGCAGTCGCCGTCGGGATTCTGGGAAGTGGGCGGATTATGCTCACAAGCTTCAAAATCCAGCACTGTGCTGACCTTCTGCGGTGGCGGTCGTGTCGTCGGTGGTGCTGTCTGTGTGTCCCTTCCTGGTGGGGGCTCGCCCCCTCATTGCATCTTGGTGTCCTGTATTTTGATTTTCTCCATCGCCTCCCTTCCATGTCCTTTGCCCTGATCCGCTCGCGCCTGCCTGCCCTTCGCCAAGTGCGCTGGGGCAGTGGCCTGGTGCTGTGGTGCTACGTGGCCCTGCACCTGGGCAACCACGCCACGGGGCTGGTGTCGCTGCAGGTGGCCGATGCGCTGCTGGATGGGATCAGCAGCGGGTGGCATTCGGTGCCTGGCACGGTGCTGCTGTATGGCGCGCTGCTCACGCACCTGGCGCTGGCAGGCGTGGCCCTGTGGCAGCGGCGCAGCCTACGCATGCCGTGGGTGGAGGGTGTGCGGCTGGCACTGGGCCTGTGCCTGCCGCTGCTGCTGGCCGGGCACTTTGTGGCCACGCGCTGGGCGTTTGAATCCATGGGCGCATCGCTCCCCTACGGGCGCATGGTGAACGGCCTGGCCCGGCCCGAAAACCTGGCGGTGCAGTCGCTGTTGCTCATCACTGCGTGGTGGCATGGCTGCCTGGGACTGCACATGGCAATGCGGGGTCGGCCGGGGTGGCGGCGTTGGCAGCCGGTGTTGCTCACGGGGGCCGTGCTGCTGCCCGTGCTGGCGGCGCTGGGCTTGTTGTCGATGGCGCGCGAGATTGCGTGGGAGGTGAGTGCGCTGCCCCCGCCGCCCTCGGGCCGCACCGCGCAGGCGGTGGCTGTGTCGGCTGGGTTGGAGGATGCCTTGCGCTGGGGCTGGGTGGCCGCCGTGGCCGCCCTATTGGCATTGCGCTGGGCGTGGCGCACCTTGCGCCGCTGCCGTGGGGGCGGGCCCATCACCCTGCACTACCCCGACCGGGCCGTGCAGGTGCCGCGCGGCTTTACGGTGCTGGAGGCCAGCCGCAGCCACGGCATTGCCCACCTGGCGCTGTGCGGCGGGCGGGCGCGCTGCTCTACCTGCCGCGTGCGGGTGGATGGGCCTGCTGCCCATGTGCCCGAGCCTGGCCGCGATGAGCGCATTACGCTGGCCCGCGTACAGGCCCCTGCGGGCGTGCGCCTGGCTTGCCAGCTGCGGCCTGCGGGCGATGTGCGGGTCACGCCGCTGTTCCAGCCCGGTCAGGCCGCGCTGCCGGGGCGCCTGGGGCAAGAACTGCAGGTGGCCATCTTGTTTGTGGACCTGCGCCGCTGGTCGGGCATGGCCGAGCGGCAGTGGCCGTTTGACCTGGCCTGGATGCTGGACCAGTACTTCGCCCGCGTGGGCGCGGCCGTGCAAGACAGTGGCGGCATGGCCAACCAGTTCATTGGCGACAGCGTGATGGCCATCTTTGGGCTGGAGACCGATTTGCCCACCGCCTGTCGCCAGGCCGTGCAGGCCGCTGCGTTGATCGAGCAGCGCATGGACGCCTGGAGCGAGACCTTTCGCACCCAGTTTGGCCAGTCGCTGGACTTTGGCATGGGCCTGCACGCAGGCCGTGTGGCGCTCGGGCAAGTGGGCTACGCAGACACGACCACCTTCAGCGCCGTGGGCGAGGTGGTGAACACCGCCAGCCGCCTGCAAGACCACTCCAAAGTGGTGGGTGCGCGGCTGGTGCTGTCGCAAGAGGCTGCCCGCCTGGCCGGTGTGGCAGACGCCTTGGGCACACCTGAAGAGGTGCAGGTGCGCGGGCGCTCGCAGCCGTTGCAGGTGCTGCATGTGAAGCGGCCGTCGCAGCTGTGGGGGCCGGCTTCGGGGGGGTGAGCACAGCGGCCTGGGCGGGGCGGCGACCTCGCAAAACCTGTGCGTTTACGCACATACGCCAAGGCGCCAAAAACGGAAACTTCTTCCCATGCAGAACGCAATCACGCACTGCAGGAATCACTCCAAAGGAAGAACTGCCATGACCAACGCCAAGACTACCGCCAAGACCCTGATCGCCATCGCCACTGTGGCTGCTGCCGCCTTTGCCGGTGCTGCTTCTGCCGCCACACCGATCAACGAACAATGGGGTGGCGATGAGCCCGTCGCCCAAGGCCCCGGACTGAGCCGCGCTGAAGTGCAAGCCGACCTGAATCTGTGGAACCGCGCTGGCCTGGGCCAAGCCAACTCAGGCGACCGCACCCCCGACGCCGATCCCGCCTACGAAGCCCGCCTGGCCGAGTACCGCCGCCTGCGCAGCGGCCCCGAGTTTGTGGCCGAAGTGCGCCGCCTCGGTGGCGATGTGAGCCGCCTTGCGGCCCAACAAGCTCAGCGCAACACCCACTGAACATGACCGGGGGCCACAGAGTGGCTTGACCGGGGGCTTCTTTGAAAGGGGCCCTCGCTGTCCGTTCATCCCATGCGCACTGCACAGCTGTTGCAGGGCGCATTTTGGTTTTTGAGAAGGTTGTTGGCGCGATGGTTTCACCACCCCCAGCGGCTGTAGCGGACCAGCGTTTGGGGTCGGGTGTCCTGGGCCCCTGGCGGTGGACGGCACCCATGTGATTGACCTCAAAGGCGACAGCCCCGGGGGCATCGAGCAGACGATCGACCCGGTGGCAGGCCGCACGTACCGCGTGAGTTTTTCGGCGTCCAGGCACTTGCTGATGGGCTCGGACGCAGACCTGACGGTGTCTGCGTTGTCCTCCGGGGGCAGTGCCGCACTGGCCACGCTGAACGCGAATGTGCCTGTTTCCGTTAGCACCAACCCCGCCTCGACCACCTTGTGGGCCGCCTACAGCCTTGTGCTCACTGCGACAGGACCAGCTTCGACATTGCGATGGGTGTCCTATTGCGCGTAAGCCTCCAAACCCAGGCACACCACGGTGGCCACGTCATCGCCCACCTCGGCGCGAAATTCGGCTTCAGCCTGCGTCACTGCATCGCGAAACCCCTGCAGCCAGGTCAGCCCGGTGGGCGTAAAGCACACCCGGCGTGCCCGCGCGTCGTGCGGGTCACTCTCGCGGCTCACCAATCCCCAGGCTTCACACTGGTCCACCAGCTGCGCCATCGACTGCTTGGTCATGCCTGCGCGCTGGGCCAGGTCGGTCAGGCGGTCACCCCCCAGCGCCAGGTGGCGCGTGAGGTGGATGTGCGCGGCCCCTACCTGGTCGCGGGCGGCCAGGTTCGACAGGGCCAGGGGCACCTCCACGTTGCGCGCCATGAGTTGCAGCACCCGGGCATCAAAGCGGCGCAGCGCGCTGCCCATGAGGCGGCCCAGGTGGGTTTGCCGCCAACGGTCGTCCAGCGTCGCGGGGGGCGTGACGGGTGAAAAATCAGCCATGCCACATTGTCAGGCAAACTGACTAAAAATTGCTTTATGCCGACCGCATTGCTCACATAAACTACTGTTCAAGCATCCAGCCTGTGATTAACCGCAGAGCGATGCACGCATCCAACCTGTTGTTTTTCAAGGAGTTTCCCATGGACGTCGCAGTCAAAGGCACCAATCCCGCATTGCCCGTGAACACCGAAAAGGCCAAGGCCCTGGCCGCCGCGCTCGCCCAGATCGAGAAGCAATTTGGCAAGGGCACCATCATGCGCCTGGGCGAGGGCGAGGTGATCGAGGACATCCAGGTGGTCTCCACCGGCTCTCTGGGCCTGGACATTGCCCTGGGCGTGGGCGGCCTGCCGCGCGGCCGCGTGGTCGAGATCTACGGCCCGGAATCATCGGGCAAGACCACGCTCACGCTGCAGGTCATTGCCGAGATGCAAAAGCAGGGCGGCACCTGCGCCTTCGTCGACGCCGAGCACGCCCTCGATGTGCAATACGCCCAGAAGCTGGGTGTGCAGCTGTCCGACCTGCTGATCAGCCAGCCCGACACCGGCGAGCAGGCGCTCGAAATCGTGGACAGCCTGGTGCGCTCGGGCGCCGTGGACCTGATCGTGGTGGACTCGGTCGCCGCCCTCACCCCCAAGGCCGAAATCGAAGGCGAAATGGGCGACAGCCTGCCCGGCCTGCAGGCCCGCCTGATGAGCCAGGCGCTGCGCAAGCTGACCTCCACCATCAAGAAGACCAACTGCATGGTCATCTTCATCAACCAGATCCGCATGAAGATCGGCGTGATGTTCGGCTCGCCCGAAACCACCACCGGCGGCAATGCGCTCAAGTTCTACGCTTCGGTGCGCCTGGATATCCGCCGCACCGGCACCATCAAGAAGGGCGACGACGCCATCGGCAACGAAACCAAGGTGAAGGTGGTCAAGAACAAGGTGAGCCCGCCCTTCAAGACGGCCGAGTTCGACATCCTGTTCGGCGAAGGCATCAGCCGCGAAGGCGAGATCATCGACATGGGCGTGAACGCCAAGATCGTCGAGAAAGCCGGCGCCTGGTATGCCTACAACGGCGAAAAGATCGGCCAGGGCCGCGACAACGCCCGCGAGTTCCTGCGCGAGAACCCCGACCTGGCCCGCGAGATCGAGAACAAGGTGCGCGAGAGCCTGGGCATCGCCCTGCTGCCTGCCGCCCTGCAAGCCGCACCCGCCGGCAAGCCCGCCAAGGGTGAGAAGGAAGACAAGTAAGCAAGGCAAGCAGCGGGCGCCTGCTGCACCCTTGTTAGATGTGAATCAGGCCGCTGGCGCTTGTCCGATAAGCGCCAGCAGCCATCCATAGCAGAGCATCACCACCATGGGCTTTGGCACCCTTTCCCTCAAGGGCCGCGCACTGCGGCTGCTGGCCCAGCGCGAGCATTCGCGCGCCGAGCTGGCGACCAAGCTGGCGCGCCATGTGCAAGAGGGCGATGACCTGAACGCCGTACTCGACGAGTTGCAGGCCAAGGATTTCATCAACGCCACGCGCGTGGCCGAATCGCTGGTGCACCGCCGCGCCGCGCGGCTGGGCACGCAGCGCCTGGTACAGGAACTGCGCGGCAAGGGGCTCGACGATGATCTGGTGCGCGCCACGGCCGAACGCCTGCGCGCCACCGAACAGGAGCGCGCCCAGGCCGTCTGGCGCCAGCGCTTTGGCCGCGTGGCCACCGATGCGCAGGAGCGGGCGCGGCAGATGCGCTTTCTGGCCGCGCGCGGTTTTGCGGGAGATGTGGTGCGCCGCGTGGTGCAGGGCGGCAGCCCGGACCAAGAAGCGGAGTGAAAGCGCGGGAGGGGTTGCGGCAATCCTCCGTGGCCGGCTTCACTGCAGAATTGAAACCAGAAAAGCCGAAAGCGCCTTGCCGATAAGCGCCGCCAGCTCTTCAATAATGAGCAAATCCGTCACCGAATCTGCTCATCCGCGGGGCCTGCCCGCTCACAGACCCAGCATCAACTGCAGGTTTTGCACCGCCGCACCGCTGGCGCCCTTGCCCAGGTTGTCGAGGCGGGCCACCAGCACCGCGTGGCGGTAGGTTTCGTTGGCGAACACGCGCAGCTCCAACTGGTTGGTGTCGTTGAGTGCGGTGGGCTCCAGCTTGCCGTCTTCGGTGGGCGGCAGCACGCTCACCCATTGCGCGGGCGTATTGCTTTGCGCGTAGTGCGCTGCCAGGGCATCGTGCAGATCGGCCGCCTTGGGCTGGCCCGGCAGCAGATCCAGGTGCAGGGGCAGTTGCACCAGCATGCCCTGGCGGAAGTTGCCAACAGCGGGCACAAAGATGGGCCGGCGCGTGAGCCCGGTGTATTTCAGAATCTCCGGCAGGTGCTTGTGCGACAGGCCCAGCGCATACAGCTCGAACGGCGCCGCCTGACCTTGCTCATACGCTTCGATCATGGTGCGGCCGCCGCCCGAATAGCCGCTGACCGAGGGCAGCGCGAGCGGGAAATCGTTGGGCACCAGGCCTGCATCGACCAATGGCCGCAGCAGCGCAATGGCACCGGTGGCATAGCAGCCGGGGTTGGAGACGCGCAGCGCCTCGCGCACGGCCTGCGCCTGGCCCGCGGCCAGCTCGGGGAAACCAAACACCCAACCGGGCGCGGTGCGGTGCGCGGTGCTGGCGTCGATCACCTTGACCTGGCGGCCGGTGGTCTTTTCGATGCCATCGACCATGGCCACGGTTTCGCGTGCGGCATCGTCGTGCAGGCACAGCACCACCAGATCGACACCCGCAATCAGGTCGCGCTTGGCCGCGGGATCCTTGCGCAATGCGGGGGCAATGCTCACCAGCTCGACCTGCGGCATGGCCTGCAGGCGCTCGCGGATCTGCAGGCCCGTGGTGCCGGCTTCGCCATCGATAAAGATTCTGGACATCGGAAAGCTCCTGCAAGGGGGTGATTGCGCGCTGGCCCACCCCTGTAAGCTTGGCACAAGGGATGGTGCATTGCAGCATGATACAGTCGCCGGCTGCCATGTCCCCGCCCGCGGCCAGACAATAGTCCATGGTAAACGGGTAAATACCACCCTTCCCTGAGAGAGACCTCATGAAGATTCACGAATACCAAGGCAAGGAAATCTTGCGCAATTTTGGTGTGCCCGTTCCGCGTGGCATTCCCGCATTCACGGTGCAAGAAGCCGTTGAAGCAGCCCAAAAACTCGGCGGCCCCGTGTGGGTGGTCAAGGCCCAGATCCACGCCGGTGGCCGTGGCAAGGGTGGCGGCGTGAAGGTTGCCAAGACCATCGACGACGTCAAGCGCCTCGCTGGCGACATCCTGGGCATGCAGCTCAAGACGCACCAGACTGGCCCCGAAGGCCAGAAGGTCCGCCGCCTGTACATCGAAGACGGCGCCGACATCAAGAACGAACTGTATGTGTCGCTGGTGACCGACCGCGCCACGCAGAAGGTGGCCCTGATCGCTTCGAGCGAAGGCGGCATGGACATCGAGGAAGTGGCCCACTCCACGCCCGAGAAGATCATCACCGAGATGATCGATCCACTGGTCGGCATCACCGCCGCACAAAGCAAGAAGGTGGCCGCAGCCATCGGCCTGACCGGTGCCTCCATCGACCAGGCCGTGGACATCTTCGCCAAGATCTACAAGTGCTACATGGACACCGACGCGTCGCTGGTGGAAATCAACCCGCTGAACTGCGACTCCAAGGGCAACCTGATGGCCCTGGACGCCAAGTTCAACTTTGACGCCAACGCCCTGTTCCGCCACCCCGAAATCGTGGCCTTCCGCGATCTGGACGAAGAAGATCCGGCCGAAGTAGAAGCCTCCAAGTTCGACCTGGCCTACATCAGCCTCGATGGCAACATCGGCTGCCTGGTGAACGGCGCCGGCCTGGCCATGGCCACCATGGACACCATCAAGCTGTTCGGCGGCGAGCCGGCCAACTTCCTGGACGTGGGCGGCGGCGCCACCCCCGAGAAGGTCACCGAAGCCTTCAAGATCATGCTCAAGAACCCCAAGGTCGAAGGCATCCTGGTCAACATCTTCGGCGGCATCATGAAGTGCGACACCATCGCCACCGGCGTGATCACCGCCTGCAAGGCCGTGAACCTGAACGTGCCACTCGTCGTGCGCATGAAGGGCACGAACGAAGAGCTGGGCAAGAAGATGCTGGCCGAAAGCGGTCTGCCCATCATTGCCGCTGACACCATGGCCGAAGCTGCGACAAAGATCGTTGCGGCAGTGTCCAAATAATTTTGCGGGACAGACCGCAGGCCGCACAGCGGACAAGCTCTGTCCCCAACTGAATAGGTAACTTTCATGTCGATCTACATCAACAAAGACACCAAGGTCATCACCCAGGGCATCACGGGCAAGACCGGCCAGTTCCACACCGAAAAGTGCCAGGAATACGCGAACGGCAAGAACGCCTTCGTGGCGGGCGTGAACCCCAAGAAGGCCGGCGAATCGATCTTCAACATCCCGATCTACGCCTCCGTCAAGGAAGCCGCCCAGCAGACCGGCGCCACCGTGTCGGTGATCTACGTGCCACCCGCAGGCGCTGCCGATGCCATCTGGGAAGCTGTCGAAGCCGACCTGGACATGGCCATCTGCATTACCGAAGGCATTCCGGTCAAGGACATGCTGATGGTGCGCAACAAGATGAAGGCCAAGGAAGCCGCTGGCGGCAAGAAGACCCTGCTGCTGGGCCCCAACTGCCCCGGCCTGATCACGCCCGACGAGATCAAGATCGGCATCATGCCCGGCCACATCCACCGCAAGGGCCGCATCGGCGTGGTGTCCCGTTCGGGCACGCTGACGTACGAAGCCGTGGCCATGCTGACCGAAGTGGGCCTGGGCCAGTCGAGCGCCGTGGGCATTGGTGGCGACCCCATCAATGGCTTGAAGCACATCGACGTGATGCAGGCTTTCAACGACGATCCGGACACCGATGCCGTCATCATGATCGGCGAGATCGGCGGTCCCGATGAAGCCGAAGCCGCCCAGTGGTGCAAGGCCAACATGAAGAAGCCCATCGTGGGCTTCATCGCCGGCGTGACCGCGCCTCCCGGCAAGCGCATGGGCCATGCCGGCGCGCTGATCTCTGGCGGCGCCGACACGGCCGATGCCAAGCTGGCCATCATGGAAGAATCGGGTTTCATCATCACCCGCAACCCGTCGGAACTGGGCAAGCTGCTCAAGGCCCAGCTGAAGTAATTCGTAAGCAGAATTACGGACGACCCGGGCGCCCCCCGCCCGATACACTGGCTCCTCCAAAAAAACAGAAGCGCCCGAAACCAAGGTTTCGGGCGCTTCTTGCATTCATAACAATGGAGTGAAGTCATGGATTTTTTGCACAATGCCGATTTCTGGATCGGTCTCATCAAGATCGTCTGGATCAACATCATCCTGTCCGGTGACAACGCGGTTGTCATTGCACTGGCAGCGCGCTCCCTGCCTCCGCACCAACAGCGCAAGGCGGTTTTCTGGGGCTCCGGCGCGGCCGTGGTGCTGCGCATCGTGCTGACGGTGGTGGCTGCCAAGCTGCTGGAGCTGTCGTTCCTGCAGATCGTGGGCGGCTGCCTGCTGCTGTGGATCGGCCTGCAACTGCTCAGCGACGACGGCGACGAGGAGGGCGAATCCAAGTCCTACGGCAACCTCATGGCCGCCGTACGCACCATCCTGATTGCCGACCTGGTGATGAGCCTGGACAACGTGATCGCCGTGGCCGCCGCTGCCCATGGCAACCTGGTGCTGCTGGTGCTGGGCCTGGCTATCAGCATTCCGCTGGTGATCTTTGGCAGCACGCTGATGATCAAGCTGATGGAGCGCTTTCCGGTCATCGTGGTCCTGGGTGCGGCCCTGATCGGCTGGGTGGGCGGCGAAACCATTGTCAGCGATGCCTCATTGCACGACTTTGCACTGGCACACCCGGCCCTGCACTACGTGGCCGCCGCGCTGGGCGCCACGCTCGTGGTGGGCATCGGGAAGTTCTGGCCGCGTGCCCGGCGTGCCGCATCTCCGCAGTAACCAAGACGGCATGGAGTGTGACAAAAATGACACCCCCATGACACCCTGCTCCCCGCCCCGGCGGAAAAAAAGGACGGCATGGAGCGCCGCCCCCTGCCAACAAGGTCCAATTGCCCCTTGGCGATGCCCAGGCCGACACGGGCGCAGAAATTGCTTTTAGCTCCGTGCACCACCGCACGACCGAGAGCCGTTTTTGACCATGCAAAGCCATCGCCATCCATGTACCCAGGCATGGTCCCTGCTCTTGCCACCATGGCACTGCCAGACGAAACACTCGTCTATGATGCGGGGCGCGATGCAAATGGGCCAGACATGGCGGCTTTCCAGACACCGGTGATGGAACTTGCCCCTGTCCGGAATTCGGTGCTCCCACCGGATTCGGCTGCCTGACGACGCACGCGGCAACCTCCATGACCTATGAATTTTTTGCCCGCACCGACTGCGGACGGGTGCGCAACAACAACGAAGATGCAGTGGCCTTCGACCGCGATGCGCGCCTCGCAATTCTGGCGGACGGCATGGGCGGCTACAACGCGGGTGAAGTGGCCAGCGCCATGGCCACCACGTTCATTCGCACCGAAATGGCGCGCTGGCTGGCTCAGGCCGGCAAGAATGCACCGGTTGCCGATGTACGAAGGGCGCTTGAAATCTGCGTCGAGAACGCCAACCATGCCGTGTTGGGCGCCTCCCTTTCCAACCCCCTGTATGCCGGCATGGGCACCACGCTGGTCGTGGGCATTTTTCGGGATACCCGGCTCATCCTGGGGCACATCGGCGACTCGCGCTGTTACCGCCTGCGCGGCGGCGTGTTGCAGCAAATCACGCGCGACCACTCGTGGCTGCAGGAACAGGTGGACGCCGGCTTTCTCACGCCCCAGCAGGCCGCCGCATCCGGCAGCCGCAACCTCGTCACGCGAGCGCTGGGCGTAGAGCCCCATGTGCAGATGGAAGTGAACGAGTTCCAGGTGGCCCCGGACGATTTGTTCCTCATGTGCTCGGACGGCCTGACCGACATGGTTTCCGATGCCGATCTGGCAGAAATGGTGCGCACCCCCCTGCCACTCGCAGAAAAAGCCACGCTGCTCATTGACACCGCCAATGCCTATGGAGGGCGCGACAACATCAGCGTGCTGCTTGCACACATGGCGGCGGGCGGCAAGAAACGCGGCTTCATGTCCCGATTGATCCGGGCCGCATGATGCCGCTCGACCCCACAACAACCCAACACCGCAGGAGTGGATCATGCCCAGAATGATCGTTTCGATCGACAGCGTCGTCATCAAGGAAGTCGAATTGACCAAGGAGCAGACCACGCTGGGTCGGCGCCCGTACAACGACATCGTGATCGACAACCTGGCCGTCAGCGGCGAGCACGCCGTCATCCACATGACCGATGGCGGTGTGGAAATCGAAGACCTGGGCAGCACCAACGGCACCTATGTCAATGCCAAGGCCGTCAAGCGCCAGGAACTGCGCAACGGTGACGTCATTGAAGTCGGCAAATACAGGATCCGCTTGCTTCAGGAGGTCGAGGGCGAAAATTTCGAAAAAACCATGCTCTTCAAGCCAGGCATGGCACCCGCGCTGGGTGCCGTTCCCCGCCCCGCAGTTGCGCCCACCCCGGCGGCGGCCACGCAGCCCTCGGCGGTCATTCGCGTGATGTCGGGCGCGGCTGCCGGGCGCGAGGTGGTCCTGCAGAAAGTGGTCACCACCATCGGCAAACCTGGCGTGGCCGTGGCCTCCATTACCAAGCGCCACCAGGGCCATGTGCTGGCGCATGTCGAAGGCCCCGACATGCCCCTGGTCAACGGTACCGCCATCGGCGCCAACCCCCTGTCCCTCAAGCATGGCGACCGGATCACACTCGCAGGCACCGAGATGCAGTTCGAGCTGGCGTGAGGCTTCGGGCGTGTGGCTGGCTTTCCAGCTCTGCGCCCATATTTGCGTGGAACGCAGACTGGGCGGCTCAGCCCATTGCAACCCAGAGTAAGGCGGTGGCATGAAGGTTCGCGTGTTGGGCTGCTCGGGCGCCATTGCCCAAGGTTGTCGTACCACCTCGTTTTTGATCGACGGGCGCATTCTCATTGATGCGGGCACCGGCGTGGGCGACCTCACCCTGGAAGAAATGCGTCAGATCGACCATGTACTGCTCACGCATGCGCACCTCGACCATGTGGCCGCCCTGCCCCTGATGCTGGACGCCGTGTCGTCCCTGCGCAGCACGCCGGTGCGGGTGCACGCCCTGTCCGCCACCATCGCCGCACTGCAGGCCCACATTTTCAACAACACCATCTGGCCCGATTTCAGCCGCATACCCAACGCAGCCAATCCTTTTCTTGCGTACCAGGCGCTGCACACCGGACAGATGCTGCAGATCGCCGGCCTCGATATCGAGGTACTGCCCGCCATCCACACCGTTCCCGCCGTGGGCTACGCCGTGCGCGGCCGCACCGGCTGGTGGGCGTTCAGCGGCGACACCGGCCCCAACCCGGCCTTCTGGCAGCGCATCAACCAGCTGCCCGTGGCCATGCTGGTCATAGAAACCGCGTTCAGCAACACCGAAAGCGCCCTGGCGCAGCGCAGTCTGCACCTGGCACCCCACACCCTGGCGCAAGAACTGGCGCAACTGCAGCCCGGCAAACCGTGCCCCATCTACATCACGCACACCAAGCCGTCGGAAACGCGATTGATCGTCGAAGAGCTCCGCCACTTCGACGCCATCACGCAGCCCGGCGGCCAGGCCCCGCATGACATTGCGTGGCTACAGGCGGGGCAGGAGTTTGAGGTGTAAGCGGCACCGATTTTGATGACTGCTAGCGCCTGCTGCATAAGGGCTTGAGGCCTATTTGTGTACAGATAAGCGTTTACTCCCCCAGCATTGCACAAAGGGCCGGCGCCCATGCGGGCAACGTCGGGCCATGGGTGCAGATTGGGTGGGCCCCTCGCTAAAAAAGAACTAGCCCCGGCGCTTGGGTTCTCCAGCGCAAGCGAGACATTTTTGGCAAAGGCCCAAGCGACGACTTAATGTGTAAGACAAAGACGCACTTTGCGACACATTCGATGCGACAAAATTGTCACAATCACTCCGCTCAAGCGGGGGTGGCTGGGCAAACCTTGGAGAATGCACTCGCAACGTGCCAAACTGTGACACGTCTTGTTGCAACCAACGTCTGGCACGAAAGCTGCTCCTAAAACCGTGAACCTGGAGAATTCTTCTGCAGGTTTTTCATTGCGTTTGACCTCCAAGGAGTTTTTATGAAGCGTTCCATGCATATGGCACAAAAGGGTTTTACCCTGATCGAATTGATGATCGTGGTTGCGATCATCGGTATCTTGGCTGCTGTGGCTCTGCCTGCTTACCAGGACTACACCAAGCGCGCCAAGCTGTCTGAAGTGGTTTTGGCCGCTTCCGCCTGCCGCACAACCATTTCCGAGGTATACCAGACTGGTTCACTAACGACTGTGGCGGGAAATTCTTGGGGTTGTGAATCCACGTCTGCGACTTCCAAGTACGTAGCGTCTATCGAGACAAACGGGGTAGGAAAAATCACCGTGAAAGCGCAGGGTTTCGGTGATGCTAATATTGATGGGAAGACTCTTGATTTGACACCCACCGACGCTACAGGCGCGGCCATCACTACCTATACGCAAGGCACAGTGGTTGGTGGTTGGAAGTGTGGCCCAGGTGCCACCAATCCAATTCTGGCCAAGTTCCTGCCGGGCTCCTGCCGCGGTTAATACTGCATAGACTGAAAAACGAGCGGCTTAGGCCGCTCGTTTTTCTTTGACTTTCCTTTTTTCAAAGCTTTACTGCACGCCCTTGAAATGACCGAGTCACTGCTTGAATTGACGGTGCTAATGCCTTGCCTGAATGAGGCAAAAACTGTGGCTGCCTGCGTCAAGGCTGCCCATGCTTATATGGAAGAAAGCGGCATTCAGGGAGAAGTGCTGGTGGCCGATAATGGCTCGATCGACGGTTCAGTTGACATCGCTGAAACGGCAGGTGCCCGGGTAGTTCGCGTGCCTACCAGAGGTTACGGCGCCGCCTTGATGGTTGGTATCGAAGCTGCGCGTGGCCGTTACGTCATCATGGGCGACGCGGATTGCAGCTACGATTTCTCCCGTTTGGACGGCTATATTGAGCGGCTGCGTGCAGGCGCCGATCTCGTTATGGGCAACCGATTTCAAGGTGGCATTGAACCTGGCGCCATGCCGGCACTGCACCGCTACCTTGGCAACCCTGTACTGAGCTTCATCGGCCGTTTGTTTTTCCGTACAAAAATAGGTGACTTTCATTGCGGCCTGCGCGGCTTTTCGCGTGAGTCCATTTTGCGTTTGGGTCTGGTTACCCCGGGCATGGAGTTCGCCAGTGAGATGATCGCCAAGGCAGCGCTGGCGGGCTTGCGCATTGAAGAAGTGCCCACCACCTTGCGCCCCGATGGGCGCGACCGCCCCCCCCACCTGCGCACCTGGCGCGATGGCTGGCGTCATCTGCGGTTCTTGCTGTTGTTTTGCCCACGCTGGCTTTTTTTGTACCCTGGCCTGACATTGCTGGCATGTGGTGCGTTCGGTTTCGTGCTGTTGCAACACGGTCCGTTGAACCTGAAATTGATAGGCCTTGATATCCATTCGCTCTTGTACATGGCCGCAGCCACCGTGCTCGGAGCCCAGATGGTGCAACTCGCGGTACTGACCAAATGGATGGGAATTTTGTCTGGCGTTGTGCCACCTCAGCGCTGGTTGCAACGACTTGACCCCTACCTCAAGCTGGAAACCGGCCTGATTTTAGGCTTGCTCTTGGTCTTTGTCGGTTTGGCATGGTCGGTTTCACTGGTGCTGGACTGGCGGTCTCAGGGATTTGGCGTCATGGACCCCGGAGCGACGATGCGAAGTGCGATTCCGGCGGTCACGCTCATGATTCTGGGGGCGCAGGTTGCCACCTCAACCTTGTTTGCCGGGGCTCTGCATTCCTGTTGGTTATCGCCTAACCGCCAGGTAAGCCAATGACGTTCACCGAGCGCGAGATGCCTTCCCGTCTGTTGCGTTGGGAATTGCCCTTCGTAGGAGTTTTGGCATGGATGGCTTTCATATCCATACCGCTATTTTTGGGTGAAATCGGTATCAGCTGGGATGCCTTGAATCACCATATTTATTTAGGCTGGACGGCCGGGCACCCTCGATTTGACCTTGATTTTCTGGCGGCTTCCTACCAGTCCTACCAGTTTCCTTACTTGTATTGGCCGGTCTACAAGCTGTCGGCAAGTGGGTTGTCGGGGGCGTGGTCTGGCGTGGTGCTGGCCACTTTGAGCTGGCTGGCTGTACCACCAGTATGGATGATCGCCCGCACATGCATGCCGGGGTATCAGTGGTTCGACGCCTTTATGCGTATGCTGGCGGTGGTGTTGGCCTTCATGTCGGTATTGGTGTTGTCACTGTTTGACTCCACTTCCAACGACTTGCTGGCCGCCATTCCATTTGTGTGGGCCTTCGCTTGGGCCTTGGAGACGCTGGACAGTGACCGGTCACGAAAACTTTCAGCTCGTAACGCGGTGCTTTTTTCGGGTCTTTTCGCTGGAATATCTGTGGCTTGCAAGTTGAGTAATGGCCCTCTGGCAATCCTTCTGCCTGGGCTCTGGATGCTTTCAGCGCCCACTTTCAAGACGAAGGTATTGAATACAGTTCTGGGTGGCGTCGCGACGGTAGCCGGATTTTTGCTTGCATATGGCTATTGGGGTTGGCAGCTTTGGATTCATTTTGGCAACCCGGTCTACCCGTTTTATGACCCCTGGTTTGCCCCTTTGCGTGTCTTGCTGGGCTGGCAACCATGATCCGTTTTTTGCCTGACACATGGCGTGATGCCATCTTGCGCCCAATCGCGATGGCAGCCCCCGATGCGGGTGTTTATGTCGAGATCATGGCCCCGGACATACGATTTGCCGTCATCGCCACACTGATTTTGATCTGGATCGCCCTTGCCTGGCGTGTAAAGTGGCGTCTTTCCCCGGTGATGGTAATGACGGCATTTTTATCGGCTGCTTTTGTTATGTGGTTGGCGACAACGGGCAATGGTCGCTACTTCATCCCCATGCTGCTGGCGGCAGGACCCTTGTGTATCGCACTTATATATCGACTGCCGGCAACGCGTGGATTCAGGGTGGTGATTGCAGTCGGTGTGGTTGGACTCCAAGCCCTGGTTGTTTACCAAAACAACCCATGGCACTGGTGGGGACTTGCTCCTTGGAATAGCTCCCCATTCTTTCACATTACGCTTGACGAAGCGGCCTTGTCGAAGCCATCAACTTATGTCACGGTAACGTCAATTTCATATTCCTTGATTGCTCCAAAGTTCCCGGCGACCTCGCGCTGGATCAATATTTCCAGCGGGCCAGATGCTGAGAAAACTGCAGAAGGTCGAAAAGTGCAGGCAATGCTTGCTGCTTCCAATTCCTTGACGCTGTTGATTCCCTCAATGCCTGACTATATGACGTCCAACGGCCATCCTAATGAGGCGATCAAAAAGATAATCAATGACATGCTCGGGGTACAGCGTCTTTGGTTAAAAGAGCCAGATGATTGCCGGCTGCTGCCTTCCAGGGGACTAGCCAGCCAAGCATTTCGAAACCTTGACTCAATCAGGACTGAGACGCTCGGAAAATTTGGATTTTGGGCTTGCCCTCTTCAATATCCCGTCACGCCTCCTGGATTCGCAATCAATGCCGGCAGCTTAAAAGCCAATAGAATATTTGAAGCTATCGAAAAAGCATGTCCACGCTTCTTTCAACCTGGAGAGGCATTAACTTCAAAAATTGATGGCGGGTTCATGAGGGGCTACAGCTCGGCAGACATGAAGCTTTATGTACTTGACGATGGATCGGTTCTTTACAAATATTGGAAAGCGCTTAACCCAGTGTTGATCGGGAATGCCGATGCGGTACTGGCCGAAGGGTTCACAATGGACTGCAACACCATTCGCGGTCGATCAGGATTGCCTTGGGAACGAGATATATAGATTAATCATTGCACCTGCTAGCGGGAGGTTTTTTCATGCATAAAAGGTTAAAAGAATAGCGTGATACGGCGTTAGTATTTATATGTGAAATATCCCGAAAATATCCGTGATAACACGTAAAAATTTCCTATTCAATGCCGCGGGAATAGTACTTCCTCTTGTTATGGCATTGATCTCAATTCCATTATTGATTAGCAATATTGGGTTACCAAGATTTGGTGTGCTTTCTCTAATGCTCGCGGCTATTGGCTATGTCAGCTTGCTTGACATGGGGCTTGGATCCGCAGTGACCTATAAGCTTTCTTCATTAATCCCAGAAAAAGGATCTTGCGAATCCGCACTCTTAATCATTAAATCTTCACTGACTGCCGTTTTGGCCATTGGAGCAATTTTCTCGGTTATTATTTTTTATGCTGCTGAATTAGTGGCAAATAAAATGAGTGGACCCTTATTTTATCTCACTGAGGAGATAGTCTGGAGCTTGAGAGTTTTTGCATTTTCTATTCCTGCCATCTTTGCCACATCACTGTTAACTGGAGTTCTTTCTGCATACGGAAGGTTTGATGAAATTAATAAAGTTAAAATTCCTGTGGGTATTTTTTCTTATCTTGGACCGGCCGTTGTAAGTATATGGATGCCAAATCTAACATCCGCAATAGTTATTCTATTAGTTGTGCGGGTGAGTGCTGCCTTGGTCCACACATATCAATGCAGCCGCCTTCTTCCAACGTTGTTCAGTGCATTCCCTGTGTTTTCTCTCTCTGTGCTGAGGCCGCTTTTCCATTTTGGCGGTTGGTTGACACTATCCAACATTATCGGCCCCGTCATGGTATATATGGATCGTTTTTATATTGGTGCGATTAGATCTGTTGAAGATGTTGCACGCTATGTAACACCCTATGAAGTTGCAACAAAACTATCACTTATACCTGCCGCAGTACTCCCTGTACTTTTTCCCGTGTTTGTATCGAACTGGGCAAAACCGAAAGAAAACAGTGGCCACCTCACGGTGGTGGTAGCCACATGGGCCGCAATTGGCTGTGCGTTTCCGGCAGCCCTGCTTGCTATTTTTGCACCGCAACTTTTACAGATGTGGCTTGGTAGCACTTTTCCAAGTGAGAGTGCAATAGTTTTGCAGATACTTGCGGGGGGAGTTTTTGCCAACTGTGTCGCGTTAGTGTTTTTTGTTCAGGTTCAATCATTTGGACGGACTGACATTATCGCAAAAATCCACTTGAGCGAATTATTCTGCTATTTATTCATTTTGTGGTTTTTGACCCAGCGGTTTGGGATTATTGGTGCAGCCCTCGCGTGGACCATCCGTGTGCTAATCGACGGGGGCCTGTTCTGCTGGGTGGCTTGTGCGCGACTAACCGAAAGTCAACGAAGAATCTGCTGGGTGATTTACACTGGATCAGTGGCATTTGCCATTGCCTTGGGAGCGCTCAGCCTCCTTGATTCTTGGATGCAACGAACGATAGTTCTGGTTTTTCCGATGGTGCTGGCATGGTTTTACAGGGCCAACTTCGTTCTTTTATTAGCTGGCAAGTCTCTTGAGCAGATTTTGATCACGGATGAGCAAACGAGTTGAAAAATGAATACTGAAAGCGAGACGGCCGTTGGCACTTTATTGGAATGGCCGATTGACGGCTTGCAAGTGCTCGGGTGTTGCCCGCTATGCCAAGATACCAAGCGGACGCTGCTGCATGAAGGTCTTGAGGACAGGTTATTTCATTGCGCACCGGGAAAATGGACGATGTTCGGATGTGGGGGGTGTGGCCTTGCATATCTCGACCCTCGACCAAACCGAGCAACCATAGGAATTGCCTACAAAAGTTATTTCACCCATCACGATAGGGTAGACGATGATCCTGCCAACCGTGGGGCTGGACTATTGCGGAGGCTAAAGCAATTGGTAACGCGACAATACATCCGAATGAAATTTGGAAATCAGCAGCAAAGGTTGTTTTGGATGTTCGGATGTCTTCTGTATCTGCGTCCTAGGCAGCGAGCGGCATTTGATGGCGCAATGCGCCATTTACCGAGACCTGAATTTGGTCAGAAGCTGCTAGACATTGGTTGCGGAAACGGACGATTCATGGCTTGGGCGCGAGTCGCCGGATGGGTATGTACGGGAACAGAGATTGACCCTAGTGCCGCTAATCGGGCGCGCGCACGTGGATTTAGGGTCCATACTGGCGAATTGGAGGAGCTTGTAGCGACCGGAGAACTTTTTCACGCCATCACAATAAGCCATGTTATCGAGCATGTGCACGATCCGCGTGCGTTGCTATTGGCGGCCAGACAACTTCTAGCCCCGGGCGGTGTTCTTTGGATTGAAACTCCCAATATAAAATCGCATGGATATAAGAGGTTTGGCTCTGCTTGGCGAGGCGTAGAGCCGCCACGCCATTTGCAACTGTTCAACCATGACCTGCTGAATAAACTTCTTTTACAAGCTGGTTTTTGTGATGTCAGGCATGCCCCGTGGCAGCCTGATTGGGAAGTGACATTTCCCGAGAGTCTTCGGCTTGCGACACTCCAAGGACAGATGGTCGGGCAACGACATAAATTTTCTTTGAAGGAAGAGGTGGTCGGCCGACAACGGCCAGAACAAAGGGAATTTATTACATTTCTTGCGAGTCCCTCAGTGGTATTGTCAAACTGATTGCTGCAATGATGGCTCGGTATCGGGTTCTTGTGGTTGTGCTGACCTACGAATCCAATGCTGATCCCATTAATTTTCTGCAAGTGCACTATGCTCACCGATATCGAATAGTTTCTGCTGCACCGCTTCGGTTCAAATTTTTTAGCAGGGTTCGGCCCGACTTACTTTGGCAGCAGTCCGCGTCCGCTTAGAAGATCTAGTGCAAGGATGCCTCGAAACAAAATATCGCTGAGCAATGTTTGTCGAACACGTTTTGGCGTACAGAGCAAGCGGGCGATGGCTTTCGAATCATGAGGATTGAACATCCTGTCCAGCAATATTTTGTGGTCAAGCGGAAGGTGCGGGCCATGTATGGCGCGAAGGTTTTCGATCTGGTTGAACATGATATGCACCCAGTTGCGTTTACGTAAGAATCGCAGGATAGCCAAATAGCGTGCCATACCGGCGCCCATACCTATAGCGTTGCCACCATGCTGACGGTAGAGGATGGTCGGTTCTGGGTCAAAAATAACCTGACCAAAGGCAGCTACTACCAAGTAAAGCCACCAGTCATGAAAGTAGATTTTCTCAGCATTGCCGTACCTCTTGGCCAGCTGCAAGGCTGCAGGATTTAGTGCCGCAGTGCATCCGGTCACGATGTTCTCTGTGAGGGCATTCTGGAATGAGGGGGGTCTCGGCCATGCAGGCGAAAGACCGAGTGGCTTTAAATCCAAATCGACCAGTTGAAGACGGGAGCAGTACAGAGTGGGGACAGCATCCTTGCCATTGATTGCATGCCACGCGCGTTGGATTTTGTTCGGTAGCCAGACATCATCCTGGTCAGCCAACATGATCATTTCTGCGTCAGTAGGGGCCACTTCGAGCAGTTTTAAAAAACTTTGGACAAATCCAATGTTGCTCCCACATACTAGTGAAATTCGAGGATCGTGGTGTATTTTTATACGGAGCACGGTCTGATCTGTCGATCCATCATCACGAATCATAAGTTGACCGTCTTCCGGTAGCTGTGACAGGATCGAAATAATCTGCTCTTCAATGAACCGTTCGCCTTGGTAGGTGGACATGAGAACAACAACGCGCATAGATTTCCTTAAAAATAATTGGGCGTATCCGAATTTTTGTGTAAACGGGTCGGACTTCAGTTGACAGAGATGCGGGCTGAATCGCCCCGGCTTATCTAGACACTTTTGAGCCGTTGGGAATGTCGCTGTTCGAACTCTACAGGTGATAGTCCTGCCGCCGATGAATGACGGCGCTGTGAGTTGTAGAACATTTCGATGTAATTGAAGATATCCGCTCGCGCATCGTCGCGAGTTGTATATACCCGCCTGCGGATGCGTTCGCGCTTGAGCAACTGGAAGAAGCTCTCGGCCACAGCGTTGTCGTGGCAGTTGCCACGCCGGCTCATGCTGCTGACCAGATTATGGTCGCGCAGGAAGGTCTGCCACTCGTGGCCAGTGAACTGGCAGCCTTGATCGGAATGAACCATGACAGGCGCATGCGGCTGGCGGCTGGCGGCTGGCGGCTGGCGGCTGGCGGCGCCACAGTGCCATCAGCAGTGCATCGAGGACCAGGCTCGTGTCAATGCGGCTGCCCATGGACCAGCCCACTACTTGGCGTGAGAACAGATCGACCACAACCGCCAGGTACAGCCAGCCTTCGTGAGTTCGGATGTAGGTGATGTCGGTGACCCAGGACTGATTGGGCTCAGCCACCTTGAACTGGCGCTGCAGGTGGTTTGGCGCGACCACTGCAGGCTTGCCACCTCGCATCCCAGGTCTGCGGCCGTAACCCGTCTGCGAACGCAGGCCTTCACGCGTCTTGATTTCGATAGGAAAGCCGTGGCGGCGCACACGCACCTGCCAACTGCTTCCGTGCTTTCTGATGGATGCCATCGTTTCTCCCGAGTGGAGCAAACGAGGAGCAAGAAGTGATTTTTTGCAAGAAGGGAGTTTGCGAACGCCCGAGGTCAGTACCAAAACCCTGACTGGGTATCCATTACGAATTTCAGAAAATCATATACAAATCAATGGCTTACTCAACAGCCACAAAACTCCCCGACTTCCCCCCGTGCTTTTCCACCACGCGCACGTCGTGGATGGACATGCCCCGGTCCACGGCCTTGCACATGTCATAGATGGTGAGCAGGGCGATCTGCACGGCGGTGAGGGCTTCCATCTCTACGCCGGTGGGGCCTACGGTTTCCACGGTGGCCGCGCAAAATATGCCCGTAGCGTCCGGTTGGCGTGTGCTGGCCGCTTCAAATTCAAGATCAACGCGGGTGAGCGCGAGCGGATGGCACAGTACACAATTAGGGTCAGATTCCAATTTTCTACTGTTTCGATGAATTCCAAGCGGTGAACTGCCACAACCGACAAGCCGTCAAAGCAGCGGCATGTGCTTATTCGTGCTTTGATGTGTACACTGTATGCTACTCAGATGCCCCCAAGGATAATATCCATGTCCACCACGATGACCATCCGACTGGAACCCGACATTAAAGGACGTCTCGATGTTCTGGCCGACGCCACGCATCGCAGTAAATCCTGGCTGGCGGCTGAAGCGATCCGTGAATACGTCGAGCTCAACGAGTGGCAGATTCACGAAATTCGCGCGGCACTGATTGAGGCCGACGCAGGCGCATTCGCCAGCGATGCTGAGGTTCAAGCGTTGACGGAGAAGTGGGTGCCGCGTGCAGGTTAAGTGGCTTGCTGTGGCGCTGCGCAACCTGGACCATGAAGCCGAATTCATTGCCGCCGACGACCCGCAGGCGGCGCGCCAGGTGGTGAGCCGGGTGCTCGACGCCGTGGCGGTACTTGCATTGCAACCGGGTATCGGCCGGCCAGGCCGAGTACCGGGCACGCGTGAACTGGTGGTGAGCAAAACCCGCTATCTGGTACCTTACCGCGTGCGTGGCGAGGTGGTGGAAGTGCTGCGCGTGTTCCACACGTCACGTCGGCCGCCCAAACGCTGGTAGGAATTACTGATCCGGCCTTTTGACGTATCAACTTCCGTTCAGACTGCGCCCTTGGACCACGCTCAGGACAGGCTTGTCGAAGCCCTTCGACAAGATCAGGGCGAACGGTTCAAACTTCGCCGGGCCGAATCAATAATTGGGGCCGCAATAATTGGGGTCGGATTCCAATCAATTACCGGCTGGTGCCGTAGGCAATGCGCCCGACTGGGGCACGACAGTGCCCACGCGCGCATCCTCATACAGCCGCTCCATCGGGACGCTCAGCCCCACGCTGGCAAACTCCACAGCGTCTCCCGCTTCGGACGGATACACTCTGCCTCAGCTTTGCTGGAAAACGTCTTGATTTCGATAGGAAAGCCGTGGCGGCGCACACGCACCTGCCAACTTTTTCCGTGCTTTCTGATGGATGCCATCGTTTCTCCCGAGTGGAGCAAACGAGGAGCAAGAAGTGATTTTTTGCAAGAAAGGAGTTTGCGGACGCCCGAGGTCAGTCCCAAAACCCTGACTGGGTATCCACTACGAATTTCAGAAAATCATATACAAATCAATGGCTTACGCCCCCGCCACAAAACTCCCCGACTTCCCCCCATGCTTCTCCACCACGCGCACATCGTGGATGGACATGCCCCGGTCCACGGCCTTGCACATGTCATAGATGGTGAGCAGGGCGATCTGCACGGCGGTGAGGGCTTCCATCTCTACGCCGGTGGGGCCTACAGTTTCCACGGTGGCCGCGCAAAATATGCCTATAGCGTCCGGTTGGCGTGTGCTGGCCGCTTCAAATTCAAGAGCAACGCGGGTGAGCGCGAGCGGATGGCACAGGGGAATGAGGTCGCTGGTTTTCTTGGCGGCCATGATGCCGGCGATGCGGGCAATGCCGAGCACGTCGCCCTTTTTGGCGTTGCCGGCCTCGATGAGGGCCAGGGTGGTGGGCAGCATTTCGATGCGGCCGCTGGCGATGGCGATGCGGTGCGTGGCGGCCTTGGCGGCCACGTCGACCATGTGGGCCTGGCCCTGGGCGTCGAAATGGGTGAGTGCGGACATGGCGAGGTAACCGAATGAAGTAGGTGGGAAACTTTGCGAGGACGGGGCATCATACGTTCATGTGGAATCGCAAGCGCACCCCCTCGCCCCCCATGATGGCCACGGCCTCCGCTCGGTTGAGAAAATGGCCCAAACTACCTCAAGCGCTTGCCAAAAATGCGCTAACGGCTTCTTTATTGGTAGCATTTTCTGCTTTGATGCCGTTGTCCGCCAAGGCCCAGCCCAGCCTGCCCACGCTGGGCGACGGCAGCGCGCTCACCACGGGTGAAGAGCGCCGCCTGGGCGACCGCATCATCCGCGAGCTGTACCGCGACCCCGACTACATCGATGACCCGGTGCTGGTGGAATATGTGCAGGGGCTGTGGCAGGCGCTGCTGGCGGCGGCTCGCGCGCGCGGCGAGCTCTCGCCCGAGCTCGAGGAGCGCTTTGCCTGGGAGGTGCTGCTGGGACGCGACCGCACCGTCAATGCCTTTGCGCTGCCGGGTGGCTACCTGGGCGTGCATCTGGGGCTGATTGGCGTGGTGGCCACGCGCGACGAGCTGGCCTCGGTGCTGGCGCACGAGTTGAGCCATGTCACGCAACGGCATATCTCGCGCCTGATGGCACAGCAAAGCAAGCAGACGCCCTTGCTGCTGGGGGCGATGGTGCTGGCCGCGCTGGCCGCCAGCAAGAACCCGGGGGCCGCCCAGGCCATGATGGTGGGCGGTCAGGCGGTGGCCATGCAGAATCAGCTCAATTTCTCGCGCGACATGGAGCGCGAGGCCGACCGCATCGGCTACGGGCTGATGGAGCCTTCGGGGTTTGCGCCCCAGGGTTTCGTGAGCATGTTCGACAAGCTGCAGCAAGCCAACCGCCTCAACGACAACGGCTCATGGCCTTATCTGCGCAGCCACCCGCTGACCACCCAGCGCATGGCCGACATGCACTCACGCCTGCCGCCCGGCGGCGCGGCGCCGCCACCGCAGCCTGGCCTGGAGCACGCCCTGGTGGCGGCCCGGGCCCGCGTGCTGTCGAACCCCGGCGTGGATGCGCTGCGGCTATGGATCAGCGAACCGCAAAACAGCGGCTTTGCCAGCCAGCCCGCGCCGCGCCGCGCCGCTGCGCTGTACACCGCAGCGCTGGCCAGCAACCAATTGCGCGATTTTGCAGCCGCGCGCACGGCCCAGGCGCGGCTGGATGAGGTGGTGCGTGGCGATGCTGCCGCCCAGCGGCAATCGCAGCGGCTGGCGGCCGAGATCGCGTTGGCGGCAGGTCTGCCCGAAGCGGCGCTGCAGCGGTTGCCGGCAGAAACGGGCCGGCCCGAGCTGGTGCTGCGCACCCAGGCCCTGCTGCGCCTGGGACGCGCCGCCGAGGTGACGGGCGCCCTGCAGACCTGGGTGACCACCCACCCGCACGATGCCACGGTGTGGCAGTTGCTGGCGAGCACCTGGCAGGCGCAGGGGCAGCCGCTGCGTGCCGTGCGTGCCGAGGCCGAATCGCACGCCGCCCGCTACGACTATGCCGCCGCGGTGGACCGCTTCAAGGCCGGGCAGGATCTGGCGCGCAAAAGCAGCAGCGCTGCCGATTACATCGAGGCGTCCATCATCGACACGCGCCTGCGTGCGATGGAGTCACTTCTGAAGGAACAGGCCGCCGAGCGCTGATTCGATCAGCAGCCCCAGCAGCGAATAGATCAGCGAGCCCAGCAAGGCGGCGCCAAAGCCGGTCACGTGAAAGCCGTCCAGCACACCCGCGGCAGCCCAGAACATGAGGGCATTGATCACGAACAGAAACAGGCCCACGGTGACCAGGGTCACCGGCAGCGTCAGCACCACCAGCACGGGGCGCAACACGGCATTGAACAGGCCGATGACGAAGGCGGCAATCAGCGCCGACGCAAAGCTTTGCACTTGCACGCCGCTGTAGAGGTAGGCCACCAGCAGCAGCGCCGCAGCGCTGAGCAGCCATTTGAGGAGGAGTTTCATGCGCGCAGGATAGCACCGCGCCTGCCTTGGCAGACGGCCCTGCGCGCGCTGGATTACGCCAGGTCCAGCGCCAGCAGGGCGCCCAATCCGGTCAGCAGGCTGGGCAAGGTGCCAGGGAACGACAGGCGCGCAGGAACGGGTTCGGCGGCGGCATCGTGCCTGGGCCGGCGGGCATCGACCACGCGGGCGGCGCCCAGCTCGGCCTGCAGTTGCGCGACCAGCTCCGGCAAGGGGCCTTTGGCCAGCACGGTGGTCACGCTGCTGCCACCCGACGGCAGCCAAGGCAGCAGTTGCGCAAACAGCTTCTCGGCCCATTTGTCGCGCCAGTTCTCGCGGGTGCGATGGCTCACCCATTTGCTGATGCGGTGCGTCATGCGCGGTGCGCAGGCCACCAGCACCCAATGCGTCTCGGCAGCGATCTCCGTTGCCAGCAAGGGCGCCAGGATCTGCTGCGCCTGGGCGGCGTCGTCCACGTACACAATGACTTTGTCCATACCACCTCCGAAAAAAGCGGGCCATGACAAAGGGGGCATGCAGCCCCCTTTGCGTCAGCCGGTTGCCAGCGCGCACGCTGGCACGTGCAAAGGCACCCTCAGCCCTCGGCAGGCGCAGCGGTGGCGCGGCGCGCCAGGATCACCTTGCCAGCCGCCAGCACCAGCAGCGCGCCGGCCACGCTGGCTGCATAGCGGATGGTGTCGGTTTGCGCGATCTTCAGCATCCACTGCCACTTGTCGGGGTTCGCAAAGACCGGGTCGGTCACCAGCATGCCGCCCGCGATCCAGCCCAGCAGCATGCCGCCGAGCGTGATGATGAAGGGGAAGCGCTCCATGAGCTTGATGACCAGCTGGCTGCCCCAGACGATGATGGGGATCGAGATCAACAGGCCCAGCACCACCAGCAGGAACTGGTGCTCACCCGCGTTCTGCGCGGCGCCGGCAATGGCGATCACGTTGTCCACGCTCATCACCAGGTCGGCCACGATGATGGTCTTGATGGCGGCCAGCAGCTTGTCGCTGGTCTGGATGTCGCCATGGCCGTCTTCATCGGGGGCCAGCAGCTTGACGCCAATCCACACCAGCAGCAGCGCACCCACGAACTTGAGGAACGGCAGCGCCAGCAGCGTCATGGCAAACGCGATCAGGATCACGCGCAGCACGATGGCACCCGCCGTGCCCCAGATGATGCCCTTGGTGCGCTGGGCGGGTGGCAGTTTGCGGCAGGCCAGCGCAATGACCACTGCGTTGTCGCCACCCAGCAGGATGTCGATGATGATGATCTGGCCGAGTGCGAGCCAGAATTCGGGCGATGCCAGAAAGTCCATAAATTCCTCAATATCAATGGGTGAAAGGACGACCTGGCTGCCACTGTAGCGCCGAGCCGTTCCCGGGAATAGAGGGTCTGCAACGGGCGGATCAGGGGCCTGCCGCAGGGGGCAGAGCGTGCGAGGGGACGGCCTTGATCAGCCCACAGCGGGCCCATCAAAGGTCTTGCTCGGTTCAGCACTCTGGCGTGCGCTGAACCCGGACCGCCGGAAGCGATGCTTCGTATTGACGACGGTTCCGATGCCATGCGTCCGGTGGCCAACAGGTGGCGCGGCCGAAGCACATGTCGGGAGCTACTCCCCTTCGAAGCGGCGATTGGAACACATGCCGCGCCGGGCGTGCAAGAATCCGCCCCGGCACCACGGACATTCGGTCCAGAAAAAATGGCCTGCAGCACTTTGCAGATAAGCGCTTACAGCTATGGAAACAGGAGCTTTTCGCCCTGACCAGCCACCGCGCGGCTATGATCCACGCCCGGTTGCCCTCCCGTCCCTGCTGCAACAACCGCCACCATGGCCGCCATCCACATCACCGACATCGAAGCCGCCATCAACCACTGGCGGGCGCGCGCGCCCGCCAGCGCCGGCGCTGCGCTGGCGCCAGAGATCAGCGCGCTCGGCGAGGTGTATGCGCGCATGGTGTTCCGCCACCAGGACGAGGCCGACGAACACAGCCTGTCGGCCGCAGCGCGGGCCGCCTGGCTGGCCTGGTACGACACCACGCCCGACACGCCGTGCATTGCCATCTGCTCCACCAGCCAGGGCGACGACTGGTGCAAGGGCTGCGGGCGCAGCTTTGACGAGGTGCAGTTCTGGCCGGCCATGGGCCCCGCCGAAAAGCGCGCCGTGTGGCGCCGCATCACACTGGAGCACACCGCCTGGCGCTTCAACCGCTACGCCGAACGCGCGGCCGAGGGGGCCGGCGGCACCGCGCCGCCCTGACCGCGCCCCTGTACGCCCCGGCCGCAAAGCGCTATGGTGGGGCCATGCTGCGTCTCACCCAGGCCCCGAACATCGCCATTGCCACGCTGTGGGCCGACCTGCTGTGCGAGGCGGGCATGGCGGCATCGGTGCAGCGGCAATACCTGGGGGCCGCGGCCGGGCACCTGCCACCCGACCAGTGCCTGCCCGAGATCTGGCTCGACTACGACGAACACGCCACCCGCGCCCGGGCCTTGCTGCAGGAGCTGCAGGACTTGCCACAGCGCCACTGGCGCTGCCGCTGCGGCGAGACGGTGGAAGGCGGTTTCGAACAGTGCTGGCAGTGCGGCGCGCTGATGCCGCGGGGATAAGGAGCCCCCCTGAGCGGCTTTGCCGCTTCCCCCCGCTCTCGCAGCGCTGCGCGCTGCGGGCAGGGGGACGCAGCCCTCGCTGCGGGGCGGCCCTTGCTCGGCTGCCCTGGCCTGGGCCGCGCCAGTTTCGTGGATGGATGGCTGCGCTAAGGACCGTGCTGTGGAGTCATTTCCAGCGCACCGGCTCCACATGCACGCTTCCCTGCGTGCTGCTGAGGGTGATGGCGCCTTCCTGCACCGTGGCCTGCAGCTGCATGCTGCGCTCGGCCAGCTGCGCCAGCGCCTGCGAGGCCTCGGTGGGAATGCGCCACACCTGCAATTTTTCGAGCCGCGAGAGCTTGGATTCGATGCCCCTCCACCAGACTTCGGCGGCGTGGTTGAAGCAGTACACGATCACCGAATCGGCCTTGCTGCAGGCCTTGGTGAGCGGCTTGTCCTCGGGCTGGCCCACCTCGATCCACACACGCTTGCGGCCGGTGAAGTCGGTCAGCGAGGCATCGGGGTCGTCCGGGTCGGACAGGCCCGCGCCAAAGGCCAGGGTGGCGTCGCCGTTGCACAGGTCATTGAGCTGGTGCGCCTGAATGGCCAGCGCCGCCAGCCGCACCATCATGCGCTCGTCGGTCTCGCTGGGGTGGCGGGCCAGCGTGAGCGCGTGGTCGGCGTAGTAGCCGTGGTCGATGTCGGCGATCGCAAGGTTCGCCTTGAAGATGGTGGATTTGATGGCCATGCAGCCTCACTATGAAATAGATAGCTGCTGGCGCTTGACACACAAACGCCAGAGGCCAAAACGGCTAAAAACCAGTGGTCAGACGCGCCGCGCCAGTTCGGTGGCCTTGCCGGTGTAGCTGCCGGGCGTCATGGCCAGCAGGCGGTCCTTGTCGGCCTGCGGAATCTCCAGCCCGTTGATCAGCGCGTGCAGCGCCTCGGCCGTCACGGTCTTGCCACGGGTCACTTCCTTGAGCTTTTCGTAGGCACCCTGCACGCCATAGCGGCGCATCACGGTCTGGATGGGCTCGGCCAGCACTTCCCAGGCGGCGTCCAGGTCTTCGGCCAGGGCTTCCTCGTTCAGCTCCAGCTTGTTCAGGCCCGTGAGCAGCGAGGCGTAAGCCAGCGCGGCATAGCCCAGGGCCACGCCCATGTTGCGCAGCACGGTGCTGTCGGTCAGGTCGCGCTGCCAGCGGCTGATGGGCAGTTTTTCGGACAGGTGGCGCAGCAGCGCGTTGGCCAGGCCCAGGTTGCCTTCGGCGTTCTCGAAGTCGATGGGGTTGACCTTGTGCGGCATGGTGCTGGAGCCGATCTCGCCGGCCTTCAGGCGCTGCTTGAAGTAGCCCAGGCTCACATAGCCCCAGATGTCGCGCGAGAGGTCCACCAAAATGGTGTTGGCGCGCGCCACGGCGTCGAACAGCTCGGCCATGTAATCGTGCGGCTCGATCTGGATGGAATAGGGCTGGAAGGTGAGGCCCAGGCCCAGTGGCTCGGGGGTTTCGATGACCTTCTTGCTGAAGGCTTCCCAGTCGAAATCGGGCCAGGCCGACAGGTGGGCGTTGTAGTTGCCCACGGCGCCGTTCATCTTGCCCAGGATCTTGATGGCCGCAATGCGTTCGCTGGCGGCCTGCAGGCGCATGAGCACGTTGGCCATTTCCTTGCCCACCGTGGTGGGGCTGGCTGTCTGGCCGTGGGTGCGGCTGAGCATGGGCACGTCGGCAAAGGCGTGGGCCATCTCGCGCAGCTTGAGGATGATGCGGTCCAGGCCCGGCAGCACCACCTGGTCGCGGCCCGCGCGCAGTTGCAGCGCGTGGCTGGTGTTGTTGATGTCTTCGCTGGTGCAGGCGAAATGCACGAATTCCGAGGCTTTTTCCAGCTCGGGACGGGCTTCGAACTTGGATTTGATCCAGTACTCGACGGCCTTCACGTCGTGGTTGGTGGTTTTCTCGATCTCCTTGATGGCGGCCGAGTCGGCCTCGGAGAAATTCTTGACCAGGCCCAGCAGGTAGGCGCGGGCGCCGGTGGTCAGCGGCTTGAATTCGGCGAATCCGGCATCGGACAACGCGATGAACCAGGCCACTTCCACCTGCACACGGCGTTGCATGTAGCCGTGTTCACTCATGATGGGCCGCAGGGCGGCAAGTTTGCTGGCATAACGGCCGTCAAGCGGCGACAGGGCGGTAATGGTGGACAGGCTCATGGCGCGAGATTGTAGGCGTGCGCACCCGGTCGGCGCCCCGCGGGCCGCTGCCGATAGAATCGCCAGCGTATGGAACAGACAACCCCGCGCAATGGAAGAAACATGAAACTGATCGGTTCCAACGCCAGTCCTTACGTCCGCAAGGTACGCATCGTGATGGCAGAAAAAAAGCTCGACTACCAGTTCGTGCAGGAAAACGTCTGGGCCGATGACACCGCCATTGCCCAATCCAACCCGCTGGGCAAGGTGCCCTGCCTGGTGATGGAGGGCGGCGAGGCGGTGTTCGACTCGCGCGTGATCGTGGAATACCTCGATACGCTCTCGCCCGTGGGCAAGCTCATCCCCGCGCAGGGACGCGAGCGCGCCGAGGTCAAGACCTGGGAGGCGCTGGCCGACGGCCTGGTCGATGCGGCCATCCTCGCGCGGCTGGAGGCCACCTGGGCGGGCCGCCAGGACGGTGAACGCAGCCAGGCCTGGATCGACCGCCAGCTGCACAAGGTGAACGACTGCCTCAAGTCCATGAGCCAGGGCCTGGGCGACAAGCCGTTTTGCAGCGGCATCCACCTGAGCCTGTCGGACATCGCCGTGGGCTGCGCCCTGGGCTGGCTGGCGTTTCGCTTCCCCCAGATCGACTGGCGCAGCGAGTACCCCAACCTGGGCAAGCTGCTCGACAAGCTGATGCTGCGCCCGAGCTTTGCCGACACCAGGCCGCTCTGACCGCCCGCGCGGGCCTGGGCGCCACACCGCGAATGCCGGCGCCAGCCGCCATTTGCGTTGGTGGCCCGACGCAAAGCGTTACCGGGCGGCGCGCCGCCGCAGCCAGCGCATCAGTGCGCCCACCGCAGGCAGTTTTTCGTACAGCTCTTCGGCGGCGTCCCAGTAGTCGCGGTGCAGCGCCACCTGGCCCTGATTGTTCAGCACCAGGTGCGAGGCGCCGCGCACGGTCTGGGGCACGCCCCGGTGGAAGTTCTTGAATGCGAACCGGAAATCCCAGGTCAGAAAACACTGCGACCCCTGCACCACGCGGCCGGTGACCACGAAACGGGGCTCCTCCAGCGCCTCGAACATGTGGGCAAAGATGGCTTGAATAGCGGGCACGCCCTGCACTTCGTTGAACGGGTCCTTGAAGCGCGCATCGGGCGCGTACAACTGGCCGATGGCGGCGATATCGGTCGGCGTGAGGTGTTCAAAGAAGGCCACCACGCGGGTGACGGCCTGCTCGGTGGACGCGGTGATTTCTGGTGGCTGCATGAAAACTCAAAGACCGGTGAACTGGCGGACTGCCGGAAAGTACCACCGGTACGGCAGCACGCGCAGCAGTTTCATCACCCGCGTGAAGCGCTTGGGAAAGTGGATGTCGAAATGCCCGCGCTCCCAGCCCTGCACGATGGCCGCCGCCGCCGCCTCGGGCGAGATCAGCGCGGGCATGGTGAAGTCGTTGCCCGCCGTGAGCGGTGTGGCCACGAAGCCGGGGTTGATCACGCTCACGCCCATGCCCAG
The DNA here is from genome assembly GCF_058793725.1 of Acidovorax sp. GW835-FHT14B10. Taxonomy (NCBI): domain Bacteria; kingdom Pseudomonadati; phylum Pseudomonadota; class Betaproteobacteria; order Burkholderiales; family Comamonadaceae; genus Acidovorax; species Acidovorax sp. GW835-FHT14B10. The sequence goes on from NZ_JBXAGC010000003.1 coordinate 49,255, forward strand.
GTCATGCAGATCCAGGTACAGCGCCTCGGCCAGGTGGATGAGCGCGGCCTTGGTGGGCCCATAAGCCAGGCTCTTGGGCAGGCCCCGGAACCCTGCCACGCTGCTGATCAGGCTCACATGGCCCGGGCGCCCGGCCTGCGCCGCCGCCAGCATGGCGGGCAGCACGGCGGCCAGCACATGCAGCACGCCGTTGTAGTTGATCTGCGCGTGGCGCAGCATCACGGCCAGGTCGAAATCGGTGGCGCGCATGTCGCGGTAATAGCCCGCGCAGTAGCACACCAGGTCGGGCGCGCCGCCGGCCAGCACCTGGGCGGCGGCGGCCTGCACCTGTTCCGGCTCTGCCGTGTCTACGGCCAGGGCCGCGCTGCCGGGGTGCTGGACGACAAACGCATCGAGCGCCTCGCCGTTGCGCGCCGACACGATGACCCGCGCCCCCCGCGCATGCAGCGCCGCCGCCGTGGCCCGGCCAATGCCGCTGCTGGCGCCGATCAGCCAGGCACGGCGGCCATGCCAGTCGCGCAGGGGGGGGTTGAGGCTCATGGCAGCCGCTTGGTGAAGGACAGCGTGATCTCGCCCAGGCGCACGCCCAGCTTGCGCATGGTGGCGCGGTTGAGCATCACCCGGTCGTCGATGAGGTACATCCAGTCGTCCAGATCCACGTGGTAGACCTTGCCGTCCACCGGCAGGGCCAGCGTGTAGTTCCAGCGAAAGGCGTTGCCGCGCGTCTGGCCGTTGGCCGTGCCCACCACATCGTCGGCGGTGCCGGTATAGCGGCCGTCGGCATGTTGGGTCAGGCGCCAGATGCGGCGCTGGGTGGTGCCGTCCGAATAGGTGAAGGCTTCATCGAGCACGCCCTCATTGCCTTTCCAGGCGCAGTCCATGACCACGGTGAAGCGTTTGACGATCTGGCCGCTGCGGTCCTGGAAGATGCCGTAGGCGTCGATCTTGCCGTTGAAATACCGGGCCAGGTCCAGCACCGGTTTTTCGCCGGCGTAGACGTCCAGGTTCTGGCTGGCGCAGCCGGACAGGACCCCGGGCGCCGCCACTGCGGCGGAGAGGAGGAGGCGTCGTTGCATCATGGACTTCACCTGGGGTCGGATCAGGTTCGGGGGGGTCGCAGGACCAGGGCAACCAGCGCGCCCGCCGCCAGCAGCTTGAGCACGCAAGGCAGCACGGCATAGGCCAGGCCCAGGGTTTGCAGGCCGTCGTCGCTGCGCGTGCCGGGGGTGTAGCCCAGCCAGCCCAGCAGCGGCAGCGCCAGGCCTGCGGCCAGCGCGAGGTTGAGCTTGGTGGCAAAGTTCCACCAGCCAAAATACGCACCCTCGTGCTGGCCGCTGTCGCCCTCGGCCGCGATCACGCCGGCCAGCAAGGCGCTGGGCAAGGCCAGATCGGTGCCCAACGCCACGCCCGAGAGCGCGCAGACCCCGAGGAACGGCATCCCATCGCCTGCGCCCAGAAAGGCAGTCCAGACAAAAACGGCGATCGCCAGCAGCATGCCCGCCAGCCAGGTGCGCGCCAGGCCAAACCGCGCCACGGCGCGCAGCCACAGCGGGATCGACAGCGCGGCACAGACGAAATAGGTGCCCAGGAACATCGGCTCTTGCGCGGGCGGCGCCTGGAGGCGGTCCTGGATGAAAAACAGCACCAGCGTGGCCGGGATGGCGCTGGCAATGCCGTTGAGCATGAACACGGCCAGCAGGCGGCGGAACGCGGGGCGCCCCCAGGGCCGCCAGAGGCTAGCGCGTTGTGGCGGGCGGTACACCCCTGCCACGGCACCGGCGTGGCCTGTGGGACGCGGGGCCCGCGTCCAGGCCCACCAGCCCAGCAGCAGGCCGATGGCAAACACACTCAGCATGACCGGCAGCCCCAGCAGCGCCGGCAGCACCGAAGCCAGCACCACGCCCACCAGCGCGGCGCCCTCGCGCCAGGCCACGATGCGGCCGCGCTGCAGCTCGTCGCCACCCAGGCGCGCGCCCCAGGACTGGTGCGCAATGCCCAGCTGGCTGTAGGCGGTGCAGGTGATGAGCAGCGCGATGAGCGCCCAGGCGACGAGCGCATCGGCGCCGCGCACCACCGGGAAAAACAGGCTGGTCAGCCCCAGCGCCAGCACCATGGCCGACACCGCGCCCACGCCCAGCACGGCGCGCACCGAGCAGCCGAACAGGTGGTCGGAGAGGCGGCCCAGCAGCGGGTCGGACAGCGCATCGAACAAGCGCGCCGCCAGCAACACCGCGCCCAGCGTGGCCAGCGGCATGCCGAACTCGCGCGCATAGTGGTTGGGCAGCAGCACATACAGCGGCAGCGCCACAAATGCCAGCGGCAGGCCCAGCAGCCCATAGGCCAGGCCTTGGCCGGCGCGGATGGGCGTGGGAGCGGTCATTGCGGGCCTTGGCCTGGGGTGCGGGTGGCAGCGATCAGCTCTTGCCGCAACCCCGGCTCGGAGGTCTGGGGCGAGAGCCAGATGCCGAAGAACAGGCGCGAGAAGTCGGCGTCGGGCACTTCGCCCACCACGCGCCCGCCCATCTTGAACACGGCGCCTGCGCCGGGCTGGTACAGGCCCAGCAGGCGGTCGCCCGCCTTCACGTCCGGCAGCGCGGCGGCCAGCGCCTGCTGCCAGCGCGTGGCCTGCTGCGGCGTGAAGCGGCCCACGCGGCGCATCTCCTCGATGGAGCGCTTGGCGATGGCCTCGGCCGAAAAGTCGCGGTGGTAGCTCAGCTCCAGCGCCAGGGGGTGGGCGGCGTAGTGGTCGGCATCAAAACCGGGCTGCACCCACAGCCGCGCGCGGTAGATCTCAACGCCCAGAAACCGCAGCACGCCCTGCCCCGCCAGGCGGGCACCCGACAACGGGGCCGCAGCGGCCGCGCTGGCCTCCGCCACCTGCGCCAGCGCGGTGTGAGGGCCCAAAGCCATCAATGCGCCAGCGAATATTGCAGCAGTAGCTATATTTTTCATAGCCTTGCTCAGTCCTTGGCCAACGTGTACTGCACCAGATCGATGTTGCCCATCGCAAACGCCGCCTCGCAGTAGGCCAGGTAGAACTCCCAGATGTGCAGGAAGCGCTGGTCAAACCCCAGCTGCAGGATCTGCGTGCGCTGCGCCAGAAAGCGCTCGCGCCAGCGCTTGAGGGTTTCGGCGTAGTCCTGGCCAAACGCAAATTCGTCCACCACCCGCAGGCCTGCGGCCTCGGCCTCGCGGCGGAACTCGCGCGGACAGGGCAGGCACCCGCCCGGGAAGATGTACTGCTGGATGAAGTCCGTGGAGCTGATGTAGCGCGCAAACAGGCTGTCGTCGATGACGATGCTCTGGATGCAGGCCTTGCCGCCGGGCTTGAGCAGGCGGTTCACCGCCTGGAAGTAGGTGGGCCAGAATTCGCGGCCCACGGCCTCGACCATCTCGATGGAACAGATGGCGTCGTAGGGGCCGTCCTGGATGTCGCGGTAGTCCTGCAGGCGCAGGTCCGCCTGGGCTTGCACCCCGTGCGCCGCCATGCGTTCTTGGGCAAACGCCAGTTGCTCGGTGGACAGCGTCACGCCGGTGAGGGACGCGCCAAACTCGGTGGTCGCCATCTCGGCCAGCGCGCCCCAGCCACAGCCGATCTCCAGCACGCGGTCGCCGGCCTGCACGCCCGCCATGCGCAACGCACGGCGCACCTTGGCGCGCTGGGCGGTGCGCAGGTCGCCGCCTGCGTCGCCCTCGAACCAGGCCGACGAATAGTTCATCGTGTCGTCCAGCCACAACTCGTAGAACGCGTTGCCCAGGTCGTAGTGGGCGTGGATGTTCTTCTGGCTGTTGGCGCGCGTGTTGCGGTTGAGCAGGTGCTTGATGCGGTACAGCAGCCGCCCGGCCCAGGTGCCGTAGATCACGCCTTCCACCTGCTGGCGGTTGGCAACGAAGAGCTTGAGCAGGTCGGTGAGGTGCGGCGTGGTCCAGTCGCCCGCGATGTAGCTTTCGGCAAAACCGATGTCGCCCGACCTGAGCGCGGCGCTGCACACGTTCCAGTTCTTGAACGTGATGGCGGCCGACGGACCGTTGCCATGCCCGAAGTGCTGCAGCGTACCGTCGGGCAGCTGCACCGTGAGGTGGCCATGCTGCAGCCGCTGCAGGAGCCTGAGGGCCGTGCGCGCCGCAGCGGGCGTGCCGGCAGGCAGCGTCTGTGCGGATCGTGGGGCGGTGCGGGGCGCGGTGGTGGAGTTCATGGCGGCGGTCTCATCGTGCAGGGAGGTCAACGGGTCACGGTGGAGGCAGGCGCCTCGGGCTTGCGATGGAAGCGCACGCGCTTGAGCCACAGCCGCAGCGCATGCCAGTGGATGCGGACAATGATGGCCAGCGTCATGGCGGGGTAGCCCCAGAGTGCGCGGCGCAACGTCTGTGCGGTGATGGCGTGCAGGGTGCCGCTCACGCTGGTCTGGATCAGCGGGCCGGTGTCGTCGTCGTGATCGATGCGCACCACGGTGCGGCCCGCGTCCTGTGCGTTGGCCTCGGTGCGCATGAAGCGAAAGCGGTAGCTGCCGCTCACCTCGCAGAACGGCGACACATGGAACACCTTGCGGGCCTGCTGCTCCACCCCGTACTGCGGCGCATCGAGCAGGTAGCAGTGGCGTTCGCCAAAAGTGTTGTTTACCTCGACCACGATGGCGCGCAGGCTGGCGTCGGCGCGGTGGCAGTACCAGAAGCTCACGGGCTTGAAGGTGTAGCCCAGCACGCGCGGGTAGCAGTGCAGCCAGACCTCGCCCGTGGCGTTGGTGATGCCTTCGGCGCGCAGCAGCTCGTCCAGCCACGCCAGCGCCCCGCCCTGCGCGGCGCTGCGGCCGTCGCCGTGGTCCACGTCATGAAAGCTGATAACGCCCGCCCGGTTCACGGCCAGGGCGCCCCGCACTTTGGCCAGGCTGCGCATCGGCAGCATCAGGAAGAACGTGGGGTAGGCAAACGCATGCCGCGTCGGCCGCAGCCGTGTGTGGCGCACCTGGCCAAAGCCGATCAGGGGCGCCGCAGGCGTTGTCATGCGGCCTCCGCCAGCGGAGCGGGCATGGCGACCCGCAGCTGCCCGGCCACCGCCAGGCCCGATTGGAGGCCGTCTTCATGGAAGCCATAGCCCGTCCAGGCGCCACAGAACCAGGTGTGCTGTTGCCCCTGGAGCTTGCCCAGCTGCTGCTGCGCGCGGATGGCTGCCAGGTCGAACACGGGGTGGGCATATTCATAGCTGCCGATGACGTGCTCGGGCGCAATGTCGCGCACCGGGTTGAGCGACACCACCACGGGCTGCGCAAACGGCACGGGTTGCAACTGGTTGATGAGGTAGTGCAGGCACACGCGGGCCGATTCGCGGCTGCGCTGCTGGGCGCGCTCGTAGTTCCATGCAGCCCAGGCGGCGCGGCGCGCGGGCAGCACCGCGGTGTCGGTGTGCAACACGGCGCGGTTGGCCTGGTAGCGGATGGCGCCGAGCACGGCGCGCTCCTGCATCGTGGGCTGGGCCAGCAGGGCCAGGGACTGGTCGGAGTGCGTGGCCAGCACCACCTGGTCGAAATGCTCGACCGCACCGTCGGTGACCACGCGCACACCGGCCGCATCGCGCTCGATGCGGCGCACGGGCGTGGACAGGCGCTTGTCGGCGATGCCCGCCACGATTTGGTCCACATAGTGGCGCGCGCCACCGGCCACTGTCCACCACTGCGGGCGGTTGCGGACCTGGATGAGCCCGTGGTTGTGGCAAAACCGGATCATGGTGGCGACGGGGAACTGGAGCATCTGGTCGGTGGGGCAGCTCCAGATGCAGCCCAGCATGGGCAAGAAGTACCAGTCACGGAAGGCATCGCCGAAGCGGTGTTGACGCAAAAAATCGCCCAAAGGCTGCACCAGCGCTGCCTCGGCCTGCTGCTCAGCAATGCGCGTGCACAACTGGTTGAACCGCAGCAGGTCGCGCAGCATGCCCAGAAAGCGCGGGTTGAACAGATTGGCGCGCTGGGCAAACACGGTGCTCAGGTTGGTGCCGCTCCACTCCAGCGCGCGCCTACCGCCCAGGGCGTCCGGCACCTGCACCGAAAACGACATGTCGGACTTTGCCGTTTCGACCCCCAGCTCGGCCAGCAGGCGGATGAGTTGAGGGTAGGTGCGCTCGTTGAAGACCAGAAAGCCGGTGTCCACGCCATGCGTGACGGATCGGCCCGACGCATCGGGCAGCGTGACGTCCACCGTGTGGGTGTGGCCACCAAAGTAGTCGCCCGCTTCATACAGGGTGATGGCCGCCTGGCCGCGCAATTCGTGCGCTACGGACAGTCCGGAGATGCCGGAGCCGACGATGGCGACTTTCATGGCCGGCTCCCTCTGGCCGGCGCCTGGAATAAAAAAGTTGCGAAGCGTCCCGAAACGAATAAGAGAGGGAGGGAGGAGAAGCGCTCCAGGAGGTCAGTCGGAACCCGGGGGCCCGAAAGGCTTCGCAACGTCAAACTGGTAAAGCGCCCAATGCGCTCTTGCAATCTATTGGGTGGAGTTATACCGCCAAAGTTCCAGCCCGTGGCGTAAAAAAAATCAGCCGCGCGTAACGAAATCATGGAAATCACCGGGGTTGGGGAGTGGCCAGTTGCTGCTCGATGGCGCGCACCAGGCCCTTGTTGCCGGGTGCCGTGAGGCTGGAGTAGCTGTCCACCAGCTGGCCGTTGCGCCCGAGCAGGTATTTGTGAAAGTTCCAGCGGGGTGCCCCGCCCGACAGCTGCGCCAGCTGGCGAAACAGGGGCGATGCCTCCGGGCCCTTGACGCTGCTCTTGGCGAACATGGGAAATTTCACACCGAAGGTGTTTTCGCAGAAAGCAGCAATCTGCTGGTTGCTGCCGCTTTCCTGGGAGAAATCGTTGGACGGGAACCCGAGCACCACCAGTCCCTTGTCCTTGTAGCGGGCATGGAGCTCTTCGAGCCCCTTGTATTGCCCCGTGAAGCCGCAATAGCTGGCGGTGTTGACGATCAGCACCACCTTGCCGCTGTACTGGCACAGCGACTGCGGCTTTTCATCCTGCAGCCGGTCAAAGGTGTGCTGCAGGGTTGCCGGGCAGGCCTGCGCCTCGCCAGAGTGCGCCGCCGCGCCCATCAGCATTGCCGCCCCAGCCAGGCCCACGGCGCACAGGGTCCTTGCGCAGCGAAAGAAGGATTTTTTGGTGGATTTCATGGCGGCTCTCCTAGAGTTTTTACTATTTAATCACACTTTACCCCGTTTGGTATTTATTTAAACCAAATAGTATTTTCCACTGATGCCACTGCGTGCATCGGCTGACACAGCCTGTTCTGGCGCGGGGATGGGACACCATTCACAACGGGGGCCGCGAGGCCACCCGGAGGGTGGCTCAATGGCCGGAGATCGGCCTTGCAGGTTGGGCGCCGTGGAATGTCGCCACCGATGGCAGGGGCGTTGCGCCATGGACGCGCCATGGCAGATTCAGCGAGGCGAAGGGAACGAAAAAGGGAAAGATGCTGACCTCGGACAAACCACGCACCCCGCGCGGCCTGCGCTACACCAGGGCCAGCAAACGGTCCAGGGGCCATGGCACCCGGACGTCCCGGTAGGCCACCACGCCGGCAATCTTCCAGGCGGCCTGGGAGGTATCACGCGGAATCATCTCGCCCGTGGGCATGCCTTCGCGGTTCATCACCACAGCCACCCGGGGCGTCGTGGCCGTTGCGCCACGCCGCAGCACCACCGCCACTTCCTGGGTTGCCAAACGGACAAAAACCCCGGGCGGGTACACGCCCAGCGTCTTTACCAGCGCCGCGCCGGCCTCGTCCACCTGGCGCGCTTCGTCGTAGTAACTGGCCTGCATGGCGGCAGTGACCGGCATGGGGGAGCGCGCCACGCGGGGGGCCAGCCGGGCGCCAAAGATGTCGGCGCGCTGCAGCAGGCGCGCCATTTGCCGGGCCTCGGACCTTTTGGCCAGCGGGCCTGGCGTGCGGTGGTGATGGCAGAGCACCGCTTCCAGCCACGCAGGGTCTGCAACACCGAGCCGGCGAAGCAACTGCTCGGAGCGGCCGGAGTGGTCTTGCACCGCCTCGATCTGCTGCAAGGTGAGTGGCTGGGACTGCTGGGCCAGCTGATCCTGCAGCTCTGTCATGGCGATATTCATGGTGAGCGCAGCGCTGCCCAGCTGCCGCACCCGCGCATCGGGCCAGTGCAGCATTTCGCGCGCCACCACCATGCACACGCAGCACACCAGCATGGCGTGGGTGGCGCTGTACATGCGGGTTTCCTGCGCCGAAAGATAGATCAGCGCCAGCAGCGTGGCATCGGGCGTTGGCTCGCAGGTACGGATCAGTTGACTGTGCAGGGACTGAAAACGCCCCTCGAAATCGCCTGCCAGCGGCGCGCGCAGCAGCTGCGTGGCGCGCAACTGCAATTCCGGCCAATCGGGCACATATTGGCCACCGCGTTCGCCGCCGGACGGCGCACCCGCCTGAATCTTCATCGCGGCAATCTGCCCCAGGGAGGTGTCGGACAGCAGCCCTTGTTGCAGCGGGGCGAGGTACGCACGGTGGCTGTCGCCCGATTCGTCCGTGTCCACGCAGAGCTTCAGGCCGCGCGCCACCAGCGAATCGAGTTCGGCGCGGGTGCGAATGGCATCGCCTTTTTGCGCCAGCAAAGCGCCATCCGCGCCACGCAGCACAAAAGGCAGAGGGTGACCCAACGGGATGGACTCGATGTTCAGGGCAACAAGGCGCATGGCCATGCGTTACATTATCTAACAATCATCCCGTTGGCAAGGACTACGAACGCGAAAGCCGCACGCCGTTCCAAGGCCCCGTCTGCCGGGGAAGCCGGTTTTCTGGGCAACCCCGGGGCAGGATGCCATCACCGGCGAGGCGGCTCGTGGATGCTCTGCGCAATGTATGCGCCAGTGCACCGGGGTTGCCCCAACGGTGAGGCCCCGCGGCGCTGACCTTTCAAACGGCCGGAAGAATCGGAGCCTCGCCAAAAACCGCATGCCAGAGCGCCAGCACCGCGCTCTGTTCAGTCTGCAGCGCTGGGGGCGTGACCTCCGTGGGCACCTCGTCCAGCCGCGCACGGTGCTGGACACGTCGCAGTTCGCGGTAGGCGTCGGCGGCGGCATGCCCCACCCCGACGGGCAGCAGCCCCACCTGCTCGGCGCGCTGCAGCAACGCGATGTTGCCCACGTTGCCCACCAGTTCAGGGTGTCTGGCGGAATGTGCCAGCACCAGGTACTGCACCGCAAACTCGGCGTCCACCATGCCGCCCGGGCTGTGCTTCACATCGAACTGCCCGTCGCGCGTGCGATGGGCCGAGCGCACACGCTCGCGCATGGTCACGATCTCTGCCTTCAACGCAACCGGGTCACGCGGGGAGGTGACCACGGCTTCGCGCACTGCATCAAACCGGGCCTGCAAGGCCGCACTGCCCAGCACAAAGCGCGCCCGCGTCATGGCCTGGTGTTCCCAGGTCCACGCCGTGTTGCTGCCGCGTTGCTGCTGGTAGGCCGCGTAGGCATTGAAACGGGTGACCAGCAGGCCGGAGTTGCCATTGGGGCGCAGTGCCGTGTCGATCTCGTACAGGTCGCCTTCGCCGGTCTTCACGGTAAGCCAGTTGATGAGCTTGCGCACAAACGCCGCATAGATCTCGGGGGCACGTTCGTCGTCGTCATCGAATACGAAAACGATGTCGAGATCGCTCCCGTAGCCCAGTTCCTTGCCTCCGAGCTTGCCATAGCCAATGATCGCGAATTGCGGGGTTTCGCGGTGCCGGGTCTTGAGACGGCTCCAGCACCACTGCGCGGAAATGCGCAGCACGCTGTCGGCCAGGGCGCTGAGATCATCGGCCACCTGCTCGACCGTGATCCGGTGCTCCACATCGCGGGCCAGCGTGCGGAAGGTTTCTGCGTGCTGCGCGCGGCGCAGCAGATTCAGCAGGGTTTCGTCGTCGTCCTCACCGGTGGACTGCAGCGATGCCAGCCGCAGGGCCAGCTCGCGCTCAAAATCGGCCACGACAAAGCGTTCGGCCAGCAATGTGTCGCCCACCAACTCATCGATGACGCCGGGGTGCTGCACCAGGTAGCGTGCGGGCCATCGGGCAGCGCCCAGAAGGTGCAGCAACTGCTCGTGCACCGAGGGGCGCTCCAGCAGCAGGGCCAGATAGCTTTCGCGGCGCAGCAGCGGCTCCAGCCAGTTGACGAGCCGCACGGCGGCTTCCTCGGTGACGCGCCCTTCGCCCAGCCACTGGGCCGTTCGCTGGATCAGCCGAAACAGCCGCGCGCGCGCTTCGTCGCGCAGCGCAGTCACGCGGGGATGGGTGCGCCATTCGGCCACGCGCTCCCGAAAACCGGCGGGCAGCTGCTCCAGCAGCCCTTCCAGCTCGGGCGGTGGTGCAGCGACCGCACGCGGCCCGCCGCACCCGCCGCCATTGCATTCCTTCTTGCCATTGCCGCCCAGCAGGGTGTCGAACTCCTGCGCCACCAGTTCACGGTGGGCGTCGAGTTCATGCAGAAAGCCGCAGCAATCGCCGTGGCCCATGGTGCGGGCAATCCAGGCCAGATCGTCGTCGCGCGTGGGCAGGACATGGGTCTGCTGGTCATCCAGGTACTGGATGCGGTGCTCCACGCGGCGCAGGAACACATAGGCTCGCGCCAGCGCATCGGCCGTTTCCTGGGGCATGAGCCCGGCCTGGGCGAGGCGTTGTAGCGCATCCAGTGTGGGCCGGCGGCGCAATTCGGGAAACTGCCCGCCGCGCACCACCTGCAGCAACTGCACGGTGAATTCAATTTCGCGGATGCCGCCGCGGGACAGCTTCACATCGTTGGCGCGCTCGGGGTGTCCGGCACTGCGTCGGGAGGCATGTTCGCGGATCTGCCGGTGCAAGGTGCGCAGGGCGTCAAACACGCTGTAGTCCAGGTAGCGGCGGAACACGAACGGCAGCACCACGCTGCGCAGCGCCAGCACGTCGGCGCTGCCGATGCAGGCCTGCGGCGCCACCACCCGGCTCTTGAGCCAGGCAAAACGCTCCCACTCGCGCCCTTGCACCTGCAGGTAGTCCTCCAGCGCCGCCAGCGACACGGCGGCGGGGCCGGAATTGCCATGGGGACGCAGGGCCAGGTCCACCCGGAAGACGAAACCGTGCTCGGTGGTATCGCCCACCAGGCTGTAGATGATCTTCACCGCATGGGCGAAATATTCATGGTTGGAGATGCGGCCACGCCCCTCGGCGTTGCCGGCCGTTTCGCCGTCCTGCGCGTACACATAGATCAGGTCGATGTCGCTGGATACATTGAGCTCCCGCGCGCCGAGCTTGCCCATGCCGATCACCCACAGGGGCACGGGCTGGCCATCGGTGCCCAGCGGTGCGCCATGGCGGCTGTCGAGTTCGCGGCGGGCCTGGAGGCAGGACTGGTCCAGCGCGAATTCGGCCAGTTCGGTGACGGCCCGGGTGATGTCTGCCAGCGGTGCCTGGGCGTCGCAATCGAGCCGGATCAGCCGCTCCATGACCAGTTGGCGCAGCACACGCAGGGCGGTGGCGGTGTCGCATCCCCTGGCCTGCAGCGCTGCAAAGGCCTGCGCCATGGCGCCTTTGTGCGGGGTCCCTGCCGGCAGCAAGGCCAGGTCTTGTGCATAGCGGCGGTGCAGGCGCTGGAAGAAGCGGGAGTATTCGGCCAGGCCGGCAGGGGCAACCGTGCTGCCGTCAGAAAACTCAGAGGAAGAAGTTGACATGGGGGGTCACGCGGGGGGCCGCTGCATACATAAGGACACCGGTTTTCACTGAACCCACCCTGCGGTCGCGGGTCATAATTCCTGCCACATTCAAACCCACCAATGATCGATCCATCCAATCGCCCCACACGCCTGCTGCGATTCGTTGCCGGGTTCGCGCGATGGTCGCTGGGCTGCCTGCTGGCCTTGTGGCTGCTGCTGGCCGTGGCGTGGGGTGCACTGCATGGCTGGATTGTGCCGCGTATTGGTGAGTTTCGCCCGCAACTTGAGGCGCAGGCCGCGCGGGCGCTAGGGGTACCGGTGCGCATCGGGTCGATCGCGGCGCGCTCGGAAGGTTTGCTCCCCTCGATAGAGCTGCTGGATGTGGCGCTGCTGAACGCACAGGGGCGGGCCGCGCTGCAACTGCCGCGCGTGGTGGTGGCACTATCCCCGCGCTCGCTGCTGAACCGGGGTTTCGAGCAGCTCTACATTGAGCAGCCCGACCTCGACATCCGCAGGCAGCCAGACGGCCGCATTGTGGTGGCGGGCCTGCGCTTCTCCGAGACCCCGGGCGAGAGCAGCGGGGCGGCAGACTGGCTGTTTTCCCAGGGGGAAGTCATCATCCGGGGTGGCACCCTGCGCTGGACCGATGAACAGCGCGGCGCGCCCGAGCTGGCGCTGGAAAATGTCGACGTGCTGCTGCGCAACAGCAGCTGGCAGCACCACATGCGCATTGCCGCCACGCCGCCCGCCGCCTGGGGCGACCGGTTCACGCTGACCGGGCGGTTTCGCGCGCCACTGCTGCGCGTACGCGACGGCAACTGGCAGCACTGGAGCGGCCAGCTCTTTGCCGATTTTTCGCGCGTGGATGTGTCCCGCCTGCGCCACCACGCCGACCTGGGCGTCGAGGTGGCACAAGGCCGGGGCGCCGTGCGCGCATGGGCCGACATACAGCGCGGCCAGATCGTGGGTGGCACGGCCGACCTGGCGCTGACCGACGTCCATGCCACGCTGGGGCCGCAACTCAAGGCGCTGGCGCTGCCATCCATCGCAGGCCGACTGGGTGCCCGACGGCTGGAAGGGGGTTTGGAGCTCCATACGCAGGGGCTCCAGTTTGAGACCGATGATGGCCTGGTGTGGCCCGGAGGAAACCTGCACCTGCAATACACGGAGGCCGCAGGCAAGGCGCCCGCCCAGGGCGAGCTGCGCGCAGACCGCCTGGACCTTGCCGCACTGGCCCAGATTGGCAGCCGGCTGCCCATCGGGGCCACCGCCCACACTGCGCTGCAAACCTACACCCCCCAGGGGCTGGTCGACGAACTGCACGCCACCTGGCGCGGTCCGCTGGAGGCCTTGCAGCAATACCAGGTGCGCGGCAAGGTCACGGGACTGGCCCTGGCCGCTGGCGACCGCGAGGCGGGCAGCACCATTCCCGGCCTGCGCGGCGCCAGCCTGGACATCGACATGACCCACACGGGCGGCAAGGCCAGCCTGGCCATCGCATCAGGCGCTCTGGTCCTGCCCGGGGCGTTTGAAGAACCGGTCCTGCCGCTGGACCAGTTGAGCGCAGAGCTGCGCTGGCAGGTGGAGGGGCAACGCCTGGCGGTGCAGGCGAGCAATGTACGGTTTGCCAACGCGGACGCTCAGGGTGAGTTGCGCGCCAACTGGCATACCAGCGATGCCAGCCCGGGCCCGCACTTTTCGCGCTTTCCCGGCGTGATGGACCTCACGGGAACGCTGGTGCGCGCCGACGGCACCCGCGTGCACCGCTATCTGCCCCTGTCCATCCCGGCCGAATCACGCCACTATGTGCGCGATGCCATCCAGACCGGCAGTGCCAGCAACGTGCAGTTCCGCATCAAGGGCGACCTGAACCATCTTCCCTTCAATGATCCCCGCCAGGGAGATTTCCGGATTGCAGCCCGCGTCAAGGATGTGACCTATGCCTATGTTCCACCCCGGCTGCAACCCCGCGACGCACTGCCCTGGCCCGCACTGACGCAACTGTCGGGCGAACTGGTTTTCGAGCGTTCGTCCATGCAGGTGCGGGGTGCCACCGGGGGTTTTGCCGGTACACCGGGCGTGCGGCTGGCCAAGGTGGAAGCGCGGATTCCCGATCTGTCCCACACCGTGGTCGCCGTCAACGCCGATGCCCGCGGACCACTGGCCGAACTGCTGACCATCCTGCGCACCTCTCCACTGGCGCGCATGACGGGCCACGCCCTCGACCAGGCGAGCGGCACAGGCCATGCCGATCTCAAGCTGCAACTGAGCCTGCCGATCTCCGACATCGACCGATCGAAGGTGCAAGGCGCTGTGGTGCTTGCAGGCAATGACGTGCACATCACCCCCGAAACACCACCGCTGTCGCGCGCACGCGGCACCGTGCAATTTACCGATACCGGTTTTTCCGTGAACGGGGTACAGGCGCACGCACTGGGCGGCGACCTGCGCCTGGAAGGCGGCATGCGTGCGCTGCCAGCCAGTGCCGCTCCGACGGAATCCGCCATACAACTGCGGGCGCAAGGCACCGCCACCGCCGAGGGGCTGCAGCAGGCACGGCAGCTGGGCATGCTTTCACAACTGGCCCGCAGCGCCACAGGCAGCACGCCCTACACGCTGGCGCTGGCATTTCGCAGGGGCCTCCCCGAGATCCTGGTCACCACCACCCTGCAGGGCCTGGGGCTGGCGCTGCCCGCGCCGCTGGCCAAGGCCGCCGACGCCACGCTGCCGGTGCGCTTTGCGACCCAGGTCGCCCGGGAATCCCCGGGCGCGGCCCCCACAGACGCGGCCATGCCGCCAGTGCGCGACCAGCTCACCCTGGACCTCGGTACACTGGGATCGGCCAGCTACCAGCGCGAACACCAGGGCCACCAGACGCGCGTGGTGCGTGGCGCCATCGGCATCGGTCTGGCGGCGGGCGAAACCGCGCCCATGCCGGCGGACGGTGTGGCGGCCAACATCCATGCAACGCTGTTGGATGTGGACGCCTGGGAAAAAGTGCTGACCCAGGCGACCACCGCCGACGCTGCCATCCCGGCAGCCACCACCGTCGGCAGCGCGGCACCGGATTACCTGCCCACCACCTTCGCCGTGCGTGCGCAGACGCTCACCGCGCAAGGGCGCACGCTGCACAACCTGGTGGTGGGCGGCTCACGGGCGGATTCCACCTGGCGCGCCAACCTCGACGCCGATGAGCTCAATGGCTATGTCGAATACCGGCCTGCGGGCGCCCGGGACAACCCAGCGGGCCGCATCTTTGCCCGCCTGGCGCGCATGAAGCTGCCGCAGAGCGCCGCCACGCAGTTCGAGGCGCTGCTGGATGAGCAACCCGGCACGATACCCGCGCTGGATATCGTGGTGGACGATTTTGATCTACGGGGCCGCAAACTCGGACGCGTGGAGATCGAAGCGCAGAACCGGGGGGAAGCGGCCCAGCGCGAGTGGCGACTGAACAAGTTCAACATCACGACAACCGAAGCCACCTTGACCGGCAGCGGCAACTGGGGGGCGGTGCAGGCCGGTGGCGAGCGCGCGCTGCGCCGCCGCACAGTGATGGATTTCCAGCTCGACATCCGCGACTCCGGCGATCTGCTCGCCCGTTTCGGCATGGAAAACGTGGTGCGCCACGGCAAGGGCCGCATGCAGGGGCAGGTGGCGTGGATCGGTGCCCCCATGAGCCCGGACTACCGCTCCATGACCGGGCAGATCAACCTGAACGTGGAGTCTGGCCAGTTTCTCAAGGCAGATCCGGGGCTGGCCAAGCTGCTCGGCGTGCTGAGCCTGCAGGCCCTGCCGCGTCGCCTGACGCTGGATTTTCGCGACGTGTTCAGCGAGGGTTTCGCGTTCGATTTCGTGCGGGGCGACGTACGCATCGAGCAAGGTGTCGCCATCACCAACAACCTGCAGATGAAGGGCGTCAACGCAGCGGTGCTCATGGAAGGCAGGGCCGACATCGACCACGAAACGCAGGACCTGCATGTGGTGGTGGTGCCTGAAATCAATGCCATGACCGCCTCGCTGGTCGCCACGGCCATCAACCCGGTCATCGGACTGGGCAGTTTTCTCGCCCAGGTGTTTCTGCGCGGCCCCCTGATCGAAGCGGCCACCCAGGAATTTCGGATCGATGGCACCTGGACCGACCCGAACATCGTGCGCATTGCCCGGCGCGGCCGGGAGTCTGGCAGCGCCGCCGCGCCCCCGGGTGCGGCACAAGGACCCAAGGTGCCTGCCGCGTCTGCAGGAGAGCCCTCATGAAAGTCGCAGCACTGCAGATGGTCTCCGGCACGCAGCGCAGCGACAACCTGGCCATGGCCCGCCGCCTGCTGGAGCAGGCCGCAGCAGCAGGGGCCGAACTGGCCGTGCTGCCCGAGTATTTTTGTGCCATGGGTCTGCGCGACACCGACAAGCTGGCGTTGCGCGAAACCCCGGGTGACGGTGTGGTGCAGGCGTTTCTTGCCCGCGCTGCACAGGAATTGCAGATGTGGGTGGTGGGTGGCACCCTGCCCATGCAGACCGGTGATCCGGCGCGCGTGCGCAACACCACGCTGGTGTATGCCCCGTCGGGCCAATGCGCTGCGCGCTACGACAAGATCCACCTTTTTCGGTTCGACAACGGGCGCGAGCATTTTGACGAGAGCCGGGTGATCGAGGCGGGGGCCGCACCGGTGCACTTTGACCTGACAGCGCGCACGGGCCACACCTGGCGCATTGGCCTGAGCGTTTGCTACGACCTGCGCTTTCCCGAGCTGTACCGCCTGTACGCCCATGCCGGGGCCGACCTGCTGCTGGTACCCAGCGCCTTCACCCACACCACGGGACAGGCCCACTGGGAACTGCTGCTGCGTGCCCGGGCGGTGGAAAACCTGGCCTACGTGCTGGCGCCCGCGCAGGGCGGAGTGCACGAAAACGGCCGCCAGACCTGGGGGCACAGCATGCTGGTGGACCCCTGGGGCCAGATCGTCAACACACTGGCGCAAGGCCCGGGCGTGGTGCTGGGCGACCTGGATACCGGGCGCGTGCGCCAGGTGCGCACGCAGTTGCCCGCGCAGGAGCACCGCGTCCTGTGACGCTGCCGCCACGCACCCGCACGCCCTGGCAGCGCTGGCGCAGCGCCTGGCGCCGGTGGTCGCTCTGGACCCTGCTGGCGGTCCTGGTGGCGTCCATGCTGATCACGCTGGTGTGGCTGGCCGGGCGTTACGAGGCCAGCCAGGTGCAGTCCCGGCTGGAGCGGGATGCCGCAGACGCGGGTTCCGACATCCGCGCGGCGCTCTCACGCAACGTGCAGAGCCTGCAGGCGCTCCAGGCGGGCGATCCGGCCCTGCTGGCCTGGGAGGTCAATGCGACCGAACTGCTGCGCCAGCGCCGCGAACTGGTGCGCATCGAGTGGCGAGACAACAACCTGCGCCTGCGCGCGCACGCCCAGACCCCCTACCGCCCCATGCCGTGGGAGACCGCGAACCGCGAAGGCTCGCATACCGATGCGGCGCTGGCCTGCACCAATGCCCTCCGGCTGGGTGCGCCGGCGTATTCGGGCAGTTATTTCCAGCCCCATGGCGATGGCATGGGGTCGGAAATGATGGAGCTGTGCCTGCCACTCAACAGAGCCGGGCATGCGTCCGGCTTCCTGGTGGCCACCTATGCACTGCAAGAAATGCTGGTGGACCTGGTGGGGCACAACCTGACCCGCCGCCAGGAGGCCTCGTTCACCGAAGCCGATGGCACCCGGCTGGCGGTGCTGGGCGCGGCCCGGCGCGGCACGCGCATGTTCTCGGCCCAGCAGCTGCTCGACCTGCCGGGCACCACGCTGGTGCTGCGCATGGACAGCTGGCACGGCGAGCCCAGCGTTTTTCCCAACGTGCTGACCGCGCTGGTCACCGCCATGTCGATTGCGCTGGTGACCGTGATGGTGGTGCTGGTGCGGGACAACCGGCGCAGGCTGCGTGCAGAGCGGGACCTGGCGGACGCGCTCGCCTTTCGCAAGGCCATGGAAGACTCCCTGGTGACGGGCCTGCGCGCGCGTGACCTGGAGGGGCACATCACGTACGTCAACCCCGCGTTCTGCGCCATGGTGGGGTTCAGCCCGCAGGAGCTGCTCGGGCAAAGCACGTCCGCCCCTTACTGGCCACCCGAATTTGCCGAGGAATACCGGCAGCGGCAGGCCACGCGCTTTGCCGGCGGCATGCCGCCGCGCGAGGGCTTCGAATCGGTCTTCATGCGCAAGGACGGCACGCGTTTTCCGGTGCTCATCATCGAGGCCCCGCTGATCAATGCCCAGGGGCTGCATACCGGCTGGATGAGCGCGTTTCTGGACATCAGCGAACAGCGCCGCGTCGAAGAACTCTCCCGCGCCTCGCAGGAACGCCTGCAGGCCACGGCGCGACTGGCCACCGTGGGCGAGATGGCGTCGCTGCTGAGCCACGAACTCAACCAGCCCCTGGCGGCCATTTCCAGCTATGCCACCGGATCGCTGAACCTGCTCGATTCCAGCGCGCCCGGCAACCTGCAGGATGTGCGCATGGCGATGCAGCACATTGCCCGCCAGGCCGAGCGTGCCGGACGCGTGATCAAGAGCGTGCACGATTTCGTCCGCCGCCGCGACCAGACCCGCGAGGCCGTTCTGCCCCAGGAGCTGCTCGATGCCATCCTGCCCATCATCAGCCTGCAGGCCCGCAAGCTGGGCGTGCGCGTGCATACCGCGGTGGAGCCCCATCTGCCGCGCACACTGTGCGACCGCACCATGGTCGAGCAGGTGTTGCTGAACCTGGCGCGCAATGCCATGCAGGCCATGGACGACCCGGCCATCCACCCGCGCATCCTGGACATCCGGGTGCGGCGGGGTCCCTCCAATGCCTACAGCGGGTGGGTGGAGTTCTCGGTCACCGACGGCGGCGTCGGCATCGCGCCCGAGGTGGCGCAGCAGCTGTTCACGCCGTTCTTTACCACGCGTGCCGAAGGCATGGGCCTGGGCCTGAGCCTGTGCCGCACGGTGGTCGAGCAGCATGGCGGCTTCCTTGCGTACGAGCCCCATGCACCGCGTGGTACGGTATTCACCTTCACCCTGCCAGTCTGCCAACCAACCCCGACCTGATGGAACCTGTATCCGACGCTATTGTGTACATCGTGGACGACGATGCGGGCGTGCGCGAAGCGCTGGCCTGGCTGCTGCGCTCCCGCCGCCTGTTCAGCGAATCGTTCGACAGCGCAGAGGCTTTTGATGCGATGCGGCAGGCCCACCCCGGGCTGCGCCAGCCCTGCTGCCTGCTGCTGGACGTGCGCATGCCGGGCATGAGCGGACTGGCCCTGTTCGATGTGCTGCTGGCGCGGGGCGAGCTGCCCGCCATGCCGGTCATCTTCCTGACCGGCCATGCCGACGTTCCCACGGCGGTTGATGCCGTCAAGCGCGGCGCCTTCGATTTCTATGAAAAGCCTTTTTCCGACAACGCACTGGTGGATCGCATCGAGCAGGCGCTGGCGCAGTCGGCAGCCCGGCTGGAACAGGTGCGCCAACGCAACAGCCTGCAGGCACGCCTGCACGACCTGACCGAGCGCGAGCGCGATGTGATGGACCTCGTGGTGGCCGGCCTGCCCAACAAGCTGATCGCCGACCAGCTGGAGATCAGCGTGCGCACGGTCGAGGTGCACCGTGCGCGGGTGTTCGACAAGATGCAGGTGAAGTCCGCGGTGGAACTGGCCAACCTGCTGCGCACCGGGCCCTGACGGACCACCGGTGCGCCGCTGCGTGCCGCTTTAGCCGCGGGGACGCTCACCCACGTAAATTTCGACCCGGCGGTTGCGGCTGCGGCCCTGTGCCGTGTCGTTGGTGGCAATGGGCTGGCGCTCGCCCATGCCTTCGATGGAGATGCGGCGCCCGTCAACGCCCCGGCCGGTGAGGTAATTGCGCGTGCTGGCCGCGCGTTCCAGCGACAGCGGGTTGTTCACGGCATCGCTGCCGGTGTTGTCGGTGTGGCCGATGATGCGCACGTCCGTATTGGGGTTGTTGCGCAAGCCGTCAGCGAAGCGGTCGAGCACCGGGGCAAAGTTGGACTGGATGTCCGAGCGGCCCACGGCAAAGGAGATATCGCTCGGGATATCCAGCTTGAGCTGGTTGTCCTGCGTCTGGGTCACGGCGATGCCCGTGCCCTGGGTGGCCTGCTCCATCTCGCGCTTTTGGCGCTCCATGTTCTGCGACCAGATGTAGGTGCCCAGGGCGCCCACGCCGGCACCCACCACGGCACCGGTGCCCGCGCGGCCGCCCGTGGCAGAACTGAGCACTGCACCCGCCAGCGCCCCCACGCCTGCGCCCGTGGCGGTGCGGCGCTGGGTATCACTCATCTCGGCGCAACCGGTGGCCAGGATGACAACGGCGGCGACGCCGGAAAGAAGGTATTTGCGCATGGCTAGGCTCCTTGTAAATGATGGGACGGCGTACAAATCCGATACGAACTCGGCCGATACGAACTCGGCACTTTGACTCTACGCCTTCGCAAGCATATCGGCCAGCCTGCGCGCCTCGTGTAGGACGAAAGCTTGCGAACGCCAGCCCGTGCATTCATTGCGCGGGCGGGTCGGTGCCGTCGTCCGGCGGCGCTTTCAGCTCGCCCCGCTGGCGACCCGAAAACATCGTCCACCAGACAATCAGCACCAGCACCACCAACGCCAGCAACGCTTCAAGCAAAATCAGCCCCATGAAATTGACACTCCTGCGCCTTGTGACGACGGCGCTCATTGTAGGAACGCTGGCGGCCTGCTCCACCCCGCCCACGCCAAGCCCCACGCGGCCCGGGGCCATCCCCGCGCCGCCCACCGCCGGCATGGCCCTGCCGGGCGACACCGCACCGCTGCCGCCAGCCATGGCGCAGCCCAGGAGCCGCTGGGTGCCCGTGCGCTGGGCCGAGCTGCCCGGCTTCGCCGACGACGCCCTGCACGAAGCCTGGAACGCCTGGATCAAGGGCTGCGAGCGCCCGGCGCCCGCCTTCGCCCCCCTGTGCAGCGAAGTGCGCCAGCTCAGCATTGCCAGCACCGAAGAGCAGCGCGCCTGGATGGTGCAGCGCCTGCAGCCCTACCGCGTCGAGGCCGCCGATGGCAATGCCGAAGGCCTGCTCACCAGCTACTACGAGCCCATGATCGACGCCGCACGGCAGCCCGGCAACGGCTACACCGTGCCGGTATACGGCCTGCCCGCCGGCCACGGCGCCCGCAAGCCCTGGTACACGCGCCAGCAGATCGACACCCTGCCCGAGGCCCAGGCCGCGTTGCAGGGCCGGGCGATTGCCTGGCTGCGCGACCCGGTCGAATCCATGGTGCTGCACATCCAGGGCTCGGGCCGGCTGCAGATCACCGAGGCCGACAGCCGCATCACCACCGTGCGCGTGGCCTACGCCGGCACCAACGACCAGCCCTACCAGAGCGTGGGTCGCTGGCTGCTGGACCAGGGCGCAACGCGCGATGCCACCTGGCCGGGCATCCGCGCCTGGCTGGCGCAGAACCCGCAGCGCACCAACGAGCTGCTGTGGAGCAACCCGCGCTATGTGTTCTTTCGCGAAGAGCCCTTGAGCCCGCTGGACGCCCGGTTCGGCCCGCGCGGCGCGCAGGGCGTGCCCCTCACGCCCGGCCGCTCGATCGCCGTGGACCGCCAGAGCATTCCCTATGGCACGCCGGTATGGCTGGCCTCCCGGGGCCCGCAGGTCTCGATGCAGCGCCTGGTGATGGCGCAGGACACCGGCAGCGCCATCGTGGGCGCGGTGCGGGCCGACTATTTCGCCGGCTGGGGCGCCGAGGCGGGCGAGCTGGCGGGGCGGCTCAAGCAGGGCCTGCGCCTGTGGGCGCTGTGGCCGCGCTGAGCCGGCCGCATCGAAGCGAATGCCCTTGCAGCCTCAGCGCTCCATGAGGTAGCGCACCACCTCGGGGGGCGATTCGCCCCGGTGGAACGCCAGCTTGCGCTCGCGCAGCGCCACATCCGACGCGGTCACCCGGTCAAAGCGGCGCAGGTGCTCGGTCCAGGACTCGTCCACGATCTGCTCCACATAGCGCGCCGGATCGGCCAGGTCGTGCAGCAAATCGCACGACAGCGCCCCTTGGCGCAGGCGGCTGCGGCGGCTTTCTTGCATGAGGGTGCGAAATTCCGTGGCGCGCGCCGGGTCGATGGTGTAGGCGATGGTGACCACCACGCGCCCGGCCTCGGGCGGAGTGGCCGCCACGGGCGCCTTGAAGGCCTGGGAAGGGCTGAGGTCCTCTTCCATGTGGCGGTCGGTCACCAGGCGCTGCACCAGGGCCATGGCGATCACGCCGGTCAGAGCGGCCAGCGCCAGGCTCAGGTGCACCGACGCCACCGTGGCCACCTGCCCCCACAAGGCGGCGCCCAGCGCGGTGGCGCCCATGATGGCCATCTGGAAGATCGACATGCCGCGCGCGCGCACCCAGTTGGGCAGGGCCAGCTGGGCCGACACGCTGAGCGAATTGGCCGTGGTGATCCACGCCATGCCCGCCAGCACCATGGCGGGCACGGCCATATAGACATTGGGTGCCATGGCCATCACCGCCATGGCGGCGGCCTGCAGCAGCGTGCCCCGGCGCACCAGCACATCGCGCGCCATGGCCTGGCGCAGGCGCGGCAAAAACATGGCCGCCACGATGGCGCCCGCCCCCATGGAGGCGAGCAGCAGCGTGAACGTGCCCGCGCCACCGCCGTCGAGCCCCTTGGCCACCAGCGGCAGCAGGGCCATCAGCGCCGTGGCGTTCAGGAAAAACACGGCGATGCGCCACAACACGGCCCGCATGCGCGGCGACTGGTGCACGAACTGCAGGCCCACGCGCATGGCACTGGGCAGCTTTTCGCGGCCCAGCGGGCTGGGCACATGGGCGCGCTTCCAGCGCATGATCACCAGGCCCGACACCACCGACAGCACGGCGTTGAGCACAAACACCCAGGCGCTGCCGGCGCTGGCGATGATGGCGCCCGCCAGCAGCGGACCGATGATGCGCGAGGCGTTCATGGCCACGCCGTTGAGTGCCAGCGCCGCGGGCAGCTGCGGGCGGCTGACCAGCTCGGGCACGATGGCCGAGAACACCGGCCAGCGCATGGCCAGGCCGATGCCGTTGGCAAAGGTCAGCGCCAGCAGCAGCGGCGCCGTCATGCCACCGGCCAGCACGGCCACGCACAGCACCAGCGCCACGGCCGCCACCCAGAACTGCGTGGTGATGAAGTAGCGCCGCCGGTCCAGGATGTCGGCCAGCGCCCCGCTGGGCAGGCCCAGCAAAAAGACCGGCAGCGTGGACGCCGACTGCACCAGCGCCACCAGGATGGGCGACGAGGTGAGCGTGGTCATGAGCCAGGCGGCCGCCACGTCGTTCATCCACATGCAGGTGTTGGCCGCCACCCAGGTGAGCCAGAGCATGCGGAACACCGGCACCGACAGCGGCGCCAGCGGCGAAAGAGAGGCCCGCTGGGCCGCGCTTTCGCCCAGCCTGGCGGTGGCGGCCTCTTCGGCGCCCCGGGCGGCGGCGGCCACATCGGCCGGCGACGGGGAGGAATCAGGGGATGGGACGGAAAAAACGCCGTGGGCGCTGTCGTGGGGCGGCTGTGGAGGCATGGCCCGCCATTGTGCTGCGTAAGGGCGCGGAGCGCAGCGCCCGCCTGCGCAACCCGGAGTGGACCAGGGTCTGGTTTTCGTTGCAACTGGAGCCAAAACAACCTGCAGCGCCTTACCGGAAATCGCCACGAGCTATTAAATAAATAGCATTCAGGGGCGCCATCGCGCCAGGTGCGTGAGCGGCAAGGCGCTGCTGTCCTTCACCTCGCCCAGCGAAAAGCTGGTGTGCATGTCTTTCACATTCGGCAAATTGAGCAGCACATCGCGGGCAAACAGCGAGAAGCTGTCCAGGTCGCGTGCCACCACCTGCAGCTCGAAGGTGCCGGTGCCGCTGATGTAGTGGCAGGACACCACTTCGGGGATCTTCCGGATGGCCACTTCCATCGCACGGGTCAGGTTGCCCGTGCTGCGGTCGGCGTCCAGCCGCACGAAGGCCAGCACCCCCAGGCCGATCTTGTGCCGGTCGATCTCGGCGTGGTAGCCCTTGATGAAGCCTTCTTCCTCCAGCGCCCGCACACGCCGCCAGCAGGGCGCGGCCGACAGGCCCACGCGCTGGGCCAGTTCGGCGTTGGTCAGCCGGGCGTTGGCCTGCAGTTCGCCCAGGATGGCGAGGTCAAATTTGTCCAAACTATGCATGATTTTCAGATTCTAAGAAAGATCCTTTCTGAATCGAGGGTAAACGTGGCATGAAAACGAAAGCACATAGCGCGTCACAGTGCCTAAACTGCCTGCAAAGCCATTCCACGCCAAGGGGCTGCCCACCCGGCGGCCTTTTGGCACGCCCCCCTTCTGGAGCACCACCATGAACGCCCCCCTGCCCGAGCACATCCGCAAAGCACTGGAAACCGTCACGCTCGACGACAAATACACCCTGGGCGGAGGCCGGGCCTTCATGAGCGGCGTGCAGGCCCTGGTGCGCCTGCCCATGCTGCAGCGCCAGCGCGACGCCGCAGCGGGCCTGAACACCGCCGGCTTCATCAGCGGCTATCGGGGCTCGCCGCTGGGCACGTATGACCAGTCGCTGTGGGCCGCCAAAAAGCACCTGGCCGCCAACAACATCGTCTTCCAGCCCGGCGTGAACGAGGAACTGGCCGCCACGGCGGTGTGGGGCACCCAGCAGCTCGACCTGTACCCGCAAAGCAAGAAGTTCGACGGCGTGTTCGGCATCTGGTACGGCAAGGGACCGGGCGTGGACCGCTGCTCGGACGTGTTCAAGCACGCCAACATGGCTGGCACGGCCCGGCATGGCGGCGTGATTGCAATCGCGGGCGACGACCACATCAGCAAGAGCAGCACGGCCGCGCACCAGAGCGACCATATCTTCAAGGCCTGCGGGTTGCCGGTGTTCTTCCCGAGCAACGTGCAGGACATTCTGGACATGGGCCTGCACGCGTTTGCCATGAGCCGCTTTTCGGGCGTGTGGTCGGGCATGAAGACGATCCAGGAGGTGGTGGAGTCGTCCAGCAGCATCAGCGTGGACCCGGATCGCGTGCAGATCATCCTGCCCGAAGACTTTGCCATGCCACCGGGCGGCCTGCACATCCGCTGGCCCGATGCGCCGCTGGAGCAGGAGGCGCGCCTGATGGACTACAAGTGGTATGCGGCCCTGGCCTATGTGCGCGCCAACAAGCTCAACTACAACGTGATCCAGGGCCCCAGCGACCGCTTCGGCATCATCGCCAGCGGCAAGGCCTACAACGACACCCGCCAGGCCCTGGTGGACCTGGGGCTCGATGACGACACCTGCCGCCAGCTCGGCATCCGCGTGCACAAGGTCAACGTGGTGTGGCCGCTCGAAGCCACCATCACGCGCGACTTCGCGCAGGGCCTGCAGGAGATTCTGGTGGTGGAAGAAAAGCGCCAGGTCATTGAATACCAGATCAAGGAAGAGCTCTACAACTGGCGCGCCGACGTGCGCCCCAACGTGCTGGGCAAGTTCGACGAGGTCGAGGGCGACAACTCGGGCGGCGAGTGGTCCATGGCCAACCCCGGCCAGAACTGGCTGCTGCGTGCCAAGGCCGACCTCACGCCCGCCATCATCGCCAAGGCCATTGCCAAGCGCCTCAAGAAACTCGGTGTGCCCGGCGACACCATCGCCCGCATGGATGCGCGCCTGGCCATCATCGAGGCCAGCGAACGCGCCATGGCCGCGCTGACGGTGGACACAGGCGAGCGCGCCCCATGGTTCTGCAGCGGCTGCCCGCACAACACCAGCACCCGCGTGCCCGAGGGCTCGCGCGCCGTGGCCGGCATTGGCTGCCACTACATGACGGTGTGGATGGACCGCAGCACCAGCACCTTCACGCAGATGGGCGGCGAAGGCGTCAGCTGGGTGGGCCAGGCGCCGTTCACCAAGGACGCACATGTGTTTGCCAACCTGGGCGACGGCACCTACTTTCACAGCGGCCTGCTGGCGATTCGCCAGAGCATCGCGGCGGGCGTGAACATCACCTACAAGATTTTGTACAACGATGCCGTGGCCATGACCGGCGGCCAGCAGGTGGGCGAGCGGCCCGAGGGGCATTCGGTGGCGCAGATTGCGCACAGCCTGCGCGCCGAGGGGGTGGTGAAACTGGTCGTGGTCACCGACGAGCCCGAGAAATACCACGGCCGCACGCACCGGCTGGACAGCAGCGCCGTGCGCGCCGGCCACCCCGAACTGATCAACGACCTGCCGCCCGGCGTCGAGGTGTTTCACCGCGACGAGCTCGACCGCATCCAGCGCGAATTCCGTGCAATCCAAGGCTGCACGGCGATCATCTACGACCAGACCTGCGCCACCGAAAAGCGCCGCCGCAGGAAACGCGGCTCCCTGGTCGACCCGGCCAAGCGCGTGGTGATCAACGAGCTCGTCTGCGAGGGCTGCGGTGATTGCTCGGTGCAGTCCAACTGCCTGTCGGTCGAGCCCGTGGAAACCGAGTTCGGCCGCAAACGCCGCATCAACCAAAGCACTTGCAACAAGGACTATTCCTGCCTCAAGGGTTTTTGCCCGAGCTTTGTGACCGTGGAAGGCGGCCAGCTCAGGAAGCCCAAGAAGGAGAAAAAGGGCGATCTGTCTGCGCTGCCCGCCATCCCCGAGCCCGTGCTGCCGGTGGCCGAAAGCGCCTGGGGCATCGTGGTGGGTGGTGTGGGCGGCACGGGGGTGATCACCATCGGCTCACTGCTGGGCATGGCGGCGCACCTCGAAGGCAAGGGAGTGGTCACGCAAGACGCCGGTGGCCTGGCGCAAAAGGGCGGTGCCACCTGGAGCCACATCCAGATCGCCAACCGGCCCGACGCCATCTACACCACCAAGGTCGATACCGCCAAGGCCGACCTGGTGATCGGGTGTGATTCCATCGTGGCCGCCCACAAGTACACGCTGGCCGTGATGCAGCCGGGCCGCACCTTCGTGGCGCTCAATACGCACCGCACGCCCACGGCGGCGTTCGTGACCAACCCGAACTGGCAGTTCCCGGGCGCCAACTGCGACAGCGCCATCGCGGCGGCTGTGGGCGCAGGTGGCGTGGGCAGCTTCGACGCGGAGCAGGTGGCCACGCAGCTGCTGGGTGACAGCATCTACACCAACCCGCTGATGCTGGGCTACGCCTGGCAAAAGGGCCGCGTGCCCCTGACCCTGGCCTCGCTGATGCGCGCCATGGAACTCAATGGCGTGCAGGTGGACAACAACCAGGCCGCGTTTGAATGGGGCCGCCGCTGCGCCCATGACCTGGCCTCGGTGCAGGCGCTGTTTTCCGCGGCGCAGGTGATCCAGTTCGTCAAGAAGCCGTCGCTGGCCGAAATGGTGGGCAAGCGTGTGGAATTCCTCACCGGCTACCAGAACGCCGCCTACGCCGCCGACTACCAGGCCTTTGTCGAAAAAGTGAAGGCGGCCGAAGCGAAGCTGGGCACCACCACCCGCCTGTCCGAAACCGTGGCCCGCTATCTTTTCAAGCTCATGGCCTACAAGGACGAATACGAAGTGGCGCGCCTGCACACCGACAAGGCCTTCACGGACAAGATCGCCGCCATGTTCGAGGGCGACTACAAGCTGGTGCACCATCTCGCACCGCCCCTCGCGGCGAAGAAAAATGACAAGGGCGAACTGGTCAAGCAGCCCTATGGCCCCTGGATGCGCAGCGCCTTTGGCCTGCTGGCAAAGCTGAAAGGCTTGCGCGGCACCGCGCTGGACATCTTCGGCAAGACCGGCGAGCGCCGCATGGAGCGCGCCCTGATCGGGGAATACCGCGCCTGCATCGACGAGCTGCTGGCCGGCCTCACCCCCGAGAAGTTGCCACTGGCCGTGGAGATTGCCAGCATCCCCGAAGGCATCCGCGGCTATGGCCATGTGAAGGAGCGCCACCTGAAGACGGCGCGCCCGAAATGGGACGGCCTGATGGCGCAATGGCGCGGCGGCCAGACGACCGCGCCCCGGCGCCAGGCGGCCTGAGCCGGTGCCATGGCCCGCGGCGCCCGGGAGCGGCGCGGGTCGCAACTATCAAAAAGAGAGCTTGTAGCGCTTACCCACTCAGCGCAAAAGGCACTTTTCTTCACTAATTTCCGCGCTCCCTCGGCAGATCCACCTTGGGCGGCTAACACCCGGCACCGGCCTGGGTCTTAGCCCTTGGGCGCCGGGCGGGGGCCCGCATACAATGGTCCGTTTCGCCCCGGCAGGTGCGTGTCAAGCGTGTCTGCGGCGGGTTGTGTGTGTTTTGACCATCCATAGTGGAGTCCTGTCCGTGTTTATTTCTTCTGCTTTCGCCCAGACCGCTCCTGCCGCCGCCACGGGTGGCGGTGACATCATGTCCTCGCTCACGGGCATGCTGCCCCTGGTGCTGATGTTCGTGGTGCTGTATTTCGTCATGATCCGCCCCCAGATGAAGCGCCAGAAAGAGCACCGCGCCATGATCGACGCCATTGCCAAGGGCGACGAAGTGGCCACGGCCGGCGGCATCATCGGCAAGGTCACGCGCCTGTCCGAAGGTTTCCTGCACATCGAGATCGCCAGCGGTGTGGAAGTGCAGATCCAGCGCAGCGCCGTGGCACAGGTGCTGCCCAAGGGCACGGTCAAGTAAAGATGCACATTCCCCTGAGCGGCTGCGCCGCTTCCCCCTTCTCTCGCGCAATGCGCGCGAAGGGGGACGATGCCGGTGGCCTGGCAAAGCCAGTTCCACGGCATCCCTGGCAGGGGCTGGCGCCATGCGCCATGGACAACTGAGTAGAGCGCGATCATGAACCGTTACCCGGTCTGGAAGTACGCGATCCTGGTGATCGTGCTGCTGGTAGGTGCCCTGTACACCCTGCCCAATTTCTTCGGCGAAGCGCCTGCTGTGCAGGTTTCGTCTGCCAAGGCCACCGTCAAGGTGGATGCGGCCGTGCAGCAGCGCGTGGAGGAGGTGCTCAAGGAGGCGGGCGTCACCCCTGACCTCGTGACGCTCGAAGGCGGCTCGGTGCGCGCACGCGTGGACACCCCCGACACCCAGCTCAAGGCGCGGGACGCGATCCAGAAGGCCCTGGTGCCCGACCCCGCCAATCCCTCGTACATCGTGGCGCTGAATCTGGTGTCGCGCTCACCGGCCTGGCTCACGGCCCTGCATGCGCGCCCCATGTACCTGGGGCTGGACCTGCGCGGTGGCGTGCACTTCATGCTGCAGGTGGACATGCAGGCCGCGCTGACCAAGAAGGCCGAGTCCTATGCGGGCGACATCCGCACCGCGCTGCGTGACAAGAACATCCGCCATGGCGGCATCAGCCGCGACGGCCAGGCCATCGACATCAAGGTGCGCGACGAAGCCACGCAGACGGCAACCCGCAACCTGATCTCCGACCAGTTCACCGACCTGCAGACCGTCAGCACGCCCGAGGGCAGCGAATTCAGGCTGCGCGCCACCATCAAGCCCGAAGCCACGCGCCGTGTGCAGGAACAGGCGCTCAAGCAGAACATCGTCACCCTGCACAACCGGATCAACGAACTCGGCGTGGCCGAACCCGTGATCCAGCAGCAGGGCCTGGACCGCATCGTGGTGCAGCTGCCCGGCGTGCAGGACACGGCCAAGGCCAAGGACATCCTGGGCCGCACCGCCACGCTGGAGGTCCGCCTGGTGGACGAAGGCACCGAAGCGCGCTCGGCGGAAGCCGGCCGGGGCCCGGTGCCGTTTGGCTCCGAGCGCTACCTGGAACGCAGCGGCCAGCCTGTCATCGTGAAAAAGCAGGTCATCCTGACCGGCGAAAACCTGACCGACGCCCAGCCCGGCTTCGATGGGCAGACCCAGGAACCCACCGTCAACCTCACGCTGGATGCCAAGGGCTCGCGCATCTTCCGCGACATCACGCGCGAAAACATCGGCAAGCGCATGGCCATCGTGCTGTTTGAAAAGGGCAAGGGCGAGGTGGTCACGGCCCCCGTGATCCGCTCCGAAATCGGCGGCGGCCGCGTGCAAATCTCCGGCCGCATGACCACGGCCGAGGCCAACGACACCGCACTGCTGCTGCGCGCCGGCTCGCTGGCCGCACCCATGGAGATCATCGAGGAATTCACCATCGGCCCGAGCCTGGGCGCCGACAACATCGAGCGCGGCATCCACAGCGTGGTCTGGGGCATGGTGGCCGTGGCCGCCTTCATGTGTGTGTATTACCGGCTGTTTGGCGTGTTCTCCACGCTGGCGCTTTCGGTGAACGTGCTGCTGCTGCTGGCCATCCTGTCGATGCTGCAAGCCACACTGACACTGCCCGGCATTGCCGCCATGGCACTGGCGCTGGGGGTGGCGATCGACTCGAACGTGCTGATCAACGAGCGCATCCGCGAGGAGCTGCGCGACGGCATGTCGCCCCAGGCGGCCATCCACGCGGGCTACGAACGTGCCTGGGCGACCATTTTGGACTCCAACGTGACCACGCTGGTCGTCGGTCTGGCGTTGCTGGCGTTTGGCTCGGGGCCCGTGCGCGGTTTTGCCGTGGTGCACACCATCGGTATCCTGACCAGCATGTTCTCGGCCGTTTTCTTCTCGCGCGGCGTGGTGAACCTCTGGTATGGCCGCCAGAAAAAGCTCAAGAGCATGTCGATCGGACAGGTCTGGAAACCAGACGCCGACTCCGCCGTGGCCAAGACCAACTAAAGGAGGAAGACCATGGAATTCTTAGTTCCAGCATCACATGCGCTGCGCGCATATGGGCTTCCTCTGAAAACTCCAACCAAGGAATAAAAATCATGGAGTTTTTCCGCATCAGAAAAGACATCCCCTTCATGAAGCACGCGTTGGTTTTCAACGCGATCTCCTTCATCACCTTTGCGCTGGCCGTGTTCTTCCTGATCACGCGCGGCCTGCACCTGTCGGTCGAGTTCACCGGCGGTACGGTGATGGAGGTGGCTTACAGCCAGCCGGCAGAACTGGCCAAGGTGCGCGAGACGGTCTCCGGCCTGGGCTACCCCGATGTGCAGGTGCAGAACTTCGGCACCGCGCGCGACGTGATGATCCGCCTGCCCGTGCAAAAGGGGGTGACCTCTGCCCAGCAGAGCGAACAGGTCATTGCGGCGCTCAAGACGGTTGATCCGGCCGTCACGCTGCGGCGCACCGAGTTTGTCGGCCCGCAGGTGGGCGAAGAGCTGGTGCACGGTGGCCTCATGGCGCTGGCCATGGTGGTGGTGGGCATCGTGGTTTACCTCGCCTTTCGCTTCGAGTGGAAGTTCGGCGTGGCCGCCATCATCGCCAACCTGCACGATGTGGTGATCATCCTGGGTTTCTTCGCGTTCTTCCAGTGGGAGTTTTCGCTCTCGGTGCTGGCGGCCGTGCTGGCGGTGCTGGGCTACTCGGTCAACGAGTCGGTGGTGATCTTCGACCGGATCCGCGAGGCCTTCCGCAAATACCGCAAGATGAACACGCACGAGGTGATCGACCACGCGATCACCAGCACCATGAGCCGCACCATCATCACCCACGCATCGACGGAAGCGATGGTGCTGTCGATGTTCTTCTTTGGTGGACCCAGCCTGCACAACTTTGCGCTGGCGCTCACCATCGGCATCCTGTTCGGCATTTACTCGTCGGTGTTCGTGGCCGCCGCCATTGCCATGTGGCTGGGCGTGAAGCGGGAAGACCTGGTCAAGACAGCCAGGAAAGAGAACGAGGATCCGAACGATCCGAACGCCGGGGCCACGGTCTGACACGCTAGCATTGACGCATGGCTGTCCCCCTCCCTTCCGTTCCGCAGCGTCGACTGGCCCGCCAGGCGCGCCAGAAGTTTGTGGAAGGAGTCTGCGCCGGGTTGCCCGACGTGGACCAGGCGGTTCTGGATTTCCTGACCCAGCTGATGTCCCAGATTGGCACGCAGCGCGAGATGCAGTCGCGGCGCGATGCCTGGCTGCTGTACCAGCAGCACCACGGCGACTGGCTGGCGCGCATGGTCCAGGCCCTGCGCGATGCACTGGCCCCCCCCATCAGCGCGACGCGCGACAGCCGGGCCACTGGCGCGCAGTTCGAGTTGCTCGGCGACGATGTGGTGGAAAACAAGATCGCTGCCTCGCGCATGGCGCTCACGATCACCGAACAGGTCAGCCAGCAGCTCGACACGGTACGTCAGCGAACCCAGTCGCTGGAAGGCCAGGACCTCGACAGCCATGACATTCTGCGCCCCGAGGCCGTCTGCCTGATCGTCGTCGAGCAATGGTGCCATGCAGGCCTGCAGCGCACGGACTTGCTGACCGTGGTGGACCCCCTGCAGCGCGACCTGGCCAACCTGCTGCAAAAGCAGTACCAGGCCGTGAACATGTTCTATGTGGAGCAGGGCATCACCCCGCAAAACAACCTGCGGGCGCGCGTGCGTCGAACCGAAGGCGGTGCAGTGCCCGGCAACGATGGCGGAGCGGGTGGACCGGCATCGCAAGCACCGACGCAAACGCGGGGGGCCCTGGCCGCATCGCGCGCAGCGCCACCGGGGCAATCCCAGCCCCAGGGCATGGGAACGGTCTTCACCACGGGCATGACGCCACTGTCGCGTGCACGCCTGCGGGCGCAGGGCATCATGGGCCAGCTGCGGCGGCTGCTCACGCAGCCCGCCACCGGCATTGACCTGGTCAATGCGCCGCCCGCATCGGTGGCGCTGGCGCATGCCCTCACGGCCCACCGCGTCCAGGCGGACACCTATTACAACGGTGACGCCACGCTCATCGAAGACTACAGCCCCGCCGCGGTGGTCCAGCTGGCGGGCGCAGTCCGGGAGCGATCCACCGAATTGAAGAAGCACGCCTCGACGGCAGGAGAGAAGGCCATCATCGAGGTGGTGGCGCTGATGTTCCAGAGCATTCTGGCCGAGGACCGCATTCCCTCCGCCGTGCGCGTGTGGTTTGCACGCCTGCAGGTTCCGGTGCTGCGCGTGGCGCTGGCCGAACCTGAATTCTTCAGCAACATCGCCCATCCTGCACGCCAGCTCATTGACCGCATGGGGGCGTGCGTCATGGGATTTGATGCCACCACCATCAATGGCAGCACCCTGGAGGCCGAAATTCGCCGCGTGGTGCAGGTGATCGAACAGTATCCCGAGACCGGGCGCCGGGTCTTTCAGCTGGTGTACGACGAATTCGAGAAATTCCTGTCGAAGTTCCTGACCGAAAAGCAGACCACCTCGCGCCTTGTCAGTGTGGCCCAGCAGGTGGAACAGAAGGAAACGCTGGCCATCCAGTACACGATCGAGATGCGCACCATGCTGCGCGACATGCCGGTGCGCGACGAAATTCGGGAGTTCCTCTTCAAGACCTGGGCCGAGGTGCTGGCCCTCTCGGCAGTGCGCGAGGGCCCACAGCACGCCGACACCATCATATTCAAGCGCACGGCCGCCGATCTGGTGTGGGCGGCCAGTGCCAAACCCCATCGCAGCGAACGGGCGCAGGTCATCCAGAGCCTTCCGGGCCTGCTGCAGCGCCTGCGCCAGGGCCTGGTATTGATGGGGGTCGAAGGAGCCGCCCAGGATGCCCAGATCAAGGCGCTGACCGATACCCTGGCCGATGCCTTCCTGTCCAAGACCGCGTCCATTCCGCAGGCCCACATCGACGCCATGGCCAAGCGTCTGGCCAACCTGGAAGACTTCATCGGGGATACCACGCTGGGAGACATGCCGCTCAATGCCGACAACATCGAAATGATGCTCGGTATCGATGCCTCCTCCATCCACGTGATTGCCGACAACGGCGCCCCGGTGGACGATGCCATGGTGGCGTGGGCCCAGGAATTGCAGCGCGGTGCGTGGTTCACACTGGACCACAACGGGGCTTCGGCCCAGGTGCAGTACGCCTGGCAGAGCCAGCGCAAGCAATTGCACCTCTTCGCTGCCACGGACGGCCGCAGCTACCTTATCCAGCTGCGTCGGCTGGCGGCCTACCTGCAGTCCGGGCTGCTGGTGGCACAGGACGAGGAAGGCCTGACCCTGCGCGCCACGCGCGACGCACTGGCCAAGCTGGACGCCAATCCGGAGCGGCTGCTGGACTGACACCCCCAAGCGGCAGAGCACGGCCGCTCAGGCGCTGCCCATGCGTTGAAACAAACCGCCCGGTAGCCGGGCCACGGCACCGGCCAGCTCCAGCTCCAGCAGCTCGACCTGCATGGCGGCGGTGTCCATGCCCGTGCGCGCCATCAGTGCGTCGAGCCCCACCGGATCGAAACCCATCGCCTGCAGCAATGCGCTTTCGGGCGGATGGGCAGGCGCCGTACCAGGAGAAGCCGGCGGTGGTGGCGCCGATGCAGCGGGAAAGTGGAGTTCTTCCAGCACATCCTGCACCGATTCCACCAGTTTGGCGCCCTGCCGAATCAGGGAATGGCATCCGCGCGACTGGGGTGCATGGATGGAGCCCGGAATGGCGAACACTTCACGGCCCTGCTCCACCGCCAGACGGGCCGTAATCAGCGAACCCGATGCCAATGCCGCTTCCACGACCAGCGTTCCCTGCGAAAGCCCCGCAATAATGCGGTTGCGCTTGGGGAAATTGGCCGCCAGCGGCGGTGTGCCCAGGGGGTATTCGCTGATCAGCAGGCCGTGGGCGGCGATGCGCCGTGCCAGCCCCAGATTCTGGCGGGGGTACACCCTGTCAAGCCCGGTGCCGACCACCGCAATCGTGGCGGGGAATGTGGCATCTGCCATTGCGCTGTCCAGCGCCCCCTCATGTGCTGCAGCATCCACCCCCAGCGCCAGCCCGGACACGATGGTCAGCCCCGCCGCGTGCAGCGCACGCGCAAACTGCCGCGCGTTGTCCGCCCCCTGGGCGGTGGGATTGCGGCTGCCCACGATGGCCAGACAACGCCCGGAGGGAAAAGGCCGGGTGGCCCACAACGCCGCCGGCCCGATGCCATACAGCACCAGCGGAGGGTCTTCTGTGTCGAGCAGGGCCTCTGGATAACGTGCATCGCCCAGGGTCAGGAACACCCGTGCAGTTCCGTCTGGCGCCGGCCCCTGAAGCCAGGCCCAGGTGGTCTCCAGTTGCTGCGCCAGGCCCTCGGGAACCTTGCACAGGGCCCGGGCCTGCGCGGGCGTGACGCACTGCCCCAGCGCCCCCTCGGACTGCTGAAAAATGGCGGCAGGAAGACCAAAAGCCGCCAGGAGGCGGCGGGCGGTGCTGCTGCCAACGCCCGGCGTCAGCGTCAGGCGCAACCAGCCGGAGAGTTCATCGATGTCCATGGTCAGGACAGGGGAGACACGCTGGACACCAAGGCCGCGGCATGGCCACCGACGCCCTCCTTATTCGGGATTGACCAGACGGTCACCCACCCGCACGCCGGTGCGGATTTCCAGAATCAACGCGTAGGAAACCCGGTCAAAGGTGCGAAACACCATCACATGGCCATTGCGCTCGCTAGGCAGCTTGATCACCGTCTTCGCGGCATCGGTGGTGTCCTTGAGGCGATCGCCCTTGGTCATGATGTGAAGCACCTGGCCGGCTTCCATGCCGTCCTTCGTGCCCCGGTTGATGGCAATGACCTGGTTCTGTGCGGCGTAGGTCACCGAGTTGCCGCCATAAATCGAGACCACCCGCGCATCGACCTCCATCTGGGGTGCGCGTGGCGTATAGCTGACGAAAGCGCGTGCTGGCGCTGGCAGCAGCCGGTCTCCCGCACGAACCTCTTCCTTGGTCGCAGACAGCTCCACGGTGGCGGGCACGTAGTCATACGCAATGCCGCCCTTGCCATTGGCCGATTCTTCCACCGACTCGCCACGCACCAGCTCTGCCTTGCCGACATATTGCGCTTCGTAACCCAGGATTTCACCCGTCAAAGGGTCCTTGAGGGCAATGGCATCCCGGAACACCCGGTAGTGGCGTGATGCACCGGCTTCCATCCGCAGGGGGCTGGATTCATCGCCCCGGGCATAGGCACGGTCGCCGTCGGCCATCAGCACGCGCTCGTCCACGGTGGCCACGATGCGCGGCGCACGTTGGAGCACCTCGGCGTCCACCACCAGCGGCTCCACCAGGAAAGGCTCGATGAGGTGCGGCTTGAGCGTGGGCAGGGCGGTATCGGCCAGGCTGTCGCTGCGCGTGCGGGGTGACACCCGCACCGTGTCAGGCGCGCCGCGGGCGCTGGTGCGCAGGCGCGCATAACCGCCGTTCTTTTCGAGATAGAGCGTCTGGCCCGGAAAGATCAGATGGGGATTGGGCAGGGCCTGGAGGTTCATGCCCCACAGCTCGGGCCAGCGCCATGGGCGCTGGAGGTACATCCCCGAAATGCCCCAGAGCGTGTCCCCGCGTTTCACCGCATAGGTGTCAGGAGCCCCGGGAGCCAGTTCGGAAAGAGGAACGCCACGTTCGGCCACCTGTTGTGCCGTGGCACGCTGGCCGCTCGAAACAGGATAGTTCTGCGCTTGAACCGGCGCGGCAACCAAAGCGCCGGCAATTACTGTCAACGCACCCAGGGCGGTTCGCCGCACGCTGGTGAATGCCGTCATGTTGTTCCTTTTTTGATGCATTGTGAAACGCCCCCTCACTGGCGCCGCGATCGATTGCCCGATGCAAGCCGCCGGGCAGATACGTTACAAACCGTCTGGGATTTTCTGCTCAAGCCCTTGATTGGGCAACGAATAATGCACCAGGCGGCTGCAGCGCGGGGCAAAAGTGGCGAAAATAGCGACAGCTTTCACCTTCATTCATGGCAATTCTTCCCATTCTCTGTTATCCGGATCCCCGTCTGCACAAGGTCGCTCAGCCGGTCCAGGCAGTGGACGACCGTGTCCAGGCGCTGGTTGCGGACATGCTCGCCACCATGTACGACGCCCACGGCATCGGCCTGGCCGCCACGCAGATCGACGTGCACGAGCGCATCGTGGTCATCGATGTCTCCGAGGAGCGCAACGAACCGCTGGTGCTGATCAATCCAGAGATCGTCTGGGCCAGCCCGGAAAAGCATGTGGGCGACGAGGGCTGCCTTTCGGTGCCAGGCATCTACGACGGCGTGGAACGCTCGGCGGCCGTGCATGTGCGGGCGCTGGATGCGCAGGGGCAATCGCGCACCCTCGAAGCCGAAGGCCTGCTGGCCGTTTGCATGCAGCATGAGATGGACCACCTCATGGGCAAGGTGTTTGTGGAATACCTCTCGCCCCTCAAACGCAACCGCATCAAGACAAAGATGCTCAAGCAGCAAAGAGAAGCACGCGAGTGAGCACCAACGCACTGCGCCGCCTTGGCATCGGCGCCGGTGCGCTGGTTCTGGTGGGGCTGCTGTCAGCCTGTGCCTCGCCGGACCGGGAAAAGCCCGGAGCCAGCCGCGCCGAAGTGCTGTCGCGGCTGGGCCCGCCCTCCAGTGCGACCGCCCTGGAGGGCGGGGCAGAGCGCCTGCTTTATTCCACTCTGCCAGCGGGCCGCCAGGTGTTCCACCTGGACTTCGATGCCGCCGGACGCCTGCAGCGCGTCGAGCAGACCCTCACCTTCGCCCGCTTCTCGGGCATTGCGCTCAACGCATGGACCGTGGCCGACGTCGAGCGCAGTTTCGGCCCGCCGATGCTGGTCGAGCGGGTGGCCCGCTTTGATGGCGATGTCTGGACCTACCGGTTCATGGACGACTACGAACCGCGCATGGCGCACATCCACATCGACCGCGCGGGCACGGTACGCCAGTTGCTCTTCACCGACGACCAACCCGTGGGCGACGACCGGAACCCCTGAGAGCGGTCGCCCGACATTCCTTCATGAACATCATCTTTGCCGGAACCCCCGAATTCGCCCGTATTGCCTTGCAGCGCCTGCTGGACGCCGGATTCACCGTCCCTCTCGTCCTCACCCAGCCCGACCGCCCCGCGGGCCGGGGCATGAAACTGCAGGCCTCGCCCGTCAAGCAATGCGCACTGGAGCATGGCATTGCGGTGGCCCAGCCCCGCAGCCTGCGCCTGGATGGCAAATTTCCAGAAGACGCCGCGGCCGCACGCGACGCCTTGCGGGCCGCCCAGGCCGATGCGATGGTGGTGGCCGCCTACGGCCTGATCCTGCCGCAGTGGGTGCTGGATGCCATGAGCGCCGCCCGGCCGCCCGAAGGCGCGAAGGCCCCCTCGGGGGGCAGCGAACCACGCGCAGCGGGGAGCGTGGGGGCCAGGGGTCTGGGTTGCCTGAACATCCACGCCAGCCTGCTGCCGCGCTGGCGCGGCGCCGCCCCCATCCACCGCGCCATTCAAGCGGGCGATGCCGAGACGGGCGTCACCATCATGCAGATGGATGCCGGCCTGGACACGGGCGCCATGCTGCTGACCGAACAACTGGCCATCACCCCCCGCGACACCACGGCCTCGCTGCACGACCGGCTGGCCCACATGGGCGGCCGGCTGATCGTGGAGGCCCTGGAGCTGGCGGCCTGCGGCGGCCTGCAGCCGGTGGCGCAGCCGGCGCAGGGCGTGACCTATGCCCACAAGATCGAAAAATCCGAGAGCACGGTGGACTGGTCGCTGCCAGCCGAGGTGATCGGCCGGCAGATCCGGGCCTTCAACCCTTTTCCCGGTGCAAGCACCACGCTGGGCACCGAGACCATCAAACTCTGGGACTATGAACTCCATAGCCATCAGGGCACACCGGACAAGCGCTACGGCCAGATCTTGTCCGCAGACAACACAGGGGTGCTGGTGGCCTGCGGCGAAGGCGCCCTGCGCCTGACCAGCCTGCAGCGGTCCGGCGGCAAGCGCTTGCCCGC
Source organism: Acidovorax sp. GW835-FHT14B10 (assembly GCF_058793725.1). Taxonomy (NCBI): domain Bacteria; kingdom Pseudomonadati; phylum Pseudomonadota; class Betaproteobacteria; order Burkholderiales; family Comamonadaceae; genus Acidovorax; species Acidovorax sp. GW835-FHT14B10. The sequence goes on from NZ_JBXAGC010000003.1 coordinate 87,644, forward strand.
CTCCGAGTTCCTGCGCGGCTTCCCGCTGCAACCCGGCATGGTGCTGGGGGCCGAGCCTCCCGCGCCAGCGATCACGCCCACGGGCCCATGAGTATCACGCCGGTCCGCCAGACCCTGCGCCACCCGGCGTTTCGCCTGGCCATCACCGACATGGCCGGCACCTCGCTGGGTCTGGCCGCCTGGGCCATGGTGACGGGCGTGGCCATGGTCAAAAGCGGCATGTCGGCGTCCATGGCGATTTTCATGTCACTGCTGGTGTATGCCGGCAGCGCCCAGCTGGCCGTGATTCCGCTGCTGGCCACCGGGGCGCCGCTGTGGGTGGTCTGGCTCACCGCGTCGTGCGTGAACCTGCGCTTCGTGATCTTCAGCAGCCTGTGGCGCAGCTACTTTGCGCACCTGCCGCGGCGCTGGCGCGTGACCATTGGCTACTTCAGCGGCGACGTGATCTTCGTGGCCTTCATGAAGCGCTTTCCGGCACCGCAGCCTGCGCCCGACCAGCTGCCCTATTTCTGGGGTGCCGCCGTCACCAACTGGCTGGCCTGGCAGGTGCCGTCGATTGCCGGCATCCTGCTGGCCAACGCCGTGCCACTGTCCTGGGGCCTCGGGTTTGCCGGTGTGCTGGCGCTGCTGGGGGTGCTGCTGTCGCTGCTGTTCGACCGCGCCACCTGGCTGGCCACGGGGGTGGCCGCCACCGCCGCCATTGCCGCGTTTGCGCTGCCGCTCAAGCTCAACATCCTGGTGGCCATTGCCGCTGCAGTCACCGTGGGGCTGCTGATCGAGGCCGTGGACCGGCGCCGCCACAAGCCCGAGGTGCTGCTGGTGCCGGCCGACAGCCGGATCACCGCCGATGGGCTCGAACAGGTCGAAGCGGGCGACGCCGTGGCACTGCGCGAGGAGCAGCATCCATGAACGGGGATGGACTGGAAGCCTTTGTCGCGGTGATCGGGCTGGCCTTGCTCACCGTGCTGACGCGCTCGTTCTTCATGATCCCCGAGCGCGAGCTGCCCCTGCCCGACTGGCTCAAGCGCGGGCTCAAATATGCGCCGCTGGCGGCGCTCACGGCCGTCATTGCGCCCGAGATATTCATGTCGCACGGCGAGCTCATCGCCACGCTGCAAGACGCGCGCCTGCCCGCCGTGCTGGGCGCCGTGGCCTACTATTTCTGGCGCCGCGGCATCCTGGGCACCATCGTGGTGGGGATGCTGGTGTATCTGCCGCTGCACATCGGCTGGGGCTGGTAAGCCGGCAGGCCCCGCAGCAGGGCGGAACGGGGCAGGGGCCGGGCGCCTAAAATGACAGCCCCGTTACACGTGCCCCCTTCGCGAGCTACTTGCCCATGAACATCCTGCGTTTTTCCGACCTGTGCGCCCAGAACCAAGTCCGTGGTCAGCGCGTCTTCATCCGTGCGGACCTGAACGTGCCGCTGGACGCCGCCGGCCACATCACCGAAGACACCCGCATCCGCGCCTCGATTCCTTGCATCCGCATGGCCCTGGACGCGGGTGCCGCCGTGATGGTGACCAGCCACCTGGGCCGCCCCACCGAAGGCGCGTTCCAACCCGAAGACTCGCTGGCCCCCGTGGCCCGGCGCCTGTCCGAGCTGCTGGGCCGCGACGTGCCGCTGCTCGCCAACTGGGTGGACGGCGTCACCGTGGCCCCGGGGCAGGTGGTGCTGCTGGAAAACTGCCGCGTCAATGTCGGCGAAAAGAAAAACAAGGAAGAACTGGCCCGCAAGCTGGCCGCCCTGTGCGACATCTTCGTGAACGACGCCTTTGGCACAGCCCACCGCGCCGAGGGCACCACCTATGGCATCGCCCAGTACGCCCCTGTGGCGTGCGCCGGTCCGCTGCTGTCGGCCGAAATCGACGCCCTGACCAAGGCCCTGGCCCAGCCCCAGCGCCCCCTGGCGGCCATCGTGGCCGGCTCCAAGGTGTCCACCAAGCTCACCATCCTGCAAAGCCTGGCCGACAAGGTGGACCAGCTGATCGTGGGCGGCGGCATTGCCAACACCTTCATGCTGGCCGCCGGCCTGCCCATCGGCAAGAGCCTGGCCGAGCCCGACCTGCTGGACGCCGCCCGGTCGGTGATGGCCGCCATGAAGGCCCGCGGCGCCGAGGTGCCGATTCCCACCGATGTGGTCACCGCCAAGACCTTCGCCGCCGACGCCCCCGCCACCATCAAGGCCGCCACCGATGTGGCCGACGACGACCTGATCCTGGACATCGGCCCCCAGACCGCCGCGCGGCTGGCCGCCCAGCTCAAATCGGCCGGCACCATCGTCTGGAACGGCCCCGTCGGCGTGTTCGAGTTCCCGGCCTTTGAAAACGGCACGCGCGAGATCGCCCAGGCGATTGCGCAATCGCCCGCCTTCAGCATCGCAGGCGGCGGCGACACCCTGGCGGCCATCGCCAAATACGGCATCGAGCAGCAGGTGGGCTACATCTCCACCGGCGGTGGCGCCTTCCTCGAAGTGCTCGAAGGCAAGACCTTGCCGGCGTTCGAGATCCTCGAAAAACGGGCCGCTGCGCAGTCCTGAGGGACGCACTGAACCAGGGCCGTTGCGACGGCCTTTTTTCTGCGCACCTTCACCCTGCCTGGCCCGCCTAAAATTGCGCCCATGACCTTCCTCGACATGCTGCGCAATGCCGCCACCCAGAACAACTCGATGCTCTGCGTGGGACTGGATCCTGAACCCACCCGGTTTCCCGCCGGCATGCGCGGCGACCCGCACAAGATCTACGATTTTTGTGCCGCGATTGTGGACAGCACGGCGGATGTGGCCTGCGCCTTCAAGCCCCAGATTGCCTACTTTGCAGCCCACGGCGCCGAAGACCAGCTCGAGCGCCTCATGCAGCACATGCGCTGCAACGCGCCCCAGGTGCCGGTGATCCTGGATGCCAAGCGGGGCGACATCGGCTCCACCGCCGAGCAATACGCCAAGGAGGCCTTCGAGCGCTATGGCGCGGATGCCGTCACGCTCTCGCCCTTCATGGGGTTTGACTCCATCGAGCCCTACCTGGCCTACCACGGCAAGGGGGCGTTCCTGCTGTGCCGCACCTCCAACCCCGGCGGTGACGACCTGCAAAACCAGCGCCTGGCCAGCATCGAGGGCCAGCCCCTGCTGTACGAACATGTGGCCCGTCTGGCCCAAGGCCCCTGGAACCGCAATGGCCAGCTCGGCCTGGTGGTGGGCGCCACCTACCCCCAGGAAATCGAGCGCGTGCGCAGCATTGCGCCCACGCTGCCCCTGCTGATCCCCGGCGTGGGGGCCCAGGGCGGCGATGCCGTGGCCACGGTGCGCGCCGGCCTGCGCCCGGACGGCCCCATCATCGTGAACTCGTCACGGGCCATTCTGTATGCATCGGGCGGCGACGATTTCGCCGCCGCCGCGCGCCACGAAGCGCTGCGCACCCGCGCCGTGCTGCAGGCGGCAGCCGGCTGAGCTGCATGGCACCCCTGGCGGCCCCCGCTGCGCCTGCGTGCCGGCAGGGCCTTGCCTGTCCTCGGCATCCGCAGCCGCCGCCGTTGCCCACCCGCAGGGCCGATTTCGCACACGGGCATGCAGCCCGCAGGCCATGCAGCTGAAATGGCTGGACGACTTCATCACGCTGGCGCAGGAGCGCAGCTTCACGCGCGCGGCCGAATTGCGCCATGTCACCCACCCCGCGTTCGGGCGACGCATCCGCGCCCTCGAAGCCTGGGCCGGCACGCCCCTGGTGGAGCGCGGCGGAGGCCCGGTCACGCTGACCCCTGCGGGTGCCAGCCTCCTCGAAACCGCGGCCCAGCTGGTGCGCAACCTGGACCAAACGCATGAGGAGCTGCAAAGCCTGGCCGGGCGCCACGGGCGCACCGTAACGCTGACCACGGGCCGCACCCTGGCCCGCACCGTCGTGGCCGACTGGCTGGTGCACCTGCGCCCCGTGCTGCAGGATGGCGAACTGCGCATCCTGACGCGTGCGCTCGCTGACACCGTGGCCCTGCTGGAGCGCGGTGAAGCCGATTTCTCGCTCGTCTACCACCACCCGGCGCTGGCCGTCGCACTGGACGCGCGGCAGTTCACCCATGTCACGCTGGCGGCAGACCGGCTGGTGCCGGTGTCTCGGGCCACGGCCGAAGGGCGGGCCTTGCACAGTTTCGCCCAGGCGCAGCCCGTGCCCTACCTCGCCTACGCGCCCCAGCTGGCGCTGGGGCGCCTCGTCGAGGACCATCTGGCGCACAACCCCCACGCCCCGCGCCTGCAGCGCCTGGTGGAATGCGACTCGGCGGATGCCCATTACGAATACGTGCAAAAAGGACTGGGCGTGGCATGGCTGCCCTGGTCCATGGTGCATGCCGACTGCAAGATCGGACGCCTGGCCCCTGCGGGCAGCCCGCGCATGGAAGTGCATTTTGATGTGCGCCTGTACCGGCCCAAGCGCCACCTGGGACCGCTGGCCGAGGCCGTATGGCAGGCCGTCACGCTGCGCTGACCTGCGCAGATGGCGGTTGGGGTGGCTCATATTTGCACCAGCTCGTGCCGTTTCAGCACGAACAGGCAGCAGCCACCTTCTCACAATGGAGTATTCCACCACAAGGACCCACGCCATGCACTCCACCACACCCTCGCGCCGCACCGCTCTGGCCTGCGGCCTGGCCTTGCTGGCCTGCGGTCCCGCAGTTGCCCAGGAAACGGCTTACCCCAGCAAGCCCATCACCATCGTCGTGGGCTATCCGCCGGGCGGCAGCACCGACCTGACGGGCCGGGTGGTGGCCACCGAGCTGAGCAACCGCCTGGGCGTGCCGGTGGTGATCGAGAACATTGGCGGCGCCGGCGGCGCCATCGGTGCGCAGAAAGTGGCCAGCGCCGCACCCGACGGCTATACCCTGCTGGTGGGCGCGAGCAACGAGATCGCCATCAACAAGCTGGTGACCAAGAAGGTCAAGTACGACATCAAGGACTTCACCGCCATCGGCCTGATCGCCTCGCAGCCCCTGGTGCTGGTGGCGTCCCCCGGCGCCGGGGTGAAGAGCCTGGCGGAATTCACGCAGAAGGTTTCGAAGAACCCCGGCAAGTTCAGCTACGGTAGCTCGGGCGTGGGCACCTCGCTGCACCTGGCGGGCGAGATGGTCAAGGAGCAGGGCAAGCTGTTCATGACACACATTCCCTACCGGGGCGTGGCGCCGCTCACCAACGACCTGATGGGCAACAACCTGGAGTACGGCGTGTTCGTGCTCTCCAGCGGGCTGCCGCACATCAAGAGCGGCAAGGTGATTGCCTTGGGCACCACCGAAGCCAAACGCTCGGCAGCCACACCGGACATTCCGGCACTGGCCGAATCGGCCCAGTACAAGAACGTGGACATCGGCGTGTGGTTTGCCCTCATGGCCCCGGCCAACCTGCCCAAGCCCGTGACCGACAAGCTCAGGAAAGCCTTGGCCGAAGCCTTGCAGGCACCCGAACTGCGCAAGAAGCTGGAGGCCAGCGGCTCCACGGTGTCGGCACCTGGCGTGAACATCGACAGGTTCCTGAGCAGCGAAGTGGCCAAGTACAAGAAGATCGTCGAATTCGCCCGGATCGAGGAATGATGCCCATGGCCCTGACTTTTGACCTGTCCGCACCCGCCCTGGGCCCCTGGCGCGCCGGCAACACCGGCACCGAGGGCGTCTGGCACTTCGACTCGGGCCAACCGGGTCGCCACGTGATGATCAGCGCCCTGGTGCATGGCAACGAACTGTGCGGCGCCTGGGCGCTGAAAGGGCTGCTTGAATCCGGGCTGCGGCCGCGGCGGGGCCAGCTCACACTGGCGTTCTGCAACCTCGAAGCCTTCGACCGGTTCGATGCCACCGACCATGACGCTTCCCGCTTCACCGACGAAGACCTGAACCGCCAGTGGCTGGACGAGCGCATCAACGCCGGCGACACCCGCGAACGCCGCCGCGCCGCAGCCCTGCGGCCCTTCGTGGCGCGCGCCGACTGGCTGCTGGACATCCACTCGATGCACGAGCCCTCGGCCCCGCTGCTGCTGACCGGCATGCAGCCCCGCAACCTTGCGCTCGCGCGCACCATGCGCTCGCCAGAGCACGTCGTGATCGATGCGGGGCACAAGGATGGTGTGCGCATGCGCGACTATGGCCGCTTCGGCCTGCCCGACGGCGGCGGCCCGGGCCAGGGCGGTGACACGCGCTCGCTGCTGATCGAATGCGGCTTCCATGGCGATCCGGCCAGCCGCACCGTGGCACAGGACCAGTGCGTGCGCTTTCTGGCGGCCGCTGGCGTCCTGGATGCCGCCGAGCTGGCGCACTGGCTGCCCGGCTGGCAGCAGCCCGATGCACCCCGCCAGTGGGCGCTGGAAGTGACCGGCCCGGTGGTGGCACGCAGCAGCGGCTTCCGCTTCACCGAGGGCTTCACGGGGCTGGAACTGATTGCGCAGGCCGGCACCGTGATTGGCGGCAACGACGGCGAGCCCGTCACCACGCCCTACGACGATTGCGTGCTGGTGATGCCATCCACCCGCCAGGCGCGCGCCGGCGTCACCGTGGTGCGCTACGCACGCCGCCGGCCCCTGTGAGACCTGAAGCACCTGCGCACAGGCACCCTCCCCGGGGCTTGCGCATCAGAATGCTATAGATTAAATAGCTTCATGCAATTGAATGGCAAGCACTTCAGGCATTCTTCTTGCCCATTCGCGGCCCCAGCACCACACACGCCAGGGCCAGCACCACGCAGGCCACGCCCGCCCATTGCCAGGCCGTGATGGCCTCACCCAGCACCCCCATGCCTGCGGCAATGCCAACCAGCGGAACACCCAGGCTGAAGGGTGCCACGCGGTTGGCCGGGTAGCGCTTGAGCAAGGTGGTCCACATCCCGTAGCCCAGCACCGTGGCGGCCCAGCCCAGATACGCCAGCGACAGCCAGGCCACCAGCGGCACGGCAGCCCAGGTGGTCGGATCGAGCCAGCGGCTCGCATCGGGGTCCAGCCAGAGCGACAGCAGGGTGAAGGGCAGCACCGGCACCAGGCTGCTCCAGACCACGAACGAGAAAGGGTCGTAGCCCGGCGAGGCTTGCTGCGCCAGGCGCGAGACGATGTTCGACGCGGCCCACCAGGCCGCAGCGCACAGCGTCAGCAGCAAGCCGGCCAGCGTGGTGCCCGCCGCGGCATCACCCGGCTGCACGTAGTTCATCGCAAAGCACAGCAACCCCAGCCCCGCCAGCACAAGGCCCAGCACCAGCGGCCGGCCGGGGCGCTCGTGCAGCACCGCAAAACCGAACAGCGCTGTGAAGAACACCTGCGTCTGCAGCAGCACGCTGGCCAGCGCCGCCGTCATGCCCATCTGCAGTGCCACAAACAAGAAGCCGAACTGCCCCACGCCCTGGAAGCTGCCAAACAGCAGCACCCAGCGCCAGTGCATGCGCGGCGCCCGCACCAGCAGCACCAGGGGCACCGCCGCCCACAGGTAGCGCAAGGCGCCCAGCTGGAAGGGCGTGAAGCTGCGCAGGCCCCACTTCATGGCCACGAAGTTCACGCCCCAGAGCACCACCACCGCCAGCGCGGCCAGAAGATCGCGGCCCCGCATCGGCCCCGGCGCAGCAACCATTTGCCGCCTTACTGCGCAACGCGCGCCGCTTCGTCGGCCCAGCGCAGGACGATTCCCCCCTGGATGCGGCCGGATGGCGATGGTGCGCCACAGCTGGCCAGAAAGCGCAAGGTGATGGAATGCATGCCGGGGGATCTCCGCGAAAGGGACGCCGGACATTATTCACCAACGCCTGCAGCCTGCCGATAGTCGCCCAGGCCGCCGGCCCGCTGCCGCCATCGCCTGATGTGAGTCAGTACCACTTTGCGCGAGCATCCATGCATTGCGTTACGGATGGTGAAGCCCCGCATGGCTTTGCCCTCGTGGCCAGCGAGGTGCGCAGCCTGGCCGGGCGCAGTGCCGAGGCAGTACCCTGGCGGACCGTGCCGGAGCCACGATGAACGAGGTGGTGGGCGCCATCCGCTGCGTGACCGGCATCGTGGGAAAAATCAGCACCCAATGAGCATTTGAGGCTGTTTTGAGCATTGTTTTTCGCTGTTCAACAGCGGTGACGATGGAACGCCCCGTTCGCCTTCCATTGCCAGCTCCCCTTTGCGTTGATCTCGCATCCATCCGACGGGATCAGAAGAATCCCAATTTGTTTTCGCTATAGCTGACCAACAGGTTTTTCGTTTGCTGATAGTGGTCCAGCATCATCTTGTGCGTCTCACGCCCGATGCACGATTCCTTGTAGCCGCCAAACGCCGCGTGCGCGGGGTAGGCGTGGTAGCAGTTGGTCCACACGCGCCCGGCCTGGATCGCGCGGCCCATGCGGTAGGCCACGTTGCCGTTGCGGCTCCACACACCGGCACCACAGCCCGTACAGCGTATCATTGGCCAGGGCTTCGGCTTCGTCCTTGAAGGTGCTCACCGCCAGCACGGGGCCGAAGATTTCTTCCCAGCGCCTTCCTGCTTGCCCAGGTCCAGGTACGACAGGCTCTTGGTGAGCTGCTCCTTGCTGGCCTGTGCGCCCATCATGCTGTGGGTGTCCAGCGGGTTCTGGTGCTGGATGGCAGCCACGCGCTTGAGCACACGCTCCAGTGGCGGGGATGAGGTTGTTGGCGGCTGCCTGGGCAATCACGCGGCCCGTGCTGGTGGAGCCGGTGAAAGCAATCTTGGCAATGCGCTTGCTCGTGGCCAGCGGCATGCCCGCCTCACGGCCAAAGCCGTTGACGATATTGAGCACGCCGGGGGGCAGCAGGTCGGCAATCCGCTCGGCCAGGAGCGGCAACCTGTCACAGGCAGCGCGCCAGCTGGGCATCAGCCGCCAGACGCTGTACCGCAAACTGGCTTCACGCACGCATCGAGTAGGTATCAATCAAGCAGCTTGCGACGCTTGATGGAGATGCGCGAGAAGCCATTTTTCATCAAGATGACGTCCCCAAATACGGCGCCAGATACTGCCCCGTATGGCTGGCCGGGTTGGCCGCCAGTTCCTCGGGCGTGCCCACGCCCACCACGGTGCCGCCGCCCGCGCCGCCCTCGGGGCCCATGTCGATCAGCCAGTCGGCGGTTTTGATGACGTCGAGGTTGTGCTCGATGATGACGATGGTGTTGCCCGCATCGCGCAGCTGGTGCAGCACCTTGAGCAGCAGGTCGATGTCGGCAAAGTGCAGGCCGGTGGTGGGCTCGTCGAGGATGTAGAGCGTGCGGCCGGTGTCGCGCTTCGATAGCTCCTGCGCCAGCTTCACGCGCTGCGCCTCGCCGCCCGAGAGCGTGGTGGCGCTCTGGCCCAGGCGGATGTACGAAAGCCCCACGTCCAGCAGCGTCTGCAGCTTGCGCGCGATGGTGGGCACATCCTTGAAGTAGGCCGCAGCGTCTTCCACCGTCAGCTCCAGGATCTGCGCGATGTTCTTGCCCTTCCACAGCACTTCGAGCGTCTCGCGGTTGTAGCGCTGGCCGTGGCACACGTCGCAGGGCACGTACACGTCGGGCAGAAAGTGCATCTCCACCTTCACCACGCCGTCGCCCTGGCAGGCCTCGCAGCGGCCACCGACCACGTTGAAGCTGAAGCGCCCGGGGCCGTAGCCGCGCTCCCTGGCGGTGTTGACCTCGGCCATCAGCTCGCGAATCGGCGTGAACAAACCGGTGTAGGTGGCCGGGTTGCTGCGCGGCGTGCGGCCGATGGGCGACTGATCGACGTTGATGACCTTGTCGAAGTATTCGATGCCCACGGTCTCTTCGTGCGGCGCAGGCTCGTCGTGCGCGCGGTACAGCTGGCGCGCCACGGCTTTGTAAAGCGTGTCGTTGACCAGCGTGCTCTTGCCCGAGCCCGATACGCCCGTCACGCAGGTCAGCAGCCCCACGGGAAAGTCCGCCGTCACGTCCTTCAGGTTGTTGCCCGTGGCGCCTGCCACGCGCAGCGCCTGCACGGCGCCCTGGCGGGCATGGTGCTCGGCCATGCGCTCGGCGCGGCGCTTGCTGGCCTCGGTTTGCGGAAAGCGCGACTTGGCCTTGGCCTCGACCACCGGCGCGGCCTGCTCCAGCACCGGCAGCCAGGGCGTGCGGCGCTTCGGGACGGCAATGGTGCGCGCGCCCGACAGGTACTGGCCCGTGAGCGACTGCGCATTGGCGCGCACTTCGTCGTACGTGCCCTGCGCCATCACGCGCCCGCCGTGCACGCCGGCGCCGGGGCCCATGTCGATCACCTGGTCGGCGGCGCGCATCATGTCTTCGTCGTGCTCGACCACGATCACGCTGTTGCCGATGTCGCGCAGGTGCTGCAGGGTGGCGATCAGCCGGTCGTTGTCGCGCTGGTGCAGGCCGATGCTGGGCTCGTCGAGCACGTACATCACGCCTGTGAGGCCCGAGCCAATTTGTGACGCGAGGCGGATGCGCTGCGCCTCGCCGCCCGAAAGCGTTTCGGCGCTGCGGTCCAGGCTCAAATAACTCAGGCCCACGTCGTTCAGAAACTGCAGCCGCGTGGCAATCTCGCGCACCACCTTGTCGGCAATCTCGGCCTTGGCACCGGTGAGCTTCAGGTCGTTGAACCAGGCATGCGCATCGCTGAGCGTGGCGCGGCTCACCTCATAGATGGCGCGGGCCTGCGCGCCCTCGCCCAGCTTCACATGGCGGGCCTCGCGGCGCAGGCGCTGGCCCTGGCATTCGGGGCAGGGCTGGGTGCTGCGGTAGCGGGCCAGGTCCTCGCGCACCACCACCGAGTCGGTCTCGCGGTAGCGGCGCGCCATGTTGGGCAGGATGCCCTCGAACACATGCTTCTTGACGACGGCTTTGCCCTTGGAGGCGCCGCTGTCCATGATGTAGCTGAAGGCGATTTCTTCCTCGCCCGAGCCTTGCAGGATGGCCTGCTGCACCGGCGCGGGCAGTGATTCGAACGGCGCCTCGATGTCGAACGCGTAGTGCCTGGCCAGGCTCTCCAGCATGGCAAAGTAGTAGCCGTTGCGCCGGTCCCAGCCCTTGATGGCGCCGCTGGCCAGGCTCAAGCTGGGAAAGGCCACCACGCGCGCCGCGTCGAACACCTCGCGCTGGCCAATGCCATCACAGGCCGGACAGGCGCCCATGGGCGAGTTGAACGAAAACAGGCGCGGCTCCAGCTCGGCCAGCGCATAGCTGCACACCGGGCAGGCAAATTTGCTGCTGAACAGGTGCTCCTGCCCCGTGTCCATCTCCAGCGCCAGCACGCGGCCGTTGCCCTCGTGCCCGCCTACGCGCAGCGCGGCCTCGATGCTCTCGGCCAGTCGCTGCTGCAGGTCGGCGCGCACTTTCACGCGGTCGATCACCACGTCGATGTTGTGCTTCTCGGTTTTCTTCAGCTGCGGCAGGTTCTCGTGCTCGTAGATCTGGCCGTCCACCCGAAAGCGGATGTAGCCCAGCGCCTGCATCTGCGCAAACAGCTCGGTGAACTCGCCTTTTTTCTCGCGCGCCACGGGTGCCAGCACCATGAGCTTGGTGTCCTCGGGCAGGGCCAGCACGGCGTCCACCATCTGGCTCACGGTCTGCGCGGCCAGCGGCTGGCCGTGGTCGGGGCAATACGGCGTGCCCGCGCGGGCGTACAGCAGGCGCAGGTAGTCGTGGATCTCGGTCACCGTGCCCACGGTGGAGCGCGGGTTGTGGCTGGTGGCCTTTTGTTCGATGGAAATTGCGGGCGACAGGCCCTCGATCAGATCGACATCGGGCTTGTCGAGCCGCCCCAGGAACTGCCGCGCATAGGCCGACAGGCTCTCCACATAGCGCCGCTGGCCCTCCGCATACAGCGTATCGAACGCCAGGCTGGATTTGCCCGAGCCCGACAACCCCGTGATCACCACCAGCTGGTTGCGCGGGATATCGAGGTCGATGTTCTTGAGGTTGTGCGTGCGCGCCCCGCGGATGCTGATGCGCGCCTGCGCCAGGGCATGTCCCAGGTAGAGACCCGGGGACCCGGAAGGCTGGTCATCGGCAGGACGTTGGGGCAGGGAAGGGTTCACAGTGGAGCGCACGCCAGAAAGCAGAAAAACCCACCATGATAGTGACGCGGGGCCTTCCATGCAGGGCGCCGTCCGGGCAGCCTGTGCGCGGATCGCGGACAATCAAACGCTTTATCGCTTCTGCGGCCCAGGCCCACCGGCCCCTTTTGAGCGTGTCTGACATTACCGTGCCCCCCCCAACCTCTTCGCCCACCCCCGCAAACCCCTCCACGGCCATGACGCCGCTGGAGCGCCGCTCCAGCATCAGCCTGGCGCTGATCTTTGCGCTGCGCATGCTGGGCCTGTTCCTCGTGCTGCCGGTTTTTGCCCTGGAAGCGCGCAAATACCCCGGCGGCGACGACCCCGCACTGGTGGGCCTGGCCATGGGCATCTATGGCCTGACCCAGGCCGTGCTGCAGCTGCCGCTGGGCATGGCCTCCGACCGCTTCGGGCGCAAGCGCGTCATCGTGCTGGGCCTGCTGGTGTTTGCGGCGGGCAGCCTGCTGGCGGCGCTGGCCGATTCGCTCACCGGGCTGCTGGTGGGCCGGGCGCTGCAGGGCGCCGGGGCCGTGTCGGCCGCCGTCACCGCCCTGCTGGCCGACCAGACGCGCGACGCCGTGCGCACCAAGGCCATGGCGCTGGTGGGCGGCAGCATTGGCCTGATGTTTGCCGTGGCGCTGGTGGCGGCCCCCGTGCTCACGGCCCATATCGGCCTGGCCGGTCTGTTTGGCCTGACTTGCGCCCTGGCGCTGGCCGGTGTGGCCGTGGTGCTGTGGTGGGTGCCGGCAGAGTCGGCCGCGCACCAAAACGCGCCGCGCGGCCGCCTGGCCGATGTGTGGCACCACCCCGATCTGCTGCGCCTGAACCTGGGCGTGTTCGTGCTGCACACCGTACAGCTGTCGATGTGGGTTGCGGTGCCCGCCATGCTGGTGCAGGCCGGCCTCGGCAAAGACCAGCACTGGCAGGTGTACCTGCCGGCCGTGGTGCTGTCGTTCGTGGCCATGGGCGGGCTGTTTGCGCTGGAGCGGCGCGGCCGCCTGCGCGGCGCCCTGCTGGGCGCGATTGCGCTGGTGCTGCTGGTGCAGCTGGGCCTGGGCGCGCTGGCCGCCAGCGGCACCACGCCCACGCTGTGGGTGCTGGGGCCGCTGATGTTTCTGTTCTTTTGCGGCTTCAATGCGCTGGAGGCCAGCCAGCCCAGCCTGGTCTCGCGCATGGCGCCGGCGCCGGTGCGCGGCGCGGCGCTGGGCAGCTACAACACGCTGCAGTCGCTGGGGCTGTTTGCCGGCGGCGCACTGGGCGGCGCGCTGGTGAAATGGGCCGGCGCCCCCGGGCTGTTTGCCGCCACCGCCGCCTTGACCGCCCTGTGGCTGGCGTTGACCTGGCCCCTGCAGCCCGTGGGCCGCAACGCCGGCGGCGGGCACTGAAATATGGCCCTGCCGCAGGCCGTGAGCGCAGCCTCCGGTTGCGGCACAATGCAGCTTTTTGGCGCCTGGAATTCCCTCAAATCCGGCGCTTTCACCCTTTGAAGGCAAAGACACCACCATGGCATCCATCAACAAAGTCATCATCGTCGGCAACCTGGGCCGCGACCCTGAAATGCGCACTTTTCCCAGTGGCGACCAGGTGGCCAACGTGACCATTGCCACCACCGACAAGTGGAAAGACAAGCAGACCGGCGAAATGAAGGAAGCCACCGAGTGGCACCGCGTGGTCTTCAACGGCCGCCTGGCCGAGATCGTGGGCCAGTACCTGCGCAAGGGTTCGCAGGTGTATGTCGAAGGCAGCCTGCGCACGCGCAAGTGGACCGACCAGGCCGGCGTGGAAAAGTACAGCACCGAAATCCGCGCCGACCAGATGCAGATGCTGGGCGGCCGCCAGGGCATGGGCGGCCAGGGTGGCGGCCATGACGACGGTGGCTACGGCGGCGACCAGGGCGGCGGCTACGACGCCCCACGCCGTGCGCCCGCCCCCATGCAGCAACGCCCCGCAGCACCCGCCCCCCGGCCCGCACCCGCCCCCGTGGCGCAGGCCCCACGCGCGGCCTCGGGGTTTGACGACATGGATGACGACATTCCCTTCTAAAACCCATCAGCCACCAATGACAACGGGTGCCTTCTGGCACCCGTTGTCATTGGAATCATCGCGCTCAGATTGTGGCGTTTCCCACATGCCCTGGCTGAATGCAACAGCGCGGCTGTCGAAATCTTTTACAGACGACCGGCCATGGCGCCACCACTGCGTTACAACCCACTGATTTCAAATCATTTTCATGACTCGGCACGAGTTATGCGTGACTTTTCCTGACAAGGGATTTCATCCCGAAATCTCAAATCACCAGGAGAGCTATCATGCTGAAATCCATGTTTGTGGCAGCAATGACCGCTGGCATGCTGGCTGTGCCAATCGCAGCAACAGCCGCCCCCGTGACACAGCTGATTCACTTCGATGACGCCAACAACGGCTGGAGTTGGTACAGCGACGCGGATAAAAACTTCCTCTTCAACCCCACCAACCTTCAATCCTCCGTGCTGTGCGCCGACTCCACGAGCGGCGGCAACGGCAGTTGCGTGATCGAGGCCACGCAAGGCGTGCTGCCATTGATGACGCGTCCGACGACAGGGCCGCAGAGCCAGGGATCACCGACCGAGGCGCCGATAGTCTCGGGGTACGAGATGTTCACCTTGGATTCGTTCTATTTCCTGCTGACGGGCAACGGTACAGGTGCGGAAAATGCGATCACGGTGACGGGCGGCACGGGAACGACACCAGGTTTGAATGCGGTGAACACCTTCACCTTTGCCTTGGGCACGAATTGGGATGGCCTTCCGCTGCCAGATGTCACGTTCTATGACGGTGTCAACGCAGGCAACCTGGCCGGCGACCTGTTGAGGCAGACCGGCTACATCGTAAGCTTCGGCAACTTGTTCCAGGACGTCACCTGGATGCAGTTCTCGGCGCCGACCACCGCACAGATACGGCTCGACTGCGTCGTCGCCACATTCGACGGCACCACCACGCAACCCGCATCGGGTTTCAGCAACGGCTGTGGAACCACCAACCAAGTACCAGAACCTGGAACGCTTGGCCTGCTGGCTCTGGCGCTACTGGGCCTCGGCTTCATGGGATTGCGCAGGTCAAACTGACTTTCTAGCGAGAGATTCGGGCGCCGGGGCCAATTGCCCCGGCGCCCGCCTATCTGGCGAACCATTGGCAACGCTGGACCGCGCTCTTGCGGTACGCGCGGGCTTGGTGGCTGCGTTCAGTCGGCCACCGCCGCAATCACGCCACCGCCCAGGCAGACCTCGCCGTCGTAGAGCACAGCACTCTGCCCCGGCGTGACGGCCCATTGCGCCTCGGGAAACTCCAGTAGAAAACCGGCGCCCGCCGCGCTCACCACGGTGCAGGCCGCGTCCTGCTGGCGGTAGCGCGTCTTAGCGGCATAGGCGCCGGGCGCGGGCGCCTGGCCCGCGCACCAGCTGGCGTCCTGGGCATCGAGCCCGTGCGACAGCAGCCAGGGGTGGTCATGCCCCTGCACCACGCGCAGCACGTTCTTTTCCAAATCCTTGCGCGCCACGAACCAGGGCTCGTGCTCGCCCACGCCGCGCTGGCCGCGCTCCAGCGCCGCCTTCAGCTCGGCGCCCCTGGCCTTCACGCCGCCAATGCCCAGGCCCTGGCGCTGGCCCAGGGTGTAGAAGCTCAGCCCCACATGCTGGCCCAGCGTGCGCCCCCGGTCGTCCTGGATGGGGCCGGGCGCATGGCTGATGTAGCGGTTCAAAAACTCGCGGAACGGCCGCTCGCCAATGAAGCAGATGCCGGTCGAATCCTTCTTCTTGGCATTGGGCAAGCCAATTTCTTCGGCAATGCGCCGCACCTCGGTCTTGTGCAGCTCGCCCACGGGGAACAGCGTTTTCGACAGCTGTGCCTGGTTCAGCCGGTGCAAAAAGTAGCTCTGGTCCTTGCTTGGATCGAGCCCCTTGAGCAGCTCGAACAGGCCGGTACCCGCGTTCTGCCGCACGCGGGCGTAATGCCCGGTGGCGATCTTCTCGGCTCCCAGGCGCATGGCGTGGTCCAGAAAGGCCTTGAACTTGATCTCGGCGTTGCACAGCACATCGGGGTTGGGCGTGCGCCCCGCCTGGTACTCGCGCAGAAACTCGGCGAAAACGCGGTCCTTGTAGTCAGCGGCAAAGTTGACGTGTTCTATCTCAATGCCGATCACGTCGGCCACGGCGGCAGCGTCCACGAAGTCGATGTTGGACGAGCAGTATTCGCTGTCGTCGTCATCCTCCCAGTTCTTCATGAAGATGCCGACCACCTCGTGGCCCTGCTGCTTGAGAAGATGGGCGGTGACGGCGGAGTCCACGCCCCCCGAGAGGCCGACGACAACGCGCTGTTTGGTAGGGGCAGTCATTGGCCTGATTGTATTTTTTATGCACAGGCCGCTCTGCGTGAGGGTGGATAACGCGTAGCGGCAAGGTGGGCATGCGCCCGGCAGGACTTCCTATGGGCGGCTATCGGCCAAAACCGGATGTTCGGTGCCCGTGCCCGGAAGCCGCCGCTCCGCACTGCTCGAATCGCAAGAAAACATTGTGGTCGTCTACAAGACTGCTGTCTCGCTCGTGACCACACGCGGCGCACGCCGACGGATCACGGAACAAGATCAATCTTAACGATGAGCTTGCAAAGACTCGTTGGCAGGATGGCGCCTCCATCGAGCCCTCCGTTGTTCTTGCCTAAGCCGGCGTTGACAAATGCGAGCAACAGAGACTCGTCCATCTTCATAGCATCCTCGATGCGGGTCTCTGAGAAAACGCGCACTTCTTCTAGATCGAAGGCGGGAAGTTTTTCTAGCGCGGGCAAAATGCGGCGTAGGTCCAGGAAGGAAATCTCCTCTCTTGCGTAGGCTGCAAAGCATTTGGCGGCGAGTTCTGGTTTCTTCTCGCTCTCCATCCGATCAAGAATTTCGATCACCGCTGCTCCTGCTCTCCCCGAGAACTTGTCATCCTCGTTCAGCTTCTCGACCATGGCGATCCGCTCGTTGGCTGGAATATTAGCAAGCTCACTCAGGAAACGAAGAATTTTCGTAGCAAGAATCTGGTCCCTTGTCGAACTGGCTGCATTGAATATACCAAACACAGTGCTCACAAGTGGGATATCTTTGAGCGCGCCTGATTCAAGCACGCTGTCTATTCCAATTTCGAGATATTCCTTTCCCACGCTCAAGACCGAATCAGACTTGAGCACATTGACTACCTCGATGCCGCGCCGGGTATCCTTCTTTTTCATCTCTTTCCTCCAATCTACTGCTTTATGGTACTGCGCGATGCAGAGATGCGAGCGAGTCGAACCGTCCGGATGGCTGTCACTGCAGACGATCTTGTGAAGAGATTCTGGTGCGCACAAAGCCTTCTGGATTGGCTGCAAGACGAACGTAATCGACAAGAACGTCGTTGGTGCGGTGCTAAGCCGGGACGGAGATCTACTGCTGGCCGCCTTGCAACTTCGAAAAAATTCTGCTGCCATTGAAGCTGCATGGCCGCAACGGGTCGATAGTGTGATTTTGGCGCTATCCCCAGAAACTGACGCTGGGTATTAACGGTTCGTTCACCGGATGGCAGCTTCCTGGCGCAGCGGTGAACTTGCGAGGTCGGCCAAAAGCAAACCTTAGGCAACATGTATAGCGGACGAACAGCGCTTCGCCTAACGCTTAAGAGAAGCAGGCCCGCAGATTGGCAGGGCCCTCATAATGGCCATTAAGATGTCAAAGGCAGCAGTGGCTTCCCTTCGCCAAATATACCGGCCACCAGCGTCTGGCACTCATGCCTTCATACGGAAGGAGATTATCCCTCTTCATTCCTCTCTTTGATCGATGCGGCTTCATTTAAAGCAGTCAAAGTTGGCAGAAGCGTTAATCTAAACCAATCGCCAAACTCGGTCCCTGAAGGAAACTCTTTAGATTCCCCCATAAAGTCAGCCACGCATCGTCCATAAGCATCCATCCACGAAAAATTGCCACCCACACGTGTCAAAAGGATTTTTTTATCATCAATTGACATCTTAGGATTGCCACGGTGCGTTTGTATTAAATTTTGAATATCTTTCAAGTTTGTGTTTTTAGATATATTTTCCCTAAAGTTTCTAACAATTAATTCATCAAAAATCATATTATTTTCTGTGGATTTAATATCACTCCCGCAAAATCGGCAAACGACAGCCTCCTGCTTAATTATTTCGGCACAAAACGGACATTTTTTCATTTCGCCTGAATTGATTGCCTTACCTTCGATGACGGACAAATTTTTTGAAACCACCAAAGAAAGAACAAGACCAATTGGTCCTAGGGCAACCCCAAGACAAAACCAACCAAATGTACTCCGCCCTTTGTTTGTAGCAACAATAGCCGTAACCACACCAGACAGAAATAAAATTAATAAATATTCCATGATTGATATTTACCAATGGGATTTGGTGAAATGCTAGGGATTCTCTGCATGAATCATCGCGCGGTGTACATCTGCGGCCTCGGGCGGTCTGCGTCGTTGCAAATACTCGCAATAGCTACGGGTATTGCTGCGTTTTGCGCCTGGCAGCCCATCCCGATCCGCAGCGCACACTTTCCACTCGATTCGTGCAGAGAATCCCTAGGGCTTTGGTTAGGCGTCGCCGATGCCGGCTGTGTGACGCCTAACTCGCTTTTTAGCAGATTGCCTTATGGGTCGAATGTGAGAGGTCCGCTTTCGCGCGCCTGGGCCAAAGTAAGCTGAGGGTCGAGAGCCGTCCATCAGCCATCTCCGAAATCGCCCCGCTGCCGCACGCCGGTTCGCTCGCATCCCATCCACCCGAGCGCTGACGAACTCCCCGGAAAAACGCTCTCGACCTTTATGGGCTATGGCCGCATGGCGTGACTGTGCGACCATCCCCCCATGGAACTGCGCCAACTCCGCTATTTCGTCCGCATCGTCGAACTCGGCTCCATGGGCCGGGCGGCGCTGGACCTCGACATGGTGCAGTCCGCCCTGAGCCAGCAGATCAGCCGCCTGGAGGGCGAGCTTTCCACCCGGCTGCTGCAGCGCACGGCCAAGGGCGCGGTGCCCACCGAGGCGGGGCTGGCGTTTTTTCGCGAGGCGCAACTGGCGCTGCGCCATGCAGACCAGGCCGCGCGCGCGGCGCAGCAGGCGCGCCTCACAGGTACGGTGAGCGTGGGCCTGTCGCCCACCACGGCCTCGGTGCTGGGGGTGCCGCTGATGCGCGCCATGCACGAGCGCTACCCCGATGTGCGGCTGCACATGGTGGGCAGCCTCTCGGGCCACCTGTCGAACATGCTCAACGCGCGCCAGCTCGACCTGGCCGTGCTGTTCGACACCCAGCCCGCGCGCCGCTGGAGCGTGCTGCCGCTGCTGGAAGAGCGGCTGTTCTTGATCCGCTCGGCCCAGCGCGGCGTGCGCAAGCCGGCGCTGCGACGCAAGGTGGCCCTGGCACAGCTGGCCGATGAGCCGCTGATCCTGCCCACCGGCCCGCACGGCCTGCGCAGCCGGCTGGATGCGGCCTTTGCCCAGGCGCGCGTGGCGCCGCGCATGGCCATGGAGATCGACTCGCTGGCGTTGCTGATGGACGCGGTGGACATGGGCCTGGGCAGCACCATCCAACCCTGGGCGGCCGTGGGCCGCTATGCCGATGCGGCAGAGCGCTTTGTGCTGGCCGAGATCGAGGATGGCCCGGCCTACCGCCCCGCCGCGCTGTGCAGCCTGTCGGACGATGAACTTTCGCCCGCAGCGCTGGCCGCGCGCGTGGTGCTGGGCGACTGCGTGCGGGAGCTGGTGCAGTCGGGGCGGTGGATTGGAGCAAGGTTGACTACCCCCTGAGGGGCTGCGCCCTGTCGAACGGGAGTGGCGGAATGAGCGGGCATGGCGGGTTCGTTCACACCTTCTCGACCCATCACGATCCGTGATGGGGTCATGCCGGCGCAACCCCTGCGCAAGCGGGGGCATTCTTTCTACATTCACGACTCCCATGAATGAAAAGAACTGACCATGACGCCCGATGTGCTCGTGATTGGCGGCGGCAACGCCGCCCTGTGCGCCGCGCTGATGGCCCGCGAGGCCGGTGCCAGCGTGTTGCTGCTCGAATCCGCCCCGCGCGCCTGGCGTGGTGGCAACTCAGGCCACACGCGCAATCTGCGCTGCATGCACGATGCGCCGCAGGATGTGCTGGTCGAGGCCTACCCCGAAGAAGAATACTGGCAGGACCTGCTCAAGGTGACGGGCGGCCTGACCAACGAACACCTGGCGCGCCTGGTGATCCGCGCGTCCAGCCACTGCCGCGACTGGATGCGCAGCCACGGCGTGCACTTTCAGCCGCCGCTGTCGGGCGCGCTGCATGTGGCGCGCACCAACGCCTTCTTCATGGGCGGTGGCAAGGCGCTGGTGAATGCCTACTACCGCAGCGCCGAAAAGCTGGGCGTGCAGATCCGCTACGAAGCGCCCGTGGACCACATCGAGATCGAGAACGGCCGCTTCGTGGCCGCGCACTGCACCGTGAACGGCCAGCCCGAGCGCATCACCGCCAAGGCCTGCGTTCTGGCGGCAGGTGGCTTTGAGTCCAACCGCGAATGGCTGCGCGAGGCCTGGGGCCAGAACGAGCGCGGCGAATGGCCCGCCGACAACTTCCTGATCCGTGGCACGGCCTACAACCGGGGCGTGCTGCTCAAGCACCTGCTCGAAGACCACGGCGCCGACCGCATTGGCGACCCGACACAGGCGCACATGGTGGCGATTGACGCGCGCGCACCGCTGTACGACGGCGGCATCTGCACGCGCATCGACTGCGTGTCGCTGGGCGTGGTGGTCAACCGCGAAGGCGAGCGCTTCTACGACGAGGGCGAAGACTTCTGGCCCAAGCGCTATGCCATCTGGGGCCGCCTGGTGGCGCAGCAGCCGGGGCAGATCGGCTATTCGATCATCGACAGCAAGGCGATTGGCCGCTTCATGCCGCCCGTCTTCCCCGGCGTCAAGGCCGACAGCCTGCCCGAGCTGGCGCACAAGCTGGGCCTGCCGGTGGATACCTTCATGCGCACGCTCGATGCCTACAACGCCGCCTGCCGCGTGGGCCACTTTGACCACACAGCCCTGGACGACTGCCACACCGAAGGCGTCACGCCCGCCAAGACGCACTGGGCGCGGCCCATCGACACGGGGCCGTTCTACGGCTATGCGCTCAAGCCCGGCGTGACCTTCACGTACCTCGGCCTGCACACCGACGACACGGCCGCCGTGCGCTTCAACAACCAGCCGAGCAGCAACCTGTTCGTGGCCGGCGAAATGATGGCCGGCAACGTGCTGGGCAAGGGCTACACGGCCGGCGTGGGCATGAGCATTGGCACGGCCTTTGGCCGCATTGCGGGCACGAACGCGGCGCAGGCGGCTTTGGCATCACAACAGCCTCCAGCGCTTACGGATAAATCGCCTGAAGCTACAAAACAAGGAGCAAACCATGCAATCGCTTGAAGCCCTGACGCGCGACGCCCGGGCGCTGGCGAACGGTGAGATCGTGCTGTCTGCCCCCGAAACCGAAGTGGCGCGACAGATGCAGATCTGCAATGCCTGCCGCTACTGCGAGGGCTTTTGCGCCGTGTTTCCGGCCATGACGCGCCGGCTCGAATTCGGCAAGGCCGACATCCACTTCCTGGCCAACCTGTGCCACAACTGCGGCGCCTGCCTGCATGCCTGCCAGTACGCGCCGCCGCACGAGTTTGCGGTGAATGTGCCCCAGGCCATGGCCCAGGTGCGCGGCCAGACCTATGCCGACTATGCCTGGCCGCCCGCGCTGGGGGCGCTGTACCAGCGCCAGGGGCTCACGCTGTCGCTGGCGCTCGCTGCGGGTCTGGCACTGTTCCTGGTGCTGGCCGTGGCCTTGAAAGGCACGTTGTGGAGCGCACCCGGCGGTGACTTTTACGGCATCTTCCCGCACAACCTGCTGGTGGGCCTGTTTGCCCCAGTGTTCCTGTTCGTGGTGTTTGCGCTGGGCATGGGCGTGCGCCACTTCTGGCGCCGCATCACGCCCGCCACCAGCGGCGCGCCTTTGAGCGCGCCCGCCGCAGCCGAAGCCACCGACGCCGTGCTGCGCCTGAAATACCTGGACGGTGGCCACGGCGACGGCTGCCACAACGAGGACGACGCCTACACGCTCGCGCGCCGGCGCCTGCACCACCTCACGTTCTACGGTTTCCTGCTGTGCTTTGCCGCCACCAGCGTAGCCACGCTCTACCACTACCTGCTGGGCTGGGCGGCGCCCTACGATCTGCCCAGCCTCCCGAAGCTGCTGGGTGCAGCAGGCGGTGTGATGCTGGCGCTGGGCACGGCGGGCCTGTGGCGGCTGAGCCTGCGCCGCCACCCGCTGCACGGCGACGCCGCGCAGAAGCCCATGGACCGTGGCTTCATCGCCCTGCTGTTCCTCACCGCCACCAGCGGTCTGGCCCTGTGGCTGGTCCGTGGCACACCGGCCCTGGCGCTGCTGCTGTGCCTGCACCTGGGCGCGGTGATGGCGCTGTTTGCCACCATGCCCTACGGCAAGTTCGCCCACGGCATCTTCCGCACCGCGGCGCTGCTGCGCCACGCGGTCGAAAAGCGCCAGCCCAACCCCATTGGCCTGGGCGCAGACTGAATCCCCCCACCACAACACATCCCGAGGAGCCCCCATGAACAAACGCCAACTGCTGCGCGCCACCGCGCTCGCCGCCTCGTCCCTGCTGCTGGCCGGCACGGCTGCCGCCCAGGAATTTCCGCCCAAGAAGCCCGTCACGCTGGTGGTGGGCTTCGCGGCGGGCGGCGCTGCCGATGCCGCTGCGCGCCTGATCGCCAAGAAGCTCTCCGAGAACATTGGCCAGACAGTGGTGGTGGACAACAAAGGCGGCGCGGGCGGCAACATCGCCCACCAGTTTGTCGCCAATGCCGCGCCCGACGGCACGGTGCTGCTGTTTGGCTCGGTCGGCCCGCTGACTATCGCGCCGCACCTCATGAAGCTGAGCTACGACCCGTTCAAGGACCTGGCGGCCATCTCGGGCGGTGTGAACTTCCCCAACGTGCTGGTGGTGCACAAGGCCGCAGGCGCCAAGACGCTGGCCGAATTCATCCAGCTGTCAAAAAAGAAACCCGGCAGCGTGGACTTTGCCTCCACCGGCGCGGGCTCGGCCTCGCACCTGGCGGGTGAGCTGTTCAACCAGCGCGCGGGGATCGACATGACCCATGTGCCGTACAAAGGGGGCGCACCCGCGTTGCAGGATTTGCTGGGCGAGCGGATCACCTCGTACTTTGCCGCGCCGCCCACGGCCATGCCCCATGTGGAGGCCGGCAAGCTGATTCCGCTGGCCACCACGGGCCTGACGCGCCCGGCCTACCTGCCCAACATTCCCACGGTGGCCGAATCGGGCTTTCCGGGTTTTGAGGCGCTGAACTGGTACGCCTTCGTGGCGCCCGGCAAAACACCCGTGCCGCTGCTGGACCGCTGGAACCAGGAGGTCGTGAAGGTGCTTCAGGATCCCGGCGTGAAGGAAGCCCTGCTCAAGCACGGCCTCACGCCCCAGCCCACCACGCGCGCCGAGTTCACGGCTTTCATGAAGAAGGAATCGACCCAGTGGGCCGCCATCATCAAGGAGCGCAAACTCACGGCGGATTGATTCCGGGAGTGCAACCCGGCGCGGCCCAGGCGGCCTCGCACCCGCCCAGCGGCCCCGTCAGAGGGCCGCTGCGCTTTGCAGCACGCTCGCATCGGTGTGGATCAGCCCCAGTGGCGCGCGCTGCCCGGCCAGGTAGTCCTGGACGCACTGCAGCACCAACGGGCTGCGGTGGCGGTCGGCGCTGGCACGCAACTCTTCGAGGGTCATCCACACGGTGCGCACGATGCCTTCGTCGAGCGCGCGCCAGCCATGGTGCGTGCCCAGCGTGCCGGTGAAGACAAAGCGCAGGTAGGTGATGTCATCGCCCGTGCGCGTGCGCGTGAAGCGGTTGAGGTACACGCCCACCAGGGCAGTGGGCGCAAAGTCGTGGGCGGTCTCTTCCAGCACCTCGCGCGCGCAGGCGTCGATGGGTGACTCGCCCGGGTCCAGATGACCGGCCGGATTGTTGAGCCTGAGGCCGTCGGCCGTGTCTTCTTCGACCAGCAGAAAGCGGCCATCGCGCTCGATGATGGCAGCCACGGTGACGTTGGGTTTCCAGCGGTTTGGCATGGCGCGCATTATGACGACGGGGCATGACAGGCGCCCGATGGGACCCGCAAAGGCACTTTTCAGACGCAGCAGGGGCGCCTGGTCCGCAGTTCAGTGCGATGCCGCGGGCGGCTGCACGAAGTCGTCGAGCGACAGGCCTTTTTCCTGGAGCAGCGCCTCCAGCACGGGTTGCAGGCGGCCCAGGCTTTCTTGCACGGCCTCGCGCACGGTGTCCACCATCACCTGCGTGCTGCGCTCGATCTCGATGTTCAGGCGGTCGCCCACTTTCTTGCTTTCAAACACGGTGGCGCGGCGCGTCTCGGGAATCATCCAGATCTCGAACCAGCCCTCGGCGCGGTTCACCTCGGCCACCGTGAGGCTGGCGCCGTGGATGGCGATGTAGCCCTTGGCGAAGATGTAGCGGCGAAACGGTTCGGGCACGGCGATGCGCCACACCAGGTTGTTGTCGAACTCGCGGCGCTCGATGAGCGTGCCGGTGAAATCGACGTGGCCCGACAGCGGGTGCCCGCCGATCTCGGCGCCTTCCTTGGCCGCGCGCTCCACGTTGACGCGGTCGCCTGGGGCATAGCTGCCCAGCGTGGTGATGCTCAGGCTCTGCAGCATCACGTCGAAGCTGGTCCGCGTGGGCGAGAGGATTTCCGTCACCGTGAGGCACACGCCGTCGGTGGCCACGCTGGCGCCAATGGCCAGGTCCTGGCAGAAGCCTGCGGGAAAATCGAGCGTGAAGGTGCGCAGGCCTGCGCGGTCGTGGATGGCGGCGATGCCTGCCGTGGCTTGGACGATGCCTGTGAACATGCTTTACGGGGAGGAGAAAAAGGGTTCAGACGCGAGCCCGGATTGTGCCATCCACCCCATTGCCACACCGGCGACAGGCCCCGCCGCCGCATCTATGCGCTGGGTTCTGGCGGGTTAGCGGCTGTGCCCCCGCGCGTGGGCCACCAAGCAGCACACCAGCTCCCTGAGCGTGGCCGAGACATGTTCGCGGTTCCACATCACGGTGATGGGGCCAAAACGGATGCTGGAGTTGATGGCGATCTTCTGGAACAGCCCGAGCGACGTCATGTAGTCGGCCATGGACTCCGAGCACACGCCCACGTAGTCTCCTTTGTGCAACAGCGCCTGCATCATGGCCAGCGAGGCCGTTTCTGCCTTGGGCACCAGCCAGGAGGCCTCCTGCTCGATCAGGTACGCATCCATCTGGATGCGGGTGAGCGTGCCGCTCGGTGGCATCACCCATTTCTCGCGCAGCACGTCGGCAAAACCCAGCCCAGCGCTGTGCCCCCAGTACTTGCTGCCGCGGCCGATCACGATGGCCACCCCGTCGTCAAACAGCACCTGGTGCTCCAGACCCGGCCGGTGGGCCCGCGCATCCAGCACGCCAATCACGGCATCAAGCGCACGGGTCTCCAGCCCCTTGAGCAGGTTGTCGAACGGGCCGTCGTGGATGGACACCGCCACGTCGGCATGGTCCTGCTGGAAGGCGCTCACGGCCTCGGGCAGGCCCCCGGCGATACCCGCCCACACGCTGCCCACGTTCAGGCGCGGCACGCGGCCCTCGGCCATGGCATTCATCTCGCGGCCGGTGCGGGCCACATCGCCCAGCACGTTGATAGCCAGGCGCTTGAGCAAATGCCCCGCCGGCGTGAGCTGCACCTTGCGCCCGCGCACCACCAGCGGCGTGCCAGCCACGTTTTCCAGCTCGGCCAGCCAGTGAGACATGGCCGACTGCGTCATGTGCAGCCGCGCGGCCGCCTCGGTCAGCGTGCCGGCCTCGTCCAGTACCAGGAACGATTCGAAGTGCCGCACCTTGATGCGGCGCGCCCAGGAGGCGCCTTCTGCTCGGTCAATCATGAGTAAACCTTCATACGCCTATTCTGCCTTTTCACTAGGCAAGCGGCGGGATTCGTCATGACAATGTCTTCATCTTCTGTTTATGACCCCGTAGGAATTGCCTGTGTCCAAAGCCCTCACCACTATCTCCAAGCTCTTGATGGGCGTCGCTATCGCGGCCGTCACCAGCACCACCGTGTTCGCGCAAGCGGCCTACCCCAGCCGCCCGGTGCGCTTGGTCGTATCGCAGGCACCCGGGGGAAGCAGCGACACCATCGCGCGCATGTGGGCCGAGCACGCCGGTAAGGCGCTGGGCGGCACCATCGTGGTGGAGAACAAGCCGGGTGCGGGCGGCCTGATCGCGGCACAGAACGCACTGAACGCACCGGCCGACGGCTACACCCTGCTGTTCGGCAGCGTGTCGCTCATGGTGCTCAACCAGTTCACCTACAAGCCCCTACCCTATAACCCCGAGAAGGACTTCACGGGCGTGGCCATGCTGACCACCGTGCCGTTTGTGCTGTCCACCAACCCGGCCACCGGCATCAAGACGCTCAAGGACCTGACGGACCGCGCCAAGGCCGCACCGGGCAAGCTCAACTTCGCCTCGGCGGGCTTGGGCAACTCCACACACCTGGCCGTGGAGTTGCTGGCCGATGCCGCAGGCATCTCGATGACGCACATTCCCTACAAGGGCGAAGCCGACGGCGTGATGGCCACCATGGGCGGCCAGACCGAGGTGATGGCGCCCGTGTACGGCACGGCACTACCCCACATCAAGAATGGCAAGCTGAACCCGCTGGCCGTGCTGTCGCCACAGCGCACCCCCGACCTGCCCGATGTGCCCACCCTGGGCGAACTTGGCGTGAAGGGCTTTGACAACATGGGCTGGAGCGCCGTGGTAGCGCGTTCGGGCACCCCGGCGGACATCGTCGAAAAGCTGAACAAGGCGACGGAAGCCTTCCACAGCAACCCAGCCGTGCAGACCAAGCTCAAGACCATGGGCGTGATGCCTGTCGCGGGCCCATCGACCCTGGTGATGGAAACCACAGTGCGTGACACCAAGGCCTGGGGCCCCGCACTCGAGAAGCTGAACCTCAGCGCCAAGTAAGTTCTCAGGCCGCACGCGGCGGTCTCCTTCCCCCTATCCACGCAACACCCCGTGCCGCATCGCTAATGCCGCACGGGGCTTTTCCTTAGACGCTATGAAAAAAGAAGCAATGGTGGTCTGCGCCCAGCCCGAGGCCGCAGAGTCCGGAATTGAGATCCTGCGCGCGGGCGGCAACGCGGTCGATGCCGCCGTGGCCACGGCCCTGGCCCAGACCGTGGTCGACCCGCTGATGTGCGGTATTGCAGGGTTTGGGACCGCAGCGGTGTACGTGCCCGGCGCCCAAGTGCATGAGTATTTCGATTTCCACTCGCCCGCGCCGCTGGCCGCGCACGAGAACATGTGGGAAGACCTGCTCGAAGGCGAAACCAAGGATGGCTTTGGTTTCATCCTGAAGGGCCGCGTCAACGACATCGGCCCGCAGTCCATCGGCACCCCCGCAACGCTCAAGGGCCTGGAGGCCATGCACCAGGCCCACGGCCGACTGCCGTGGAAGCAGGTTGTGGAGCCCGCCATCCGCTGGGCCGCCGACGGCTTCTTCGTGCGCCCCGGCATGCACGCCTTCTGGATCGACGAGCCCAGCATGGGCCGCGTGGGCAACCTGGAACGCCTGCAGTACTGCGAGGACAGCCGCGAGCTCTACTGCCGCCCCGACGGCCGCCCCAAGGCCATCGGCACGCCGCTGCGCAACGAAGGCATGGCGCGCGTGCTACAGCAGGTGGCCGAGGAAGGCACGCGACCGTTCTATCACGGTGACCTGGCGCAGAAGATGATCGCGCACCTGCAGTCGCTGGGCGCCCTGCTCACGCTGGAAGACCTGGCCCAATACGAGGTCACGCGCAACGCCCCGCTGGTGGGCACGTACCGCGACCGCACCATCACCACCAACCAGCCCCCGGGCGGCGGTGCCATGTTGCTGGAGATGCTCAACATCCTGGAGCACTTTGACCTGCGCGGCATGGAGCACAGCAGCCCCGAGTACATCCGCCTGGTGTGCGAGGCCATGAAACAGGCCACGATCGACAAGGACCGCTACATCGGCGACCCGAAGTTCTTCGACGTGCCGCTGGACCGCCTGCTGTCCAAGGATATGGCACGCGCCGTGGCCGAGCAGATCCGCGCCGGCCAGAAGTTCAGCGTCGAGCGCGTGAACCCCGGTGCGCCCGTGCCGCGCGACACCACGCACCTGAGCGTGGTCGATGCCGATGGCAATGCCGTCTCGATGACACATTCTCTGGCCATGCCCTCGGGCATCATCACGCCGGGCATGGGCTTCCTCTACAACGGCTGCATGGGCGTATTCGACCCGCGCCCTGGCCGCGCCGGCAGCATCCAACCGGGCAAAAGCCGCTTCACCTCGTCATGCCCCACGATGACCTTCAAGGACGGGCAGCTCGACGTGGTGCTGGGCGCGCCCGGCGGAACGCAGATTGCCATGGGCGTGCTGCATGTGTTGATCAACGTGATCGACCACGGCATGGAAATGCAAGCCGCCGTGTCAGCGCCGCGTTTCTCGTCCACCAGCAACTCCATCGACGTGTGCAATCGCATCCCACGCTATACCACCCGTGCGCTGGAAGACCAAGGCTACAGCATTGGCCGCAACCCGTACAACTACACCATTGGCTGGGTGCATGGGGTGCAGGTCCAACCCGACGGCCTGCACGGCGGCGCCGACCCGGGACGTGACGGCGTGGCGTACAAGCTGCGCGGGGACGTGGCGCACTGAGCCCGGCGGACCGATATGCCTGAAGGACGGCGCCATCAAACGCTCACCATTTGATAGCCTCCAGCGCTTGCTGCATAAGCGATGGAGGCCTAATCCTCTTCAATTTTCGTACGCCGGGTCAGCCCATGCAGCGCCAGGGCGCTGGCGGCGGGTA
The DNA here is from genome assembly GCF_058793725.1 of Acidovorax sp. GW835-FHT14B10. Classification (NCBI taxonomy): domain Bacteria; kingdom Pseudomonadati; phylum Pseudomonadota; class Betaproteobacteria; order Burkholderiales; family Comamonadaceae; genus Acidovorax; species Acidovorax sp. GW835-FHT14B10. The sequence goes on from NZ_JBXAGC010000003.1 coordinate 116,642, forward strand.
CGGAAGATGATGCGCCACCCGCGCTCTTCCTGCGTCCTCCCTGCGCACCTCGACCTATTTGGCGCGCAGGAGCTCGCCCACTTCGAGCAGCACCAGCTCGTTGTCATCCGCCTTGTTCGGCTCGCGGCTGCTGCTGAACGGCAGGTTGTTGTCGTTGCCCACCACGATGTGCGTGCCGTCCACCACGTCCACGTTCTCGATGGTGAAGAACGGGAAGGTCAGCACGCCGTTGTTCAAGGGCTTTTTCGACAGGCGCTGCGGGTCCTGGATGTTCAGGAGGTCGATGTAGCCCACTTTGCGGATCTCGCCGCCCACGTTGGCGTCCGAGAGCTCGACCTTGTAGACGCGCTTGAACCTGGCCAGGTCATGGAAGCAGTCGGTGCGCTTTTGGCCTTCGAGGCAGGCCTTGTCGTCCGTGCCTTCTCCATTGTCGCGCTCGATGATCAGGCCCGTGGTGCCATCGATCATGTTGAAGTCGCCTATCGCGTGGTGGTTGGCTTCCATCACGTACTTCCAGTGGCGGCCCGTCCATTGCTCGGCCTTCACGTCGAACTCCAGCACGCGCAGGTATTGCTTGCCGCCCACGTGTTCGTAGGCCTTGGCCTCATCGTTCCACAGCGCGCCTTCGAGCAGGGCATACAGCTTGCTGCCGTCCTTGGACGCAGCCATGCCTTCATAGCCCTTGGAGCGCTTGACCGCGAACGCCGTGGGCTTGGCATCAGGGGCGCCGGGCAGGAGCACGCCGGGCGCATCGGGCGAGCGCACCAGCTTGCCGTCGACCTGGGTCTCGAACACGGCCAGCACCTTGCCCTGGAGGTCGGCCTTCACCAGGAAGGGGCCAAACTCCTCACCGATCCACAACGCGCCACCGGCGAACTGGAAGCTCTCGGGGTCCAGATCGGCACCCGTCAGATAGCGCGGCTTGGTACCTTCGTGGGTGATGCGAAACGGCAGCTTCTTGTCGGGGTCGTGCAGGAATACCGTTTTCAGGCGGTTGAACTTGCCGCTCTTGAAGTCCACCTGGTAATGGCTCAAGTGCAGCATGAAATCGGGCGAATTGGCCTTGGAGCCGGCGCCGTTGTCCGTAAGAATCCAGAACGAGCCATCGGCCATGCGCTTGATGCCCGAATGACCCTGCACCGGCTGGCCCTTGAACGGCACCGAAATGCCGGTGGGGCGACCGACCGACTTGCCTTCCACGCTGGCCAGCTTCTCAACGCGGGCGCCGGTGGTGAACTTGCCGCTGGTCTGCAGATCCGCCGGCGCGTCCTTGGGTGCGGCAATCAGCGTCAGGGCAGGCGACACGGCATGGCCCGCCAGCGCAGCCGGGTAGGCCTGCTGGGCCACGGCGGTGGAGGAGGCCGCGCACAGCAGGGCGGCGCTGGCGACCAGGGAAGTGATTCGGAGCATGGTGGGTATCGGAGTGGATGAAGCCGCAACGATGCAGGGATAGCATGACTGGCCCGTGAACACGCCATGACGCTGGCGTTACATCTGCCGCGCAACCGCTGCGCCTCAATCCGCCATGGCCCGCGCCATGTACACCGCACCCGCACCATAGCTGGCCAGGTGGCACGCAAACACCTCGGCGCTCTCGACGAAGCCAGCGCCATCGCAAGCCTGCTGCACGGCCAGAACCTCCTCGAGGTCGTGGTGCGCGAAGGCACACAGGCACACCAGGGGCAAAGGGAGCACACAAGGGGACATCACGGCAGGCTGCAGACCAAAGCCAGGCACCGGATTGTCAGTCAAGGTGCGTCAGGCAAGGAACCGCCCGCTCCTTGCGGGTGCAGCGCGCTGGGTGCGCGGGGATCAGGCGGCCTGCACGGCGGCAGGCAGGCCCCAGGCGCTGGCGGTCACGGTCAGCACGGCGGCGATGGTCGCGTTCAGGGGCAGAAGGGAGAGGATCGGCATGGCAACGGCATTCAGGCAACAGAACAATGCCGCAAAGGTAACCGCTGGCTGTGACGCGGGGATGACATGGTGCGGCGCAAACGATGACAAGCAGCACGCCCCGTGCAAGTGATGCGGGGGTATTGCTGGCGCGTCACACGGCCGTCATGCAAGGGCAAAACACTGCGCCTTCGTTGTTTCAATTCGTCACATCACGGAAGGCCCACCATGCACCTGCACATCTCGCTTGTATCGCCCCGCCGTCCGCTGGCCCTGGCCCTGATGGGCGCGCTCTCCCTGGGCCTGGTGGCCTGTGGCGGCAGCGACGATGGCCCCAGCTTCAAGGCCATCGAGCTGAACATTGCCCACATCAACGACCACCACTCGCAGCTCGACGCGTTTGCCGCCACCGAACTCACCCTCGACGGCGTGGCCACGCAGGTGGAGCTGGGTGGCTTTGCGCGCCAGACGGCGCTGTTCAAGTCGCTGGCCGGCACGCCCAACCTGCTCAAGCTGCACGCGGGCGATGCCATCACGGGCTCGCTGTACTACACCTTCTTCAAGGGCAAGGCCGATGCGCAGATGATGAACAGCATCTGCTTTGACGCCTTCATTCCGGGCAACCACGAGTTTGACGACGGCGACAGCGTCTTCAAGGGGTTTCTGGATGCACTGGCCGACCCGGCCAACGGCGGCAACTGCAAGACGCCCACGCTGTCGGCCAACATCGTGCCGCAGACCGGCACGCCCCTGGCTCCGGCGGGCGCCCCTGCCTACCTGCAGCCCTACACCATCAAGAAGATCGATGGCGTGGACGTCGGCATCGTGGGCCTGACCATTGCCGGCAAGACAACCACTTCGTCGCGCCCGCTGGCCACCACCCAGTTCCTGGATGAAGCCGCCTCGGCGCAAAAGGCGATCGACGAACTCAAGGCGAAGGGCGTGCGCCACATCGTGCTGGTGTCGCACCTGGGCTACGACAACGACAAGCAGATCGCTACCAAACTGACCGACGTGGACGTGGTCATCGGGGGCGATTCGCACACCCTGCTGGGCGACTTCAAGGTCGTGGGAGTTGCGTCCGCCACCGGCACCTACCCGACGGTGGTGACCAACAAATCGGGCGAGACGGTGTGTATCGGCCAGGCCTGGGAATACGCCAAGGCCTACGGCCACATGAACGTAAAGTTCAACGACAAGGGCAGCGTCGCCAGCTGCGGCGGCAAGACCCAGCTGGTGATTGGCGACCGCTTCAAGCGCAAGGACAGCACCGGCACCTGGCAACCGCTGGCCGATGCCGATCGCGCCGCGCTGGTCAGCAAGCTGGCGTCCAGCGCCAACGTGAAGGTCGTGACGCCCGACGCCACAGCGACGCAGACGCTGTCCGTCTACACATCCCAGGTCACGGCGCAGAAGGCCATCACCATCGGCACGGCCAGCGAAGCCCTGTGCCTGATGCGCGTGCCCGGTGGCTCCAACAGCCGCAACACGGGCGTGGCGGGCTGTGAAACCGCCAACACCCTGGCCCGTGGCAGCGATGCCGCCCAGGTGGTGTCAGAGGCCTTCCTGCGCGCCAGCAAGCGCGCTGACTTTGCACTGCAAAACGCCGGTGGTGTGCGCACCCCGATTGCCGCCGGCACGCTGAGCATGAACACGGCCTTCACCCTGCTGCCGTTCACCAACGTGCTGGTCGAGATGGACCTCAAGGGCTCCGAAGTGATGGCCGCCCTGGAAGACGGCGTGGCCGCCCATCTGGACGCCGCCGTGCCCTCGGACGGCGCGCACCCCTACGCCGCCGGCCTGCGCTGGGACCTGGACATGAGCAAGACCAAGGGCCAACGCTTCAGCAACGTGCAGGTGCGCAGCAAGACCACGGGCGCCTGGACCGCCATCGACCCCGCCAAGACCTATGTGCTGGTGACCAACGACTTCGTGGCCGCAGGCGGTGACGGCTACGCCACGCTCAAGCCCATCTACGCCGCAGGCCGTTATGTCAATACCTACCTGCTCTATACGCAGAGCTTTGTGGACTATGTGATCGCCCAGGGCACCATCGCTCGCCCCCAGGCGGCCGACTACTCGCACCAGAAGGTCATCACCAAGGCGGGCGTGGCGCTGCCCTGAGGCAGCCGCTGTGGCATGCGCGCGCCCTTGGCCCGTCGCGCATGCCACGCACCGAACCTGCGCCGCAGGCAGCGGGGGCCAGCCACGCTACCGCGCCACCGCCAGCCCCGCGCCATGCCCGCGCGTGAAGGCTTCTTCGAACACCGAGTACCCCGACCAGTCGCTGTGCGCAAACGCCAGCCGCGCCGTGGTGGGCGTGGGCAGCCACGCAGCTCGCTCACCATTGAACAGCCGATTGCGCTTGCTGGACGGGCGCTGCAGGCCAATCTGGCTGAAAAAACCCAGCACACCCGGCGTGGGGATGGCCATGGCATGGCCGTAGCGGGTGATGTCGATGCGCGTGGCGCGGCGCGGCAGGTCGGGGTGGGGCCCGCTCAAAGCGGCCAGCGCGGCCTGGGCCCAGTGCGTCCAGGGCTGGTTGGCCAGTTGCACGCGGCCCTGCGGCACATCGCCCAGGGCCTGGTAGTAGCTGAGCACGGTGGGCCCGGCGAGCACGGCGCGGGGGTCCAGGCGCTGGTGGCCGGCGTCCACATAGCCCAGGCCGCCGGGGTTGGCATCGCCGTAGAGCACGTTGTCCCACGCGGGCGCGGCGCCGGGGCGGTCGGCCAGCGGTGCGTCGATGTGGATGTTGGCCACCAGCCAGGGCGCCCACTGCAGGCGCCGCGCGGCCGCGCGCAGGAACGCCGGGGGCTGTTGCACCACGCGCGCGGCCACCATCACCGGCAGCGCCACGATGCAGCGCTGCGCCTGCCAGCGCTCCACGCTGTCGGTGGCGTGGTTGTAGGCGTCCACCTCCACGCCGTGGCGGCCCTCGGCGATGCGCAGCACGCTGCAGGCGGTGCGCAGCTGCCCGCCGTCCTGCAGCGGCGCGGCCAGGCGCCGGGTGAGCCAGCCATTGCCCTCGGGCCAGGTGAGCACGCCCTCGCGCTCCTCGGGCGCGGCATCGCCCGGCGCATGGAAGCCGTGGCGGCTGGCGAAGTAGTGGATGCCGGCCCAGGCCGAAACGCGCGCAGTACCGGCGCCGTAGTCGTCACGGCAGCAGTAGTCGAGGTACCAGCGCAGGTGCGGGTCGTCCAGGTTCTCGCGGGCCAGCCATTCATCAACAGTAATGGCGTCCAGCGCTTTCTGGACGGGCGCAATAGACCTTTTGGAGTCAACACTCTTGAGCATCGGCATGGTGAAGCGCGCGGCCTGGCCCAGCGCCTGCACCCGCTCGGCAAAACGCCGGTACTGCGCCAGCGTGGCCACGCCCACGCCCTGCACGGGCAGCAGGCCCTCTTGCCACTCGCCCTCGAAGAACAGGCGCTCCTGCGGGCTGTGGCACAGGTGCCGCTCGTCGTATTGCCAGCGCCCGGCCACGCGCTGGCGCAGGCCCAGTTCTTCCAGCAGATCCTGCACCTCGCGCGCGTCGTCGCCGGGCACGGGCAGGTAGTGCGCGCCCAGCGGGCAGGCAATGCCGTTCACCTGGCCGCCGCGGCTGTTGCCGCCGGCCTCGTCTTCCAGCTCCAGCAGGGCAAAGTCATCCACCCCCGCCAGCCGCAGCGAGCGCGCCGCCGCCAGCCCGGCCACGCCACCGCCCGCGATGACGACCTGCGCGCGGCGCACCACGGCGGGCGCTGGCAGCGTGCCGGTGGCCAGCAGGTCGCGCAGCGCATGGCCGCGCGCCATGTCGATGCCGGTGAAGCCGCCTTCGAGCGTGCGCGGCACCTTGTCACACCCCGCCGACAGCACGGCAGCGGCCGCCGAGGTGGCAGCCGTGGCTAGGAAATGGCGGCGTTGCATGGGGCTTGATTCTGCGGCAGGAATGCAGCGCAGCGCACGCAACAGGCACGCTCCAGGCCCGTGCCGCCGTGGAACCGGTTTTGCCGGGCCAATGGTGGCGCCCCCCGGAGGGGGAAGACGCGAAGCGGCTCAGGGGGCATCTAGTGTTTTCCCCACTCGCGCTCGTAGGTATGCACCAGCGCCTGGTTCGACAGCCGGTTCACCTCGGCCGGCACTCGGGCCATGTCGAGCGGAAAGTCGAACAGCAACGGCAGCGTGCCAGCGCCCAAAAACTGCAGCCCTGCGGGCAGCGCCTCGGGCAGGCGCCAGGGGCGTCGGCTGGCGATGACGAAACCCCACTCGCCAAAGCTGGGCACATGGGCATGGTAGGGCGCCGTGCGCAGGCCCACCGACTCCATGGTCTGCACCACGGTCCAGAAACTCTGGCGCGCCACCAGGGGCGAAGTGGTCTGCACCACGGCGTAGCCGCTGGCCGCCAGGCGCTTGTCGAGCAGCGCGTAGAAGCTGTTGGTGTAGAGCTTGCCGATGGAAAAATTGGTGGGATCGGGGAAGTCCGCCACGATCACGTCAAAAGTGTCCGTCCCCTCCTGCAGCCAGCCAAAGGCATCGGTGTTGACGATCTTCACCTTGGGGTTTTGCAGCGCGTGGCCGTTGAGCTGCGCCAGCATGGGGTTGTCGCTGAAGATGCGCGTCATTGCCGGGTCGAGCTCAACCAGCGTGACCGATTTCACCGAGGGGTATTTCAGGATCTCGCGCACCGCCATGCCGTCGCCGCCGCCCAGCACCGCCACCCGTTGGGGTGCCCCGTGCGCCGCCATGGCCGGGTGCACCAGGGCCTCGTGGTAGCGGTATTCGTCGCGCTCGGCAAACTGCAGGTTGCCGTTGAGGAACAGTCGGTGCCCCGTGCGCCCCCGCGTGACCACGATGCGCTGGTAGGGCGATGCGGTGCTGAACACGATGCGGTCCTGGTAGAACTTGTCCTCGGCAAAGCTGGTGATGTGCTCGGCCCCTGCCAGGGCCGCCAGCAGGATGCCCAGCACCATCGCGCAGGCCGCCACATGCGCCTTCAGGCGCCGCAGCTCGTGCCGGAACAGCCACACGGCCCACAGCGCCACCAGTGCATTCATCAAGCCAAACAGCAGCCCCGTGCGGATCAGCCCCAACTGCGGCACCAGCAGCAGCGGGAACGCCAGCGACACGGCCAGCGCGCCCAGATAGTCGAAGGTCAGCACCTGCGAGACCAGGTCTTTCAGCGCCACGTTGCGCTTCAAGATGCGCATGACCAGCGGAATCTCCAGCCCCACCAGCGTGCCCACCATGAACACCATGCCGTACAGCAGCAAGCGAAAGGCGCCCGGCGTGTAGGCGTTGGCCAGGAACAGCGTGGCCGGCAGCGCCCCGCCCATCAGCGCCACCAGCAGCTCGATGCGCAGGAAATGCGCGGGCAGTTGCCGCTCGAAATACCGCGACAGCCAGGAGCCCACGCCCATGGCAAACAGGTAGGTGCCGATGATGGTGCTGAACTGCAGCACCGAGTCGCCCAGCAGGTACGACGCCAGCGCGCCCGCCGCCAGCTCGTACAGCAGGCCGCAGGCGGCCACCACGAACACGCTGATGAGCAGGGCGACTTCGATGGGGCGGGGGCCTGGGGCAGCGGCAGGCGCTTCGGAAGGCGTCATGCCAGCACCGTGTCCAACTGCTGCGCCAGGCTCTTGCCGTCTTGCTGCTTGGTCAGCCAACCAAACACGGCTTTGCCCGCGCTGGCCTGTGCCCACAGCGCACCCACCTGGCTCTTTTCAATTTCGTAGGGGTCGTTCAGCAAATGCGCCCCTTTGTATTCGAGCAAGGCCACACGGCCATCGACCAGCTCGGCCACAAAGTCGGCAAAAAACCGGCCGCGCGACGTGGGCAGGGCAAAGCCGCAGGGCGCGGTATCCAGGTTGCGCACCCATTGCTTGACCCGGGGGTGGCGGTCAATCCGCTGCGCGCACTGAAACTCTTCGCCGCCATCCTTCAGGTCGGCCAGCACGGCAAAGTAATGCCGCGTGAACTGGTAGCGCCCGCTGTAGCGCGACGCCACCGGCGCCGGGTATCGGCCAGGCTCCAACACATGGGGCCGAAGCCAGTCGCTCTCCAGCAACCACGCGCCCGCCTGACCGTTTTGCAGCACCAGCTGGCGAAACTGCCGCGTGGCCGCCTGGTCGCGCAGGTCGCCCACATGCAACGCAATGCACCGGGCCAACTGGAATCGCGCCTGCGCCAGCAGCGCCAGCGGCAGGCCGCAGGCATGCAGCTGGTGGTTCACCACAGCCGCCAGAAAAGCGCGGCGCTGCGACTGGGTAGTGCCCGCCAGCGGCGCGTGCAGTGCCTTGTGCAGCGACTGGTCCAGCCAGCGCACCAGCGTGTCGGCGGTGATGCTGCTGGCGCCGTATTCCATGGCCATCTGCTGCACATCGGTGGGGCGCAGCGTCACGCGCGCGTCCTTCACGTCGATCTCGATCACGTTCGACTCTTGCACCACATGAAAACCGGGCAGCTGCACGGCCTGGGGGCTGAGCAGATCAAGCTCCACCGTCCCCAGCACCGCGCCCTGCTCCAGCGGCCACAGCGGCGCCTGGGCGTCGGTGCGATAGGCCAGCGTGGGCACGGGCGCAAAGCGCACGCCGCGCGATGCGGGGGCCACGCTGGCGGCCACCAGCGCGTTGTGCTGGGCCACCTGCTCGCGCAGCTGCTCCTGCTTTTTGGCCCCGCGCACCTGGGCCAGCATCAGCGCCTCGGTGCTGGCCTCGATGTGGCCCGCAACCACCAGCTGCGTCGCACCGGCAATGGCCTGCTGCTGCACACCGGGCACTGCCAGCAGCTCGGGCGTGGCTGCAATTACATCAAAATTAGTAGCTATCAGCGCTTGAGGGGCGGGCGCTGCATGTGGATTTTCGTCAAATTCTTCGCCAAACAGCGGGTAGCTCGATGGCGGCGCCAGCATCGAAGCCACATCCAGCGCCTCGAACCCCATGTGCTGGATCAACCGGTCGGCCAGTGCATGCGCTGCAGCAGAAAACTCCGCCGCGCACACATGGGCATAAGCGCGGTTGAGCGCCTCGCGCCCACGCCGGCGGGCCTGCGGCATGCGCAGCACACGGCCCAGCAACTGCTCCACCGCCGTGGCGCTGGTCAGCTTTTGCAGGCTGCACAGCACATAGGCAAACGGGCAATCCCAGCCCTCGCGCAGCGCCTGCACCGTAATCACATAACGCACCGGGCAATTGCGCGCCGCCAGGTTGATGTCGTCCAGCCCGCGCTGGGTGCCTGTGGCCACCACGATCTGGTTGTCTGGCAGATTGAGCTCTTCCACCAGATAGCGGCGCAGTGCCTCCGGCGGCATCTCGTCGCCCAGGTTTTGCGCCTGAAAGAGCACGATGGGCCGCACATAGCCATGCCCCTCGGCCTCGTCCTTCAGCGCCTCGGCCTCCAGCTTGCGCTGCGTCTGCACTGCGCCAAACACGGCGGCGGGCCAGCCCTCGGGGTGCTCGGCCAGCACGATGGGCAGCTTGATCATGTCCTCGGCCGCCAGCTCCTGCGCGCTGACGTGGTAGAGCACATTGGTCTTGGTCGCAATCGGCGTGGCCGTCAGCTCCAGGATGAACGCGGGGTTCAGGCGCTGCAGCGCAGTAAAGCTCTTGTCCGTTTTGGTGTTGTGCGCCTCGTCCACGATAAGCAGGGGGCGGTGCAGCGCCAGCCAGTTGGCCAGGCTCCAGCGTAGCTGGCCCACAAAGCCGGCCAGCACGCCGGTGGTGTCGCGCGCCACATCCTCGGGCGTAACCAGGGCGTCGGGCAGCTCGCGCAGCGGCGCCAGGGTGCGTTCATCAGCGCCCTTGAAGTGCGGTTCAAAGCCCTCCGCAAAGCTGTACACATTGCGCTGGCCCGCGTCCTCCACCCGAAAACTCTGGATGGTTGCCACCACCACCACGGCATGGCGCCCCCAGTCGGGCGGGGCGATTTGCGCCACGTCGTCGAGCGTGCACACCTGCAAGCCCTCGCCATAGGCATCGGTCAGCGCGGCGCGGTAGGCGTGGCCGGGCGTCTGCAAGGCCTTGAGCGTTTGCTGGCGAATGGCGTCGCTGGGCACCAGCCACACGGTCACTGGCGCATCGCTGCCTTGCCACTCGCGCGCCAGCAGGGGCACCGCGTGCGCCGCCAGCACCGTTTTGCCGCCGCCCGTGGGAATGCGCAGGCACACGCAAGGCACCTGCGGGCCAAAGGCGTCAAGGTTGTAGGGGCGGCCCGCCAGTTCGCCAAAGGCCAGCGCCGGGCCCTTGGTGCGGGCTGCGCGGGCGAACGCGCCCAGCGCATCCAGGGCGGTTTGCTGGTAGGACTTGAGGGTGATGGGGGTCATGGGGATGGATTTGAATTGGCGCAAATTTTGGGAATCTTTAGCCAATGCACCAATGCAAGTTGTTGATTTATAAGGATTTTTAATTTTCCATTGGAACAATATTGGCTAAACACGAGCACTCATTGGCGCAACCAGCGCCCAAACAGCGCCACGCGTCGGCTTGCCAATATTCCGGATCGTGCCCTGCCGTGCCATATCGGCCAGCAGTTCCTTGATGTACTTCTTGCGCTCCGACGCCCCCGGAATCCACAGCATCAGCTTGTTCATCAACAGGGCATTGATCTCGACACGGGGCTGGGGCGCCAAGGCGAGCAAATCGCACACCGCCTTTTTGCAGTCCTCAACGGACGGGCCTTTTTGATTGAGGTAGGCCACTTCTTGCCCCATTGCAACCGCCAACTGCGCCGAGATGCGCAACCTGGGGCTGCGCCCCTCCACCAAACCCTTGGCGCGCAGACGTCGCAATTCGCCTGCGGGTGGCTTGCGGCCTTTTTGAATCTGGTCGAGCAGCACGGCATCTTCCAGGCTGAGGTCGCTGTTCGTCATCAAGGCATCGACATACCCCTTGTCCAGAACGCGGCCATACAGCAAGACGCTGACGGATGCAGGTTGCGCCGCGATGTCGTAATCGGGCAGCGGGAAGAAGCGCTCCTTTTGCTTGCGGAACATTCCTTTCACGCCACGGTTGAGCGTCTCCATCAAGTCCAGCTCCACCATCGCATCGGCCAGGCAGGCATTGCGGTAGCGCTGCTCGGGCTGCTGCGCATGTAGAACCTTGTCCAGTGACCCAGGCAGAAACTCTCCGTAGTTGAAAAAGCGCAGCGTATCCGGCCCCTCCGTCACCAGAATGCGTCCGCCCTGTGTGTAATCCTGGTGTGCCACGCAGTTGTGCAGGGCTTCGCGCAGCACCCAATCGTCGTAGTTGGGCAGATTCAGTGGCGCCACTTCACGCGGCGGCAAGATATTGATCTCGATGATGCGAATGCGGGCAATCAAGGCGTCGATGGACGACAGCAGCGGCAGCCCGAAATGCTGGTGCGTCACAGGTTCGTTTCGGTGGTCCAGCAGCTGCCAGCTGATGCGCGGCGTTGGTCCGCCCAACTGGCTGGCAGCCGTTGGCAGGCCCAAAAGCACCAGCGCCGCCCGCGTCAGGCCACCATGGACGGCCAACCGCAGCGAATGCAGAAACTGCGCATCCGTCTGCCCCAGCATCTCTTTGACGATATCGGGCTTGCTGGCATAGCGGCGCGCATACAGCTCCCGCGCCCTGGCAATGGCTGGGGCCGACAGCAGCGCCCAATCCTGCGTGACAACAGCCGCTGACCAATCATGCAACGCCGATTGCGCACGCAAGGTATCGAGCTTGTGCAAGGGTAGCCCACACAGCTTCTCACCATTCCGCCCCCAGTAGTGGCCCTTGCAAGAGACCGGCACCCCTCGGGGCGCAGCCGGAATACGCCACAGCAGCACCCGCGCTGGCGCTCCGTCTGGCCGGTCCACCTCCAGCTCGTGGGGCGGATGCAAAACGACGGGCGGTGCCGTTTGCGCAGCCACCGACTCTCTGATCCGGTTGAGTTCAGGCAATGCGCGCGCAAATTCTGTTCCGATCGCCGGGCGCATGCCGGTGGCCGGGTCCAGCCTGTCATCAATGCCCATCACCAGCCAGCCCTCTTCGCGGCGGTGCAAATTGGCTTCGTTGGCCAGCGCAGAGACGTACTGCGCCATCTGGTCAAAGCTGAACGTCTGCCCGGCACGCTTGAACTCCAGCCATTCGGTCTCCGTGGACATGCGCCGAAGTTCATTCAGAAACTCGCCCGTGACGTCGTTCATTGCCCTCACCTTGCCTTCACGTCATACGGAATGTGCTTGAACGTCACCCGCGCCAGCGCCAGGCGCGCATCGCCCAGGCGGCAGGCCTCGCCATACACCACCAGGGGCGCATCGGGGTGGGGCGTGCGGGCGTGCAGTTCCAGCAGCGCATCGAGTACGGCCGAGGTCAGCACGTTGCCGCTGGCGGGGCGCTTGTCGCCCAGGATGCCGTTGAACAGCAGGTAGTACGCCGTGCGGCTGCGCAGCACGGGGGCGGGTGCCGACTCGGGCGGGGGCAGCGCGTCGGGCGCCTGCAGCCCGAGTTCACCCTGGGCCAGCGGGGCTGGGGGCAGGATATCAGGTGAAATTGGGCTTTGGCGCCCATCCGGTAATCGCTCGTAGCTATCAAAAACAGAGTGTGTACCCAGGTGTGGCGTGCCCGGCGTGGCGCGCGCGGGGTCAAAGGCGGTGCCGGTTTCCTGCTGCCACACAAAGGCGGCCAGCGTGGCAAAGCGCACCTCGGGGTGGATGCAGCCATCGGCGTCGAAGATCGGTGCGCCCAGCCTCTGGAAGCGAAAGCCGCCGCCGCCCTGCCAGTTCACCGCCTGGCTGATGCCGCCCGGCTCGCCGTCCACCACCTTTTGCAGGCGCGGCAGGCAGTGCGTGGCGGCGTGCTCGCCCATTTCGATGCCGATCCAGCGCCGGCCCATCTTGTGGGCCACGGCGGCCGTGGTGCCACTGCCAAGGAAGCTGTCGAGGACGAGGTCGCCGGGGGCGGTGGCAACCTTCAGCACCTCTGCAAGAAGCCGCTCTGGCTTGGGTGTGGAGAACAGTTCGACCTCTTCCAGGCCCAGGTTTTTTTGTTCAGTTTTGGCTTGTCTGTTGTGCCCGGTTTTCAGCAAATCAACCCAGAGCGTCGAAGGTGGCAAACCCTTCATTTCGTGCAGGTAAGTCCGGCGCTTGATCGCCGTCATGGATTCGTTGAACCGGATTTCTCCAGCCGCCAGTTTCTCCTGAAGCGTTGTGGGCTCCCACCTCCAGCCATTGGGTGGGTGTGGAATACGGTTGCCGTTCGGGGCGGTCAACACATACATCAGGTTTTCACGTGGCTTGGGAGAGTTGAGAGGATTTCCATCAAACCACGGCCCTCTTGGGTCGTTGTCAGGATTTTTGAAATGCGAGCGCTTTTCTTCAGCATCCAGTTTGTTCGTGAGCCAGCCCGGTGAGGCCGAGTAAACAAACACCTGGTTGTGGTCTACGGAGAACGTCTTGGCGTCGTTATTGCTGTTATCGCTGGAGCGCCAAACCACATTCGCCACAAAATTCCTCCGCCCAAACACCTCATCCATCAGCACCTTGAGGTAATGCCCCTCGTTGTCGTCAATGGTCACCCAGATGGAGCCGTCGTCACTGAGCAAGTCGCGCAGCAGCTGCAGGCGCGGCAGCATCATGCTGAGCCACTGGCTGTGCTCCAGGTTGTCGTCGTAGTGCTCGAACGCGCTCTTCGTGTTGTAGGGCGGGTCGATGAAGATGCATTTCACCTGCCCCCGGTAAAACGGCAGCAGGGCCTTGAGCGCTTCGAGGTTGTCGCCCTGGATGAGCAGGTTGTTGTGTGCGCTGGCGGCGTCGCCGTGGGTGGAGATGTTCTCCAGCAGGCGGTAGGGCACCTGGGCGGCGGTGGTGAAGGCGGTGGAGCGGTTGAGCCAGTCAAGGGTGGGCATGGAGGGGGGCAGTCGGGCGGTGCGGGGTGAACAGGTTCGTAGGCCGGGGGTTCAGGCGCTGCAGCATTTTTTGAATTTTTTGCCACTGCCGCAGGGGCAGGGGTCGTTGCGGCCCACCTTGGGGGTGTCGCGCACCAGCGTCGGCGTGATGTTGGGCGCATGGTGTGCTCCATGGGTTTGGCGGTACTGGCGCCACCAGTCGCGCAGGGCGTACAGGGAGCCGATGAGTGCAGGGAAGAGTTCGCGGCTGTCTGCTTCCAGCTGAAAGTCCGGGTTGTCGGGGTTGTAGCCCGTGGAGTACAGCACCACGGGCGCGAGCAGTGGGGCCGCTTCGGGGTCGGTGCACAGCAGCGCCCAGTCCTCGTCTGCCGCCACGGCCAGGCGAAAGCCCTCGGCCCAGTCTTTGAGCTCCCAGTCACCCATGCGCTCACCGTTGGAATTGAGGCGGTGCGGGGTGATGCAGTCGCCTTCTGCCAGCTCCGACGACAGCGGTGTGTAGAGGTTGTCCACCGTGGAGTCGGCGGGCCGCACCGACAGGGCGGTCTGAATGTCGCTGTAGCGCCGCATCAGCAGTTGCAGCAGCCGCTGCTGGCGCGCGGGGTCGTGCGGCAGGGGCAGTGTGGGTTGGGCAAAGATGTCCTCCAGCCACAGGTGCACGGGCACCTGGGAGGGGCCGATGGCGCAGGCCGTCATGTAGCCATCGGCCATGTCGATGGTCATGGCGTCGTGGTCCAGCGACGGGTCGGCCATCAGATCGAACAGTTCTTCGGTTTCTGCGTCGCTCAGGGGCCGCTGAATGTCCCAGGGGCGGTTGTGGAGCATGACCCACTGAAAAAATTCATTCATGGTCTTTGTGGGGTGAAGGTGGCTGCCGATAGCAATGTGTGGCACCGTAAATATAAATGTGTGGGGTGCAGCCACAGCCAGCGCCTGGACGCACGGGGCCGGTGCGCCGTGGTGCTCACGAAGGCGCACGGGCATGGCCCGCTGCCGCACCATCCTTCGTCGTCAATGTATAGCCGCCGCCACGATGATGCTGATGCCCAGGCACATCGCGGCCACCACCAGGGCCAGGGCCTGGTTTTGTTTTTCGACGATTTCGCGCCACAGGTCGGCGGGTGTGATCTTGTCAACGAGGACAAAACACAGCCAGAAGATGACCACGCCGATCAACGCGTAGAGGATGGACCCGAGAAAGGCCGCGGGCCGGAGCCACTCAATTCCTGCCATGGTGTGTTTCTCCTTGAAATGTCATTTGTGGCTGCCGCCGGAGGAGTACCCTCCGAACGAGCCGCCCGAACTGCGGTAGCTGCTGCCCGACGAGCCCGAGCAGTTGCTCATGGTGATGAGCACGAGGAGCAGCACCACCACGATGAGGATGACCGTGCCGCAGCCCGCCCCCTTGGCGGCCACGAAGGGGCCGGGGTCATCGCGCTGCAGCAGGTCTTTTTTGTCACCCAGGCCGAAGGCCTGCACCACGGTGTCGCTGGCCAGCCTGTCGCCGGCGGACCAGGTGATCTCGCTGGCGCTTTGCTCCATCGACAGCAGGCCGCGGGCAGCGGCAAAGTCGCGGTTGAAGGTTTTCTGGCCGCGCTCCACTTGCCAATAGAACTCGCCGAGTACATAGGTGGTTTCGGCGTTGTAGCTGTATTTCAGGTCGTATCGGGTGCCCAGGTAGGTGGCCGTTCGCCCGCTGGCGGCCATCTGCGGTGCGCCGGTGGTGGGGCGCACCATGCTCCAGCCTTCTTCCGAATCGACCAGAAAGGCGAAGCCGCGCTTCTGGTTGTAGAGCAGGTATTCGCTCCAGCCAAAGTGTTCATCGTCGCCGGGCGCCACGCCCATGCGGTGCTGGAAGCCCACCACCTGCCAGTGCACGCCCTGCAGCGGGCCCTTGGCGCCCAGCGGGATGATGGGGCGCACGGGCTCGTCCTGCATGGCCGAGCGCAGCTCGCCGCCCACGCCGCTGCCCAGGTCGATGATGCTGGCGCAGGATCCACAGGTGATGCTTTTGGTGGAGGCCAGCTGCACCTGCACCGGCGCACCACAGTGCGGGCAGTTGAACTGGCGGCCTTTTTCGTTCTTGGCGGATTCGTCCTTGAGGCCCTGGAGCTGCAGGTCTTCGAGCAGGACGGCGCGGCCGCGCTCGACGCGGGGCGGGGTGTGGCCGTAGTCGATGCTGAGCACTTCGCCATCGCTACTCCTCAACTCGACCATGCCGAAGGGCTGGCCCAGCGGCGGCAGCTTGGGCAGCTCGCCCTGCGCCGAGATCAGCTGCGCCTGGCCGGCGTAGGCCACGCTGTAGGGCTTGCCGTTGATGGCCGTGGTGGTGCCGATGGACCAGCGCGCGGCCTCGGGCAGCTCGCGACCCGGGTCGATGGGCCGGGAGAACACGTAGGCGCCGTTGTCCTCGCCCAGCGTGGCCAGGGTACCGTCTTCGAGGAAGGCGGCCCATTCGGTCCAGACCCCGGCATCGCCCTTGTACTGCAGGCGGCCGATGAGGGTGAAGGGCACCTCCTTGCCATCGAGCGTGATGCGCCCGCTGGCCATGGGCTGCAGCGGGCTGTGGTCGTCGAACAGCTCGGCCATCTTGCCCAGGCGCGTGAGCACATCGCCGCTGCGCACCACGGTGCTCTGGCAGTAGCCGCAGACGGCGTGCGTGGACTGCGCGCTGCGGAATTCGACCGGCGCGCCGCAGCCGGGGCAGGGCGCGCGGTAGTGGCGTTGTGTGGCGCTTTCGGCCATTCTTTAAGGTGTTTTTGGCCTCTTGCGCCTATCCATCAAGCGCAAACAGCTATTTAAACAATAGCAATCAAACCAACTTCTTGAGCAGTTCGACCTTCTTGGCGTCGAACTCTTCCTGCGTGAGGATGCCCTTGGCCTTGAGCTCGCCCAGCTTTTCGAGTGTGGCCATCACGTCTTCGGGCTTGACGCCCACCGGTGCCGCTGCAGCAGGCGCCTGCGCCGCCGCCCCGCCGCCTTGCAGACCGGCCTGCAGGTTCTGCGCCAGCACCTGGCCCAGCGCCACGCCGGCGCCCAGGCCCATGGCGTCGCCGGCAATGCCGCCACCGCCATTGCCCGCGCCTTCGGCGAACTTCGGGATGGCCTGAGCGGTCTGGTACTGCATGAACTTGCCCATGTCGTTGCCGACCATGCCCATGCCGATCTTCTGGTCCAGGACTTTCTGCAGCTCTTCGGGCAGCGAGACGTTCTGCACCGTCAGGCTCTCGATGACGAGGCCAATCTTGGCAAAAACGGGCGCCAGCTCCTTGGCCAGCGCATCGGCAAACATCACCTGGTTGGCCGCCAGGTCGAGAAACGGCAGGCCGCTGCCCGCGATGGCGTTGCTGATGTTCTGCAGCACCAGGCCGCGCAGCTGGCCTTCGAGGTCGGCCACGGGGTAGCTGTCGCGCGTGCCCGAGATCTCGGTGTGGAACAGCTTGGGGTCGGCGATGCGGTAGGCGTAGTTGCCGAACGCGCGCAGGCGCACCGCGCCAAAGTCCTTGTCGCGGATGGTGATGGGCTGGGGCGTGCCCCATTTCTGGTCGATCTGCTGGCGCGTGCTGAAGAAATACACATCGCTCTTGAAGGGCGACTGGAACAGCTTGTCCCAGTTCTTCAGGTAGGTGAGCACCGGCAGGGTCTGCGTGGTGAGCTGGTAGGTGCCGGGGCCGAACACGTCGGCCACCTGGCCCTCGTTGACGAACACCGCCATCTGCGACTCGCGCACCACCAGCGTGCCGCCGTTCTGGATTTCCATCCCCGCCATCGGGTAGCGCCAGGCCAGCGTGCCATCGCCCTCTTCGGTCCACTCCAGGATGTCGATGAACTGTTTCTGGATGAAGTCCATGAGGGCCATGCGGTGCTCCCGGTGGTGGATGGGAAAAGGGTCGGCCATCATAGCCAAAAGCTTTATCGCAGCGGTGGGCTTGCGCAGGTTCTGCCTGCGCGATGGCTTTACTGGAGCTGTTCGCGCAGCGCGCGCTTGAGCAGTTTGCCGCCTGAGTTGCGAGGTAAAGGCATGTCTGACCAAGTGATGGTCTCTGGCACTTTGTAGTCCGTAAGCTGCGTTTGGCAATGAGCACGCACCGCCTCGTCGTCGTGCGCGACACCGGGCGCATAGATGAAAGCGTGCACCCGTTCCCCCAGCACCGGACACGGCAGGCCGACAATTGCTGCTTCGACCACGCCGGGGATTGCCATCAACACGTTTTCTACTTCAGCTGAATAGATCTTAAAGCCGCCGCGGTTGAGCATGTCCTTCTTGCGATCGAAGAGTCGAATGAACCCTTGCGCGTCGACCGATCCCATGTCCCCCGAATGCCAATACCCACCCGAGAAAGACGAGTGCGTAGCCTCTGGGTTCTCCCAGTAGCCGGGCACCACCATGGGGCCGGAAATCCACAGCTCGCCCATCTCCCCGGTGGGCACTTCGCGGCCCTCTTCGTCCATCACACGTACGTCGGCGCAAGGCAGTGGAACGCCAACGGTGTCGGCATGGCCGCGCGTGAGTCCGGCGGGCATCATCGTGGTCGGCGAGGTCGTCTCCGTCGCGCCGTAGGCATTGATCAATGTCAGTCCCGGTAGCCGCTCGCCTAGAGAGTCGATGGCCGACACCGGCATGGGCGCGCCGCCATATCCACCGATGCGCCAATGCGAGAGATTCGTGCTGTTGAATGACGCGTGCAGGAGGCACAGCGTGTACATCGCCGGTACCATCAGTGTGTAGGTGATGCGCTCGGCCTCCATCGCCTGCAGAAACGACGCCGCCTTGAACTCCGGCAGAACCACGATGACACCACCCACATGCACCATGGCGGCGATCACGGCGATCAGCCCGGTAACGTGGCTGGCAGGCACGGCCAGCGCCGAGCGGTCGCCGCTGCGCAGGCCCATGCATGCCTCGTAGTGGCGTACGGAATGCGCGACGTTGAGGTGCGTCAGCATGGCACCTTTGGGCCGCCCGGTCGTGCCAGAGGTGTACAGGATGACCGCTGTGTCTTGTTCTTGTACGGCGGCGATGCCCGCTGTTGCTTCGCCCGAGGTGCCCAGCGTATCAAGCGCCAGCGCCCCGGCGGCGGCACCTGATACCGTGATGTGCAGACGCAACCCCGGGACGTCTGCAGCGTCAGGAATGCGCTCGGCCAGCGCCGCATCAAACACGATTGCGCAGGCGCTGCACTGGGCCAACATGTACGCAAGACCAGGTTTTTGCTCGCGCTCGCCGATGGGCACGGCGATGGCGCCCAGGCGCTGCAGCGCGAAAAGTACGGCAACAAACGCCGGCTGGTTGCCCATGAACAGCGCCACGCGTTCGCCCGCCGTCACGCCCTGCGCGGCCAAACCTGCGGCGATGCGTGCCACTTCAGCGTCAAGTTGGCGATAGCTCCAGCGCAGTGCGCCGCACACGACGGCATCGCTGTCGCCATGTGTGGCCACAGCGCGTTCGAGCAAGGAATGCATGCTCTGGGGCCGCTCGGTGAAGCAGCGCACGGTGCGGTCGCCGTAGATGGCCTCCACACGCATTGTGGGCGTTTGGTCGGGGTTCCAGTGTGGGCGGTTCATGCCGCACTCTCTTCGGTCGCAGCCACGTTGGCGCCGCGCTCGATCACATATTCGACGTCCACCAGCTTGCGCGAATGGTTCAGGTCCGATTGCGCGATGAGGACCGACAGCGCGCTGCCACGCAGTCCGGCGATGACCTCGCCCAGTCGCATCGACAAGGCTGGCGCAACGCCTTCAAAGGGCTCGTCAAGCAACAGCAGGCGCTTGCCGATCGCCAAAGCCCGCGCCAAGGCAACCAACTTTTGCTGGCCACCCGATAACAGGAGCGCACGACGTTCGCGCATGGCAGTCAGTTCAGGCAGCACCCCGTATACGAAGTCGAGCCGCTGCGTAGCGTTGTGAGCGCCTGTCGCCCACAGAGGCACGAGAATGTTCTCCTCAACCGTCAGTTCGGGCACCAAGCCACGGTCTTCGGGCATGTAGCCGATACCGAGCGCAGCGCGCTCATGCTTGGGCGTTTTCGCCAGGTCCTTTCCGTCGAAGTAGATGGTGCCTTGAGTGGGTACGAGGTGGCCCATCACCGAACGAAGCAGCGTGGTTTTTCCCGCGCCGTTTCGACCGATGAGCCCAGTCATGCTGCTGTGCGCAACGGTCAGGCTCAGGCCTCGCAGCACCTGCACGGAACCGATGGAGACATGGATCGATTGGATGGCGAGCATCGCTTACTCCTGCTGTAGGGTGCCAGTTACGTAGCGGCGCACGTCATCGGTGGCGAGCGCAGCCTGCGGCGTGTTGTCGGCAATGATGCGGCCGCTGTAGAAAGCGATCACGCGATCGGCGTAGCGCTTGACAATGTCCATGTCGTGCTCCACGAAGAGCACCGCCATCGACTCCTGGCCGAGCGCGGTCATGATGATTTCCATCATCGGGAATTTCTCTTCCGCAGAAACACCGCTGGTGGGCTCGTCGAGCAGCAGCAGGCGCGGGTGGCCTGTCATGGCCATGGCAATGTCCAGCAGCTTGCGCACGCCGCCGGGCAGCTCGGCGACCCGGCGTTCGCGGTGCTCGCTGAGGTTGAAGCGCGCCAAGAGCGCGTCGGCGCGCACTACCGCATCGGCATGCCGTGCGGACTGCCAGAACGAGAGCCTGTTTTCGTGGCAGGCCGTGGCCACCAGCATGTTGTCAAGGACCGACAACTCCTGAAATAGCTGCGGAATCTGAAACGACCGTGCCACGCCCAGGTGCGTAATCTCGCGCGGCGTGAGCCGCGTGATGTCGCGTTCGCCCAGCACAATGCTGCCGGTGTCAGGCTTGAGGTAGCCGGTGATCATGTTGACGAACGTCGTCTTGCCTGCCCCGTTGCTGCCGATCAGGCTTACCCTTTCACCGACACCGATGGCGACCTCAATGCCGCTGGCCGCAACCACTGCACCAAAGCGTTTCTCGATGCCGCTGGCACGCAGCAGAATCTCGCGTTCTGCCAAGGCGGTAGGTTGCTTCGCTCTGGTGCGCGGATGCAAAACGGCGCTCATGAGCGGTCTCCTTTCGCGCTGCGATCGACCCACAACGAGCCGATCCCGCGGGGCAGGAAGCGGATCATCACCAACAGAAATAGACCGAGCGACAACTGCCAAGTGTTGGGGAAATAGAGGCTGGAGAACGAGCGCACAACCTCCAACAGCGTTGATGCGATAAACACCGCGAGCACGCTCTGCCAGCCAGCGAGAATCGCAACGAAGACGAACTCGCCAGAGGTGGTCCAGAAGCTGAAGTTCGGGTCGATGTGGCCGAGCGACATCACGGTCAGCGCACCGCCCACGCCCCCGGCAAAGGCCGCGAGAAGGTAGTTGATGCCCATCGCCTGTTTAACCGAACCGCCGAGGTATTCAACACGCAGTTCATTCTCGCGCACTGCCAGCGTGACTAGGCCGCGCGTCGAATGGAAATAAACGTGCGCCATCAGCGCAAAGATTCCAGCGACCGCGATCGTCACGCCGTAGAGCACATAGGCCACACGCTCATCCGCCAGCGTCTGGCCAAACAGCGTGGGGCGGCCCATGTTGAAGCCGTCGGATCCGCCCAGCGCGTTGGTCTTCACCAAGGCGCCGTAGCAGACCATGGACAGCGCAAGTGTCAGCATGGCGAAGAAAATGCCACGGTAGCGTGCGAGCAGAGGCGCAAAAGGCGCAGCCACCACCAGTGCCGCCACGCCACCCATCAGCGCCAGGCCGAGTGCGTCGGTAATGCCGAGCTTATTAAAAGTCAGCGCTGCCGCATAGCCGCCTACCGAAAACACCAGGCCCTGGCCGAAAGACACCACGCCGCCGCGCATCAGCAATACGATGCCCAGTGACACCAGTCCGTGCGATGCAGCCATAGTGAGCAGAAAGACCAGCCACCGTGGCATGAAGGCGCCGCCAATAATCAGCGCAGCGATCGAGGCGATGCCTACCAGCAGCGCAAGGGTTCGACGCGGCGCGTATGGAACGGCCACTGGGGCAGGAGTGAGAGGAATACTCTGCATAGGTCAAATCTTTCGCGCTTGAATGCGTTGAAATAGCCCTTCGGGCCTGACGATGAGCACCAGCGCCATCACGATGTAGATGGAGAAGAGCTCGATTTCTGGCATGACGTGCACCGCAAAAGATCGCGCGAGACCCACGATGAGTGCGCCGATGGCGGCGCCCTCAATGCTCCCAAGCCCGCCGATGATCACGACGGCAAAGGACACGATGATCACGCCGACCGACACTCCCGGCTGTACCGAGATCAGAGGTGCCGTGAAGGCGCCGCCGAGGGCGGCGAGGAAAATGCCGGCCGAGAAGGCCAGCAGGTAAACGCGCGAGACATTCACACCCATGCTGGCTGCGACCTCTTCGCTGTGGATCACGGCGAGCACTATCTTGCCGTGGCGGGTGCAATTGAGCCCCCACCAGACGGCCAGCCCCACGATAACCGCGATGACCATCAGCATGAAGTCGTAACCCACATACACCTGGGTACCGATTTCCACGTTTCCAAAGAGTGCGTAGGGCTCCGAGACGTAGTACGGATTGGCACCCCAGATGAGCTTGGTGACGTCTTCCAGGATCAGAAACAAGGCGTAGGTGACCAGCACCAGCAACACCTCATCACGGCCGTAAAAAAAGCGCAACAAATAGCGCTCGGTCAGCGGCGCGAAGATCAGTGCCACCGCAATCGCAGCCAGCAACATCGCAACCAGTGACCATTGCGGCGCGAAATTCAGGGTGGCAAACCAACCCACGAGGCTGGCGGCGGCATAGGCGCCCAGTGCATAGAAGCTGCCATGCGCGATATTGAGAATCTTCAGCACACCGAACACGAGCGTGAGCCCGAGCGCAACGATGAAGAGCCACGACGCATAGCTCAGACCGTCGATGAGGATGGTGATGGCGGTATTCATGCCCGTCCTGGTATATGTTGTGGGGGTGACAATGAGGCCGTCAGCCCGCGCGCTGCTCGGGCTGACGGAGTCTCCGTGCCACTGGGATACGATGCAGCGCTTAGGCGCTTAGCACTTCGATCCGGCGAATCCGCTCTTGATCCAGTCTTCCGATTTCATGTGAGCGGGCGGGTTGACGCACTCGGCCGGGAAGCGCTGGATATCGTCGATCACCACCATCTTTTTGGCCGCGTCGTAGCGCGTCTTGCCAATGGCGGTTTCTTGCATCGCCTGCTGGCCGTCACCCAGCGCCATGCGGATCTTTCCAGCGGGGGAATCCCATTCCATGCCTTTGAGCGCAGCCGCCAGTTGCTCTGACGTGGGCTTCTTGCCGCCATTGGCCGCCATGGCCTTCTCGGCGGCGAGCTTCAAGCCCATGAGCGCCTGCGCCATGCGGTAGGGAGCCTGTGCCGGGTAGGTGTTGTAGCCCTTTTGGTACGTACTCCACCACCAGTCGTTCAACGCTGACTTGGGCGAGAGCAGGCCGTAGGCGCCGCGCGCACCAAGGATCGCGCCGTCGGGCATCTTGTTGCCCAGATTGGTCAGTACATGGTCAGCGGCAGACAGCACTACTTGCGAGCGTTTGAACAGTCCGCGTGGACCCGACTGCAGGATGAATGCCTGCAGGTCACCACCCCACAGGCTGGAATGCGTGACGTCGGCACTCTTGGACATTAATACTGATATTTCGGTACCGTACTGGCCTGCGCCGAACTTGGGCAGCAGATCCTCGCCCAGCTTTGCACCTGGATAGAGCTGGGCCATCGACAGCATGAAGTCCTTGCGCGAATCCTGGCCCCATGCATAGTCTTGGTTGATCATGTTGTACGTTGCGACTTTGATGTCGCGCGCCTTCATGTAGCGGGCTAATGCGACGTTGTCCATGGTGGCGTGCGACGCCGTGCGAAAGACGTAGTTGTATTTCGCATCCTCGAAGATGCGCGGCGTGCCGCAGTCGTAGAGGATGAGGAACTTCTTCAATTCCTCTGCGACCGGGGCCGCGGCCAGGCAATCCCCAGAACTGACGTAGCCGATTACCGCATCAACTTTTTCGCGGTCGTAGAGATTGCGCAGCTCTTGCACCTGCTTGGTCGCGCCGCCGTTCTCATCTACATAGATGGCTTCAATCTTCATGCCACCGAAACCGGTTTTGTTGTACGGAGCAGGCGCCTCGCCTTTGTTGAACGCATCCACTAACACCTTCGCACCGTTGACGGCGGGAATGCCAAAGCTTTCCGCCGCTTGGCCCGAGAGAAAACTGACAACGCCGATCTTGAAGGTTTCCTGCGCATGGGCGGTCATGCCGAGCGCGACCATGCCGACGGCTACCGCGCTCCGCGCCAAATGGCGGTACCAGATGGCCGGTTGTGGCAACCCCGAAATTTGTTGATGCTTCTTCTGCTTCGATTCCATGTCTGTCTCCTTGTAGTGAACTAGGGTGCTGTCGTGATGGGCGTGCGCATGTCCAAGCCCGTCATCTCGAAACCTTTTTGAAAATCAACCATGTGCTTTCGCGTCCACTCGGTGGCGGATTGCACGTCCTTGCACAGAAGTGCATCGAGGATGGCGCGATGCGCCACCAGGTTGCGCGCCTTGGACTGAGGCAAGTGCAGATGGATCTGCAGCAGCGTAGGGTTGTAGAGCAGGCTGATCGGCTCGCGTGCGAGCATGAGCGCGCGGTTGTGGCTGGCGCGACCGACCAAGGCGTGGAATTCAACGTCGAGCTCAACGAGGCGGATGTTCTCTTCCATCGACGTTGCACCGCGAGCTTGGAGTTCTGCGGTGAGCGCCGTGTTGGCTTCCAGCGCCTCGATATCTTCGGAGTTCGCCTGTACCGCAGCGAGTCCGGCGGCAAGCGGCTCCAGCGTGACGGCGACCTGCCACAGCTCCTGGAAGGTGGTCTGTTGCAGCAATAACAAGCGCGTTGCACGGGGGGCAAGGTCGTAGAGGCCCGGCAAGGTGACGAAAAGCCGGCGCCCTTCGCGGCGCTGCAGCAGCCCCTCTTGCTCGATCTGACGGATGGCTTCTCGCACCGTGGAGCGATGGACGCCGAATTGCTCGGCCAAGCTCTGCTCGGTCGGCATTGGCATGCCAGGCTGGATTTGTCCACTGAGAATGCTGCGTTCGATCTCTGCGGAAACGGCCTTGTAGGCTGGCTCGATGCGAAGCCGGTTGAACATCGAACCATCGGCGAGCGCCTTCGCTTTGCCAGATGGCGATGCGACGCTCTCAGATGGTGTGCCTGCCTTGCGGCGTGACGGATGAATGCGACCGTTCAATCGATGTCTCCTTGCGGCTGTCGCGCTGCAATTTGTTTGTCGGACAATCGGATTTTGGATAGCTCGTGCGTTCACCCGTTATCGGGTTTTCCCGCGCCTGTCAGAAAGCCTGCGCCTTGGGAATGCCATTTCTAGGCGGCTTCCAAATGGAAGAGGCCAGAAATCGGTCGTAGCTATAGAGTCGCGAAGACGTCACGCCACGGCCAGCGCAGCTAGGGCGTGCCATCAATCGGTATCCGAGTGCAACCAAAGGCCATGGTGCTCAATTGAGCCAAACCATGGTTACGGCCAAGTGAATGGCACCCAGAAAATTGCGCGCCGTCTTGTCATAACGCGTAGCAATGGCCCGGTATCACTTCAGACGCGCAAAGAAGTTCTCGATCAGGTGGCGTACCTTGTATTGAATCGCCGGGTCTGAACTGCCCCCCAGAAACAACCATGCCCCGACCTGCGGGGCATGGGGGGCGGGGGCGATGCAAACGTTCAGGCCTTTGTATCCAGCAGCGAGCCCATCCTCTCGTCCTGCGCCCTGATGGTCTGCAGGTTGGCCTTGAAGGCGTAGGTGGCCGCCATCTGCTCCACGGCCTCCTGCTCCAGCGCCACACCTTTTTCGCTGGCCTCGCGCTGCACCGTGGCATGCACGCCCGCACTGTCTTCAACGGCCTGTTGCTCCACCCCCTGGCGGCGATAGCCGGGCGTGTTCATGTTGGCCACGTTGTGGGCCGACGCATCCAGCCGCAACTGTGCGGCCTGCAGGCCCGAACTGCCGATGGAAGCAATGCTTGTCATCATGTGCTCCGCTGGAAACGCACCAAAGGGCAAGCATTGTCTGCCTGTCCTGCGCACAGGGCAACTCACTGCCACTCACCCATGCGCCTGCACCAGGCATTGCGCAAACGCCTGGGCCGCGCGCGGTGGCTGGGGCGACTTGCGCAGCACGCTGACAAACTGGCAGCGGTAGAAAAACTGCGCGGGCTGCACGGCCTGCATCAGGCCCTGGCGCACGAAGGCTTCGGCGTAGTGGTCGGGCAGAAAGCCCAGATAGCGGCCCGAGAGGATGAGCGTGGCGATCGACTCCTGGTCAAACCCCGTGGCCTTGCGCGGCAGGTGTGCGCGGTGGCTCAGCTCCATGTTGGGCGAGTGGTAGCCCAGGCCGGCAAACTGGTGGGTGCGCAAGGCGTCCCAGGTCAGGGCCGCGTGGTCGGCCCCGAACAGCGGGTGGCGCGCGCCGCAGTACAGCAGCATGGTCTCGGTGAACAGGTTGGCATACACCAGGCTTTGCGAGGCGCGGTGCGCCGGGATGATGCCGATATGCAGGCTGCCGTCGATCAGCCCGCGCTCGATGGCGTTGATCGAGGCCACATGCATCTGCAGGCTCACGTCCGGTGCCTGTTCGGAGAACAGCGCAATCGCGTCGCCGATGTGCGCCGCCGGGTTGCTGGCGGTCTTGTCGAATACCGCCACCTCCAGGCGCCCGCCCATGCGGCGGTGGATGTCGTCGATGCTGCTGCGAAACGCGTCCACGGCGCTCAGCAACCGCAGGGTTTCGTCGTACACGCGCTGGCCCTCGGGCGTGAGGGCAAAGCCCGCCCGCCCGCGCCGGCACAGCGTGAGGCCCAGGCGCGTCTCCAGGTCTTTCATGTGGCGGCTCACGGTGCTGGTGCCGATGTTCAGCTCCAGCTCGGCCGCCGACATGCCGCCGCACTCGGCCACGCTCTTGAACACCTGCAGCAGGCGCAGGTCCATGTCGCTGAGCTGGCCCAGCACGGCACGTTCACGGGGGGAAGGGGCGGGCATTGCGGTGATACGGGCAAGGGAAAAACAGCCCCCAAGACTACCAGCCCGATCGCCGGTGCCGGCGCGAACGCAATAGCCTGAAAAAGCTATACCGCCACCCCAAAGCGGTACTTGTGCAGGAAAAACCGGCTGCTTACGATGATTTCGCAGGCTGGATCAACAGGAGTCTGTGCTGGTCAAAAGTGGCCATGACAGCGCAGCAAACCTGTTGGAGTTGCGGCAATGGTGCATGCAGTGCACCGCTGGTGCGTCCCGCGTGCGTATTTTCGCCAAGATTCACACATTACGACTTCCTATGAAGAATCCCCTTCGCCATCCCTCTGCATTCGTTCGCCGCGCGGTTCTATTCGGAGCACTGGCGGGAATATTCGTGACCACCTCGCCTGTCATCGGGCAAGCCATCGAAGCGACGACGAGTGCACCGTCCAAACATGCCATGGAGCCGCAGGTCATTGATGACCTGCCCGCCAACTACGCAGCCGATCTGCCCCCTGAGCAGCGCAGCCTGATTGAGCGTGGACGCTACATCGCCCGTCTGGGCGACTGCGTAGCCTGCCACACGGGCGAAAAGTCCCAGCCCATGGCCGGCGGCCTCGCGCTGGAGACACCGTTCGGCAAGCTTTACTCCACCAATATCACGCCGGACAAGACCACCGGCATGGGCAGCTACAGCTTCGATCAGTTCGATCGCGCCATGCGCAAGGGCGTGGCGGCCGACGGTCGTAACCTGTATCCGGCCATGCCCTACCCGTCGTATGCCAAGATGTCCACTGAAGACATGCAGGCACTGTATGCGTATCTGATGGAAGGTGTGGCACCGGTGCAAGCGCCGAACAAGGCGTTGGAAATGGGCTTCCCTTTCAACCAGCGCTGGGGGCTTTCACTGTGGAACTGGCTGTTTCTGGACGCTACGCCGTTCCAGCCCAGCGCCCAGCAAACACCAGAGTGGAATCGCGGGGCCTACCTGGTACAGGGTCTGGGCCACTGCGGGGCGTGCCACACGCCGCGCGGCGTGGCTTTCCAGGAGAAGGCCATGACCGGCGAGGGCAAGAGCGGCACCTACTTCCTGGCCGGCGAGACGGTGGAAGGCTGGCGTGCCCTGAGTCTGCGCGACCTGTGGACGCCCAAGGAAACCGCCGAGATGCTCAAAACCGGCCGCAACCGCCACGGCACGGTCTCGGGAAACATGGTGGACGTGGTGCAGCACAGCACGCAGTACATGAGCGATTCCGACCTGCTGGCCATCGGCACCTACCTCAAGTCCCTGCCCGCCGGCAAGGATGACCTGCCCATGCAGGTGGCCCAGGGGCCGGCGCCGCGCATCGCGATTCCGGCGCGCGCCGTTGGCAGCACTGAAGCCAATGCCGTCAACGCCGCGCACTACAACGTGCCGGCCGACCTCTACACCAGCCGCGGCGGCTTGGGATATCTGCAGTTCTGTGCGGACTGCCACCGTGCCGATGGCGGCGGCGTCAAGGACGTTTTCCCCTCGCTGGAGGGCAATCGCTCGCTGCGCGCGGACAATCCCAGCACGCTCATCCACATCATGCTGACCGGCTGGACTACGCCGGTGACCCAGAGCCACGCACGGCCGCTGACCATGCCGGCTTTCGCCCAGCTGGGCGACCAGGAGATTGCTGACATCCTGAACTTCACCCGCCGCAACTGGGGCAGCAAGGATGCGTCGGAGATCAAGGCCGGGGATATTTCCAGCCAGCGCAAGCAGCTCCATGCATCGCCCGACACTTCGCGTCCCTTCGAGACCCCTCGCCTGGCCGCCATGCTGGCCGAGCCCAACGCCAAGCAACTGGTCTATGGCGCGCGCCTGAACATCGAAACACGCGATCTGCTGCCCAAGAACGTGGGCAATGCGCTGAACTGCGCCAGCTGCCACCTGAATGCCGGCACTGTGGCCGATGGCTCACCCTATATCGGCATCTCGGCTTTCTTCCCTAGTTACGCGCCGCGCGCCGGCCGCACCATCACGCTGGAAGACCGCATCAACGGCTGTTTCCTGCGCTCAATGAACGGCAAACCGCTGCCGCTGGACTCGGAGGAGCTCAAGGCCATGGTGGCGCTGTTCGACTGGATGCGTCGCGAGACCAAGCCCGAGGACAAGGTCGAGGGTCGGGGCGTGGGCAAGGTCAGCCAGAGCATCATCCCCAACACCGAGAACGGCAAGAAAATCTACCAGGCCCAATGCGCACAATGCCACGGCACGGACGGCGAAGGCATCAAGAACGCCAAGGGCCAGTGGGTCTATCCGCCGCTATGGGGTGACGAGTCCTTCAACATCGGCGCCGGCATGGCCCGCACCTACACGGCAGCCGCCTTCGTCAAGCGCAACATGCCGATCGCGATGCACAACAAGTTTCCGCTGGGCCAGGGCGGCTTGACAGACCAGGAGGCGGTGGACGTTGCCGAGTACTTCAGCCACCAGCCGCGCCCGGACTTCGCCGACAAGGTCAAGGACTGGCCGAATGGTAAAAAACCTGCGGATGCCAGGTACTGAGCATCTGTTGACGGTCTCGCAGGGGCACACGCCCCTGCGGCACTGGCGACACCATGGGGCGGGCACCTTGTCCGCGAACATGGGTAACGTCGTGCATGGCACAGCGCGAACAGGCCCCGGCGGCTACACAGTGATGTCCTCTGGCGCAGCTTCCATCGCAACCCTCAACGCTTGATTTCGTGCGGTTGAGCAAACGCTGGCAAGCGGTCCACTGCATTTCCAATGCGGAAATGCTCTGCGATGGTTTCAGAAGCAATGGGGAGTGGGGCCACGCGTTCAGCCGGCTTCCAGGCTCTCCGGGTCGGCGCGCAGGATCAGGCGGGCCAGGTCGGCGGCATGGCCGCTGCCGGTCTTCTCGGTGATACGCTGGCGGTGCACATGCACAGTGTGGTCGCTGATGCTCAGTTGCCGCGCCACTTCCTTGTTGCTCAGGCCGAGGGCCAGCAGGCGCGCCACGTCGCGCTCGCGCGGCGACAGGCGCCCGAGCTGCTCCTGCGCGGCGGCGCGCAGCCCCTGCTGGCGCTGCGCCGCCAGGTTCACACCCACGGCGTAGTTGAGGGCATCGAGCAGCGCCTGCTCGCGAAAGGGCTTTTGCAGAAAATCGATGGCGCCCGCGCGCATGGCCTGCACGGCCTGGTCGATGTCGCCGTGGCCGGTCATGAACACGATGGGATAGGCGCGCCCCAGGTCGGCCAGGCGCCGCTGCAGCTCCAGCCCGCTCATGCGCGGCATGCGGATGTCCAGCAGCAGGCAGCAGCCCTGGGGCGCGGGCGCTGGATCGGCATCCAGAAAATCCTGCGCCTGTGCGTAGCCCACGGGTGCAAAGCCCAACCCTTCCACCATGAACAGGGTCGAGCGCAAAAAAGCGGGGTCGTCATCGACCACATGGATGATGGGAGCAGGTGCAGTCATGGCGTGGTTTCCTGGAGGGCCGGCAGCGCAGAGACCGCGGGCAAGGCCAGCGGCAGCAGCAATTCGAACACCATGCCGGGCTCGCCCGCCGCGCCGGCGGGGCGGGCCTGCAGCGCGCCGCCATGCGTTTCGGCAATGCCGCGGCAGATGGCCAGGCCCAGGCCCAAGCCGTCGGGGCGGGTGGTGTAGAAGGGTTCGAACAGCCGCGCACGCTCGGCATCGCTCAGCGGGGCGCCCTGGTCTTGCACGGCAATGGCCAGGCGGTCGCCCTGGCATTCGATATGGATGGTGATGGGGGCATCCGCCCGGCCAGCGGCGCGGTGGGCGTCCAGCGCATTCTTCAGCAGATTCAGCAGCACCTGCTGAATCTGCTGCGGGTCACCCGGCACGCGCAGGCCCCGGCTACCGGGCGCGCCGTCGACGCGAATCGGCGGTGCCTGGCCCAGCAGGCCGCCAAACAGGGCCACGGCCTCGTTGGCCAGCGCCACCGGGCATTGAGCGCACGCACCGGCACGCGCTTGCGCGCCAGCGCGCGAATGCTCTCGATGACGCGCGTGGCGCGCTCGGCTTCCTGGCCGATGTCCAGCAATGCCAGGGCCAGCGCGTCGGGTGTGAGGTCGCCTCGCGTAGCCCGGCGCTGCACGCTGGCGGCGTAGTTGGCGATGGTGGCCAGCGGGTGGCTGAGCTCGTGCGCCAGCGTGGCCGACAGCTCCCCCAGGATGGACAGGCGCGCGAGGTGGTCCATGGCCTCCTGGCCCTGCGCAATCTGCTGCGCCAGGCGTTCACGCTCGCGCAGACTGCGCGAGAGCTCAAAGGTGCGGCGCTTGACCAGCACTTCCACATGCAGCATGTAGGCCGCGCCCAGCAGCAACAAGGCCAACATGCCGGCCAGCAAATACCAGTAGCGGCCCAACAGAGCCTGCGGGCGCGTCTCGCGCATGAACGCATAGGGCTCGGCCTGCAGCGCGCGCAGCACGTCATGCACGCGCTGGTAATCAGCGGGCACCGACCAGCGGCCGCCATGGGCGTCGGCGGGCAGGGCCAACAACGCCAGCAGCACGGTGCGGCCCAGCTCGGGCGGCGTGTAGGCCAGCGCGGCAAAAGCCCAGCCGGGGTACAGCGGCGTGGACGATTGGCAGGCCGCCGGCGCATCGGGCCGCGCGCCCACCACCACCAGCGCGCCCGGGGCCACGCGCCCCGCGCGTTCGAGCTGCTCCAGCACGCAGGTGCGCAGGATGCCCGCGTCGGCCCGGCCCGCCAGCACCGCGTCGGCCACGCGCTGCATCGGAAAACCGGTGAACACCCGCTGCACCGCGCCCGCCTCGGCGTCCAGGCCGCTCTGCAACCATTCGTGCGCCACCAGCTGGTAGCCGCCAAACGCCTCTTCGGCCACCGCCGCCACGCGCTGCCCGCGCAGCGCCTCCAGCGTGGCGGGCAGCGGCGCACCGGCACGCACCACCACGGCCGAGCCCACGGTGTGCGCGGGGTCGTCGCTTTCGGCCGTGGTCTGGGTGGCGATGCGCGTGGCGCCATGGCGTGCCTCCAGCCGCACATAGTGCCCCGGGTTGGTCACCACGAAGTCCAGAGCCTGCCGCGCCAGCGCCGCTTCCAGCGCCTGCGGGTCAAGCACCTGCAGCCGCACGCTGTGCCCCGGCAGGGCGCGCGCCAGCCCGTCGGCCAGCGGCTGCCACAGGCGCTGGGTCTCCTCGCCTTCGAGCACGGCCAGCACGCCGATGCGGATGGGCGCGGTGGCCGCCGCGGGCGTCTGCCCGGCCCCCGCCAGCGGCGCAGCCAGCAGCCAGGCCGCCACCAGCCAGCGCCCTGCCGCGCCAGCGCATCGGAAGAAGGTGGGCTTGCGCATGGGCGAATTGTAAGCAAGGGAAGATTCAGTCTTTGGACAAAAAAGGCTGCAGCGCTTTCCTGTTCGGCAAAAACAGCTATTTATTTGATAGCAAATCAATCGCCATCGCGACACAGTAGAAACGATCAATGCTTGCATAAATCAGCAAGTGAACATTGATATTGCGTTCTTTGAGCAATTGGCGACCGGGGCAACAATGGCGGCTCCATGCCCCGGCTGGGGCCGATCTTTGTACCGGAGACTTCCCATGAGCTTTGCCCCCATCGACACCCCCGCCGCTGGCGCCGCACCCCGCATGGACGCCGAATGGCTGGACGCGCACTGGATGCCCTACACGGCCAACCGCCAGTTCAAGCAAAACCCGCGCATGATCGTGGAGGGCAGCGGCGCGTATTACACCGACAGCGAAGGCCGCAAGATCTTTGACGGCCTTTCGGGCCTGTGGTGCGCGGGCCTGGGCCACGGCCGCCGCGAGATCGCCGAGGCGATCGGCAAGCAGGCGCAGAAGCTGGACTACGCGCCCGCCTTCCAGTTCGGTCACCCGCTGGGTTTCGAGCTGGCCAACCGCGTCAAGGAACTCACGCCTGCCGGGCTGGACTATGTGTTCTTCACCGGCTCGGGCTCCGAGTCAGCCGACACCTCGCTGAAGATGGCCCGCGCCTACTGGCGCGCCAAGGGCCAGGGCACCAAGACGCGCCTGATCGGCCGCGAAAAGGGCTACCACGGCGTGAACTTCGGCGGCATCTCGGTGGGCGGCATCGTGGCCAACCGCAAGCTGTTCGGCCAGGGCGTCGAGGCCGACCACCTGCCCCACACCCAGCCGCCGGCGGGCTCGTTCCACAAGGGCATGCCGCCCACCGGCAAGGAGCTGGCCGATCGCCTGCTCGACGTGATTGCACTGCACGACGCGAGCAACATCGCGGCTGTGATCGTGGAGCCCTTCTCGGGCTCGGCCGGCGTCGTCATCCCGCCCGTGGGCTACCTGCAGCGTCTGCGCGAGATCTGCACGCAAAACAACATTCTGCTGATTTTTGACGAGGTGATCAGCGGTTTTGGCCGCAGCGGCGCCTGGACCGGCGCCGAAGCCTTTGGCGTGACGCCCGACATCCTGAACTTCGCCAAGCAGGTCACCAACGGCGCGCAGCCGCTGGGCGGCGTGGTGGCCAGCAAGGAAATCTACGACACCTTCATGGCGGCCGGTGGCCCGGACTACATGCTGGAGTTCCCGCATGGCTACACCTACTCGGCCCACCCCGTGGCCTGCGCGGCGGGCATTGCGACGCTCGACATCCTGCAAAAGGAAGACATGATTGGCCGCGTGAAAGCCCTGGCGCCGTATTTTGAAGCCGCCGTGCACAGCCTCCAGGGCACCAAGCATGTGCTGGACATCCGCAACTTCGGCCTGGCTGCGGGCCTGACGATTGCACCGCTGCCCGGCGAGCCTGCCAAGCGCCCGTACGAGATCGCGATGAACTGCTGGAAGAAGGGCTTTTACGTGCGCTACGGTGGCGACACCATCCAGCTGGCGCCGCCGTTCATCAGCGAACGCGCCGAGATCGACCGCCTGGTCAATGCGCTGGGCGATGCGCTGGCGGAGACGGCCTGAGCACCGTCACCACGCCAAAAACTCTCTGTTGGATCGCTGCCAGCGCTTTCTGGACAAGCACTGGCAGCGCTTTTGCGCCCCTGCTGTTTCGGGCGGTACCGCACCAATCGGCCAACTGACCTGCCATCCTCGGCAGCGGCCGGACAGCACTGCCTCTGGATGGGGTACGTGGGTTATTCAGGCCGTACATGCGCGGACCGAGGCCGGCGCAGCGAGTCCGCGTCCAATATCAAGCGGCCCTGGATGCGCCCCTTCATGCGCTTGACACTGCTGGCTGCCTCGCGCATGTGGATGGCCATGAGTTCGCGCACCCTCTCCGTGTCGCGCGCGCGCGCCGCCTGCACGATATCGCGGTGGATCTGCGCGTTGGCCTCGCCGAAGCGCCGGTGCTCCGCCTTGGGAGTGCGGTTGCCGAAAACGATGAGCTGGCGAATCATTTCGTTGATCAGCTCGCAAGTGAAGCGCAGGAACGGATTGGGGTTGGCCGCCGCCAGGATGTCGTGAAAGTTCACGTCTTCGCGGCGCTGGCTGACAAGGTCCTCGTTGCTGCGTGTCGGGTCGCAGCAGCTGATGCTGTGCTCCAGCGCCGCAAAATCGGCTTCGGTCAGGTGTGGCACAGCGCCGGCCGCCAGTTCGGGCTCGAGCAGCTGGCGCACGGTGTAGATGTTGTCGATCGTCACTTCCTGGAAAAACAGGTAGTTCTGCATGAACTGCAGCGTGCGGTCGAGTGGCACCTCGGCGATGGTGCCACCGCCCGACGGGCCCGTCGAGATGGTCACCAGGCCTTGTACTTCCAAGGATTTCAATGCCTCGCGGATGGTGCCCTTGCTGACGTCGAAATGGGTCTGCAGCTCGCTCTCGCGCGGTAGTCTGTCGCCGGGGCTGAGATTTTTTTCGGTGATCAGCCGCTTGATTTCCTGGGCCACCAGATCGGGCCGCTTGAGTTGCTTGATTGGGCGTTGCCCCGTCGTTTTCGTTGCCATGTCGGGTTGTGCTCTGGTCTGTCCAGCGCGCGGGGTGCGACGCGGGCGCGCTGATGGTGCAGTGTATGCACCGCAAGTGTGCAATGGAATGGCGCCTAGGGTTTTCACGCGCCCTATTTTTTATATTTATCACTATAAATAGGAAAAAAGCAGGACACAAGATTCTGCGCGCCAGACGCCCACAGGGTGAACTGGCGCAGCCCGTACTGGCACGCATAGTGCTTCTACGAACGCACCTCACCGCCGGCCATCGGGCCTTTGTCCATCCACAGGAGATATTCATGCACCGTCGTCAACTTCTGCAGCTCTCGGCTTTGGGCGCACTGCCCGCTTCGTTGGGATTGGCCCGCAGTGCGTGGGCCCAGTCCACGGGCGCCATCCAGTTCGGCTGTCCGGTGCCCATGTCGGGCGCGTTCGCGGCCAACGGCAAGTTCGCCGACCTGGGCATGAAGCTGGCGATCGAACAGTACGGCAGCGTGCTCAAGCGCCCCCTGGCCTACACGGTCCTCGACACCGAAGGCAAGCCCGCCACGGCGGTGCGCAAGGTGCAGGAGTCGTCGCAGCAACTGGGAACGCGTTTCTTTGCCGGCGGCATCCTGTCGTCCGAGGCGCTGGCCATGGGCAAGGAAGCTGAAAAGACAGGCAGCATTTTCATCACCACCGCTGGCGCGGACGAGATCACGGGCAAGGACTGCAACCCTGCAACCTTTCGCTGGTCGGTACCCACCTTCGGTGCGATCGAGCAGACCGTGCGGCCGCTGATCGAGGCCAACCCCAAGGCCAAGCGCTGGTACACCATCACGCCGCAATACGTGTTTGGCGACGGCCTGTTGTCCGCGGCCAAGAACATCTTCAAGGAAAAGGGCCTGGAGCATGTGGGCAACAGCTACCACTCGCTCGCCGAAAAGGAGTTCAGCGGCTACCTGACCAATGCCATCGCGGCCAAGCCCGATGTGCTGCTGTTGCTCAACTTCGGCTCGCAGTCATCCGATGCGCTGCGCCAGGCCGTGAGCTTTGGCATGCACAAGAACATGACCATCCTGATCGCCTGGGCCTCGGGCCTGGAGCAGTTCGAGTCGCTGGGTGCAGACCTGTGCGAAGGCGTGTACTTCGGCGCACAGTACTGGCACACCACCAACACGCCACTGAATCTGGACCTGGTCAAGCGCGCGAACGACAAGTTCAAGGCCAACCCCAACTACAGCCTGGCGGGCTCCTACATCTGCACCAAGCTGCTGATCGACGGCATCATCAAGGCCGGCACGGTGGAGCCCAAGGCCGTGGTGGCAGCGCTGGAAGGCATGAAGTACCAGGGCCTGACCGGCGAGGAAGAGATCCGCAAAGGCGACCACCAGGTACTCAAGAAGTACTACCTGCTCAAGGGCAAGGCCAAGGCCAAGATGGCCAACAAAGACGACTACGTGGACGTCGTGAGTTCCGGCCAGTCCTTCCTGCCGCTGGAGCAGACTGGCTGCAAGCTGGCCTGACCCCACACCAGGCAAGGATCGTGCGTCCCTTGCAACACCACCCTGTTCTCAGGGTCCGGCAGCAGCTCCTGCGCAGCTGCCGGGGCTCTCCTCTTGTTCCAGAAATCCTATGAGCATCTATCTGCTGCAGGTCATTAACGGGGTCGGCATCGGGATGCTGTACTTCCTGCTGGCCGTAGGCTTGTCCATTGTTTTCGGCCTGCTGCGCTTCGTGAATTTTGCGCATGGCGCGTTTTACCTGCTGGGCGCGTACTTCTGTTACCAGATGATGCGCTGGGGTTTGAACTTCTGGCTGGCGTTGGTCGTCGTTCCTGTGGTGGTCGGCATCGTCGGCTGGCTCACCGAGAAGCTGTTGCTGCGCCATGTGTACGCCAAGCCGCATGAGTTCCACATCCTGGTGACCGTGGGCCTGGCGCTGGTGGTCCAGGAACTGGTCATTCTGCAATGGGGGCCGCTGGGCGACACCGTTCCCGTGCCCGATCTGCTGCAGGGCGTGGTGATGTGGGGCAGCTTTGTCTACCCCAAATACCGCCTGTTCGTGATTGGTTTCACGGCGGTGCTGGCGGTGGGGCTCTGGTATGTGCTGGAAGGCACACGCCTGGGCAGCGCGGTGCGTGCCGGCAGTGAGTCGACCGAAATGGTGTCCTTGCTCGGCATCAATGTCTTTCGCATCTTCAGCCTGGTGTTCGCGCTGGGTGCGGCCACCGCCGCGCTCGCGGGCGTGCTGGCCGCACCGATCCGTGGCGCCGAACCCTTCATGGGCATCGAAGCGCTGGGTGTCGCCTTCGTCATCGTGGTTGTGGGCGGCATGGGCAGCTTTGGCGGCGCCCTGGCGGGTGGCTTGCTGATCGGCGTCGTGCAGAGCGTGATGAGCACCGTGTGGCCCGAGGGCGCGCGCCTGATGATCTACGTCGCCATGGCAGCCGTGCTGCTGCTGCGCCCGCATGGCCTTCTGGGCCGCAAAGGATGAACACGATGCGCAAACATACCCACTTGCTGCTGGCCCTCGCCGTCGTTCTGGTCATGCCACTGACCATGCAGTCGGGTTCGCTGGCCAGCGAGGTGCTGATCTTCGGCCTCGCGGCCATGGGCTGCAATCTGCTGCTGGGCTACACCGGTTTGCTGTCATTCGGCCAGGGCATTTTCTTTGGCCTGGGCAGCTACACCATTGCCCTGACGCTCACGCGCTGGCCGCTGCCCATGCCGCTGGCGTTGGCCGCCGCCGTCGCGATGGGCGCGCTGGGCGCGGCGATCGTGGGCTGGGTCGCCATCCGGCAGCGCGGCACCTACTTCGTCATGCTGACCTTGGCGTTCGCGCAGATGTTCTACTTTCTGGCCTACTCGTTCCCTGGGCTCACGGGTGGCGACAACGGCCTGCTGGACATTCCGCGTCCCTCGATCGCCGTGGCGGGCTTCACGCTGTGGCCGCTCGCGTCGCCCTGGCAGTACTACGGCTTTGTCGCCGCGGTGTTCCTGATGGCGTTCTGGCTGTTGCAGAAGGCTTCGGCCTCGATCTTCGGCCGCACCCTGCTGGCCGTGCGCGACAACGAGGAACGCGCCGGCGCCATTGGCTACAACCTGCGTTTGCTCAAGCTGCAGGCCTTCGTGATCTCTGGCGCCGTTACCGGTCTGGCGGGAGCGCTGCACGCCATGATGACCGGCATCGCGCCGCTGGCCAACGCCGAGTACCACACCAGCGAAATGATCCTGGTGATGACCGTGATCGGCGGCACCGGCAACCTGCTGGCCTCGCTGCTGGGCTCGGCGTTCTATCTGCTGATGGGCGACTGGCTGTCCACACTGTGGCCGCGCTGGCTGCTGTTGCTGGGCGTGGTGCTGATGGTCGTCAGCCTGGGCATGCAGCGCGGCCTGTGGGGCCTGGGCGAGACGCTGTGGGCGCTGGTGCGGCGCAGGAACCCGGCGGCCGATGCCGCCAAGACCCAAGGAGACCCCGCATGAGCGCGCCCGTCCTGCTCGAAGCCGTTGGAGTGGAAAAACGCTACGACAAGTTCGCCGCCCTGGCCGGCGTGGACCTGAAGGTGCGCGCCAACACCGTGCATTCCGTGATCGGCCCGAACGGTGCGGGCAAAACCACCTTGTTCCACATGCTCACGGGCACCAAGAGCGTGAGCGGCGGCCGCATTCTGTTCGATGGCCACGACGTCACGCGCGAACCGGACCACCGTCGCGTGCAGCGCGGCATGGCGCGCTCGTTCCAGGTCACCAGCCTGTTCCTCACGCTGCCGGTGCGCGAGAACCTGCGCCTGGCCGCGCAAGGCACGGCGCCCGCCCACGCCCTCAATTGCTGGCATGCGCCGGTGGGCGCGCGCGCCCAGGCTGACGCGGTGGCCAGCGTGCTCGCGCGGCTCGGACTGGAGCGCCATGCCGAAACACCCGTGGGCAATCTCTCGCACGGGCAGCAGCGGCGGCTGGAGGTAGGCATGGCGCTGGCGGCCCGGCCCAAGGCGATTTTTCTCGACGAGCCGACCTCGGGCATGGGCATCGATGACCTGGACGACATGAAGCGCCTGATCCAGGGCCTCAAGGACGAGCACACCGTGGTGCTGATCGAACACAACATGGGCATCGTGATGGACATTTCCGACACCGTGACCGTGATGCAGCTGGGCCGCGTGCTGGCCGAGGGTCTGCCGCATGACATCCGCAACGACGACCGGGTGCGCAGCGCCTACCTGGGCAACATGATCACCGGAGGCAAGGCATGATTCTCGGCATCGACCACCTGCATGCCCACTACGGCAAAAGCCATGTGCTGCAAGGCATCTCGCTGCACATCGGCGATGGCGAACTGGTCACCCTGCTGGGGCGCAATGGCGCGGGCAAGACAACCACGCTCAAGAGCATCTGCGGGGTGGTGCCGCCCACGCAGGGCCGCATCCGCTTCGCCGGCCAGGACCTGCAGGGCCTGGCGCCGCACACGATCGCCCAGCGCGGCGTGTGCCTGGTGCCAGAGCACCGCGGCGTCTTCAAGCTGCTCACCGTCGAAGAAAA
The DNA here is from genome assembly GCF_058793725.1 of Acidovorax sp. GW835-FHT14B10. Classification (NCBI taxonomy): domain Bacteria; kingdom Pseudomonadati; phylum Pseudomonadota; class Betaproteobacteria; order Burkholderiales; family Comamonadaceae; genus Acidovorax; species Acidovorax sp. GW835-FHT14B10. The sequence goes on from NZ_JBXAGC010000003.1 coordinate 155,778, forward strand.
CCTGCTGCTGGGCCAACGCAAGCACTCACCCTGGCAACTGGAAAACATCTACCGCATCTTCCCGCGCCTGAAAGAGCGGCGCGGCAACGGCGGCGGCCAGCTCTCGGGTGGCGAGCAGCAGATGCTGGCCATTGGCCGCGCGCTCATGAACGCACCCAGGCTGCTGATGCTCGACGAGCCCGTGGAGGGACTGGCGCCCGTGATCGTCGAGGAAATCGTCGCCCAGCTCAAAACCATCAAGGCGGCGGGCGTGGCCATTTTGCTGGTCGAGCAGAACCTGGAGGTCTGTACCCAGCTGGCCGACCGGCACTACATCATCGAGCAGGGTGCCATCGTGCACGCTGCGAACAACGCTGCCTTCCTGGCCGACGACGCGGTCAAGGACCGCTACCTGGGCGTTGGCCTGGTCTGAAATTCTGTCGAGCACCACCATGAACACCCTGACCTCTTTCCCTGCCGCCACGGACACAAGAATCGACGGCGCACGCCTGTGGCAGTCGCTGATGGATCTGGCGCAAATCGGTGCCACGCCCAAGGGTGGCGTGTGCCGCCTGGCCCTGACCGCGCTCGATGGCCAGGGCCGCGACCTGTTCGTGCGATGGGCGCGCGAGGCCGGCTGCAGCATCCGCATCGATGCCATCGGCAACATCTTCGCGCGCCGCAGCGGCCGCGATGACAACCTGCCACCCGTCATGACCGGCAGCCACATCGACACCCAGCCCACGGGCGGCAAGTTCGACGGCAACTACGGCGTGCTGGCCGGCCTGGAGGTGGTGCGCAGCCTGAACGATGCCGGCATCCAGACGCAGGCGCCGATCGAAGTCGTGGTGTGGACCAACGAGGAGGGCTCGCGCTTCGTTCCCGTGATGATGGGCTCGGGCGTGTTCGCTGGCGCCTTCACGCTGGAGCATGCGTTGGCGCAGCGCGATGCCCAGGGCGTCAGCGTCGGTGATGCGCTGGCGGCCATTGGCTATGCCGGGCAGCAAGGCCCCACGCCCGCCATCGGTGCCTATTTCGAAGCCCATATCGAGCAAGGCCCCGTGCTGGAAGCCAACGACCGCGTGATCGGCGTGGTGCAAGGCGCGCTGGGCCAGCGCTGGTACGACGTCGTGGTTCAGGGCATGGAGGCGCATGCGGGCCCCACGCCGATGGGACTGCGCCGCGACGCGTTGCTGGCCGCCAGCGAGCTCGTGGCCGAAGTCAACCGCATGGCACTGGAGCGCGCGCCGCATGCGCGCGGCACGGTGGGGGCGCTGGAGGTGTTCCCGAACTCGCGCAACGTCATTCCGGGCAAGGTCCGCATGAGCGTGGACCTGCGCGCGGGCGACGACGCCGTGCTGCTGGAAATGGACGCCGACCTGCGCCGCACCTGCGCGCGCATTGCCAGTGAACGCAAGCTGGGCATCGACGTGCAGCAGGTGGTGTATTTCCCGCCCCAGCCCTTCACGCCGGACCTGGTGGAGGGCATTCGCAGCGGCGCGCAGGCGCTGGGTTACAGCGCCATGGCCGTGGTCAGCGGTGCCGGCCACGACGCCGTCTACCTGGCACGGCTGGCGCCCACGGCCATGGTCTTCGTGCCATGCGCGGACGGCATCAGCCACAACGAGATCGAGGACGCCCAGCCCGACCACCTGGAGGCCGGCTGCAATGTGCTGCTGCAGGCCATGCTGCGCAGCGCCGGGGTGGTGGCATGAAAATCCTGATCGCCCGGCTGAACCACGAGACCAACACCTTCTCGCCCGTCCCCACGCCGCTCGAATCGTTCGCGCCCACCTACGGCGACGCGGCCTACCGCGACAACAAGGGCATGCGCACCGCCATGGCGGCCTTCATCGACCTGGCCGAAGGCCTGGGTGCCACGCTGGTCACGCCGGTATCGGCCACGGCCAACCCCAGCGGCAAGGTGCATGCCACGGCCTACGATGCACTGACCGAACGCATCGTCAGCGCGGCGCCCGGCTGCGACGCCATCCTGCTCGACCTGCACGGCGCCATGATGGCCGAGAACAGCGCCGATGGCGAAGGCGACCTGCTGGCGCGCCTGCGCGCCGCCGCGCCCGGCGTACCCATTGGCGTGGCGCTGGACCTGCACGGCAACATCACGCAAAGAATGGTCGACCATGCCGATGTGGTGGTCGGCTTCAAGACCTACCCCCATGTGGACATGTATGAAACCGGCGCACATGCCGGACGGCTGCTGCTGGCCTTGCTGCAGGGCGGCCCGCGCCACTGCGTGCGCTGGCACCCCTTGCCGTTGATGGGCCACACGCTGCGCAGCACCACGCTGGAAGGCGCCATGCTGCGCGCAGTGGACGCCGCACGCGCCGCCGAGCACGCGGGCATGCCAGCGGTGACGGTGTTCGCAGGGTTCTCGCTGGCCGACATCGCAGCGCCCTGCATGAGCGTGGTGGTCACGGGCCACGCCAGCGATCCGCAGGCCGCACAGGCCGTGGCCGACCGCATCGCGCGCCAGATATGGGACGACCGGACCCAGTTCGTCTACGACAGCGAGCCGCTGCAGGACTCGCTGGCACGGGCGCAGACGCTGGCGCAGGGTGCCAGCCGCCCCGTGCTGCTGCTGGACCACAGCGACAACTGCATGTCTGGTGGCACCTGCGACGCCATGGACGTCCTCCAGGCCGCGCTGGCGCAGGGGCTGGACGGCATCGCCATGGGGCCGCTGTGCGATCCCCAGGCAGTGCAGGTGCTGGTGCAGGCGGGCGTGGGCGCTCATGTGGATCTGGCGCTGGGCAACAAGGTGCCGCTCACCCAGCTGGGCATTGCCAAGCAACCACTGCAGGTCACGGGCCGCGTGCTGGCCATCAGCGATGGTGAATACACCGTCACCGGCCCGATCTATACCGGCCAGCGTTGCGGCATGGGGCGCACCGTGCTGCTGGACATCGGCCGCGCGCAGATCGTGGTCACCGAACGCCCGCATGAGCCCTGGGATCTGGGCGTATTCGGCTGCGTGGGGGTTGACCCGACGGCATTTCGCTTCGTGCTGCTGAAGTCGCGTATGTACTGCCGACCCGTTTTCGGACCGCTGGCCCAGGCGCTGGTCGAATGCGACAGCCCCAGTGGCGTGACGAGCTCGAACTACGCCTTGTTCCCTTTTTCCCAGGTCCAACGTCCGGTGTTTCCTTTGGATGCGCTCTGAGGGACGCGTGTGCCCGGTCTGCGCTACGCTCCTGAAAACGGAGCTATTGGTGCTTATTCACCTTGCATTTCAGGGCACGTTGTTCTGAACAGCAACCATCCCCCGTAAAGCCGGGGGCTTCACTTTGTCGCTGGGGCTTGCGCGGGACCCAGCCTACAATGCACCTCCCCTTACAAAGCTGACGGTCCGCCCCGAGCAGATCCACCGCGGACCCCGGCACTTTCTGAAAGCTGGAGACGCTTGATGCCCGAGAACACCACGGCCGACAACCATCCTCTTCCCGACAAGCGTGCGCTCCTGCGCAAGGCCGCCCTCGAATACCACGAGTTTCCCAAGCCCGGCAAGATTGCGATTGCGGCCACCAAGCAGATGGTCAACCAGCATGACCTGGCGCTGGCCTACTCGCCCGGTGTCGCCGCGCCCTGCGAAGAAATCGTCAAGGACCCCAACGCCGCCTTCAAATACACCAGCCGCGGCAACCTGGTGGGCGTGGTGACCAACGGCACGGCCGTGCTGGGCCTGGGCGACATCGGCCCGCTGGCCGGCAAGCCCGTGATGGAAGGCAAGGGCGTGCTGTTCAAGAAGTTCTCTGGCATCGATGTGTTCGACATCGAGATCAACGAGAAAGACCCCGAAAAGCTGGTCGAGATCATCGCGGCGCTGGAGCCCACCTTTGGCGGCATCAACCTGGAAGACATCAAGGCCCCCGACTGTTTCTACATCGAACGCAAGCTGCGCGAGCGCATGAAGATCCCGGTCTTCCATGACGACCAGCACGGCACGGCGATCACGGTGGGCGCCGCCATCCTCAACGGCCTGAAGGTGGCGGGCAAGGACCTGCAGAGCATCAAGCTCGTGACCTCGGGCGCGGGCGCCGCGGCACTGGCCTGCCTGGGCCTGCTGGTCAAGCTGGGCATTCCGCGCGAGAACATCTGGGTGACCGACATCGCCGGCGTGGTCTATGAAGGCCGCACCGAGCTGATGGACGAGGACAAGCGCTTTTTCGCGCAAAAGACCGATGCGCGCACGCTCGGCGAGATCATCACGGGCGCCGATGTGTTCCTGGGCCTGTCGGCCGGCGGCGTGCTCAAGAAGGATATGGTGGCCCGCATGGCACCGCGCCCCCTGATCTTCGCCCTGGCCAACCCCAACCCCGAGATCCAGCCCGAGGACGTGAAGGCCGTGCGCGACGACGCCATCATGGCCACGGGCCGCTCGGACTATCCGAACCAGGTCAACAACGTCCTGTGCTTCCCCTACATCTTCCGCGGTGCGCTCGATTGCGGCGCCACCACCATCACGATGGAGATGGAAATCGCCGCCGTGCACGCCATCGCCGAGCTGGCCCAGGCCGAGCAGAGCGAAGTGGTGGCCGCGGCCTATGTGGGCGAGCCGCTGGCCTTCGGCCCCGAATACCTGATTCCCAAGCCGTTCGATCCGCGCCTGATGATGATGATCGCGCCGGCCGTGGCCCAGGCCGCCGTTGACAGCGGCGTGGCCCTGCGCCCCATCGCGGACATGGACGCCTACCGCGACCATCTGCAGACCTTCGTGTACGCCTCGGGCACCACCATGAAGCCCATCTTCACCGCCGCCAAGGCCGCCACCAAAAAGCGCGTGGCCTACGCCGAGGGCGAGGAAGAGCGCGTGCTGCGCGCCGCGCAGATCGTGGTGGACGAAAAGATCGCCCGCCCCACGCTGATCGGCCGCCCGGCCATCATTGCGCAGCGCATCGAGAAGTTCGGCCTGCGCCTGAAGGAGGGGCAGGACTATGACGTGGTCAACGTCGAGCAGGACCATCGCTACCGCGACTTCTGGCAGACCTACCACCGCATGACCGAGCGCAAGGGCATCACCGCACCGATCGCCAAGATCGAGATGCGCCGCCGCCTGACCCTCATTGGCGCCATGCTGCTGCACAAGGGCGAGGTCGACGGGCTGATCACCGGCACCTGGGGCCAGACGGCACACCACCTGCAGTACATCGACCAGGTGATCGGCAAGCGCGCGGGGGTCAACACCTACGCGTGCATGAACGGCCTGCTGCTGCCCGACCGCCAGGTGTTCCTCATCGACACACATGTGAACTACGACCCCACGGCCGAGCAGCTGGCCGAGATCACCATCATGGCGGCCGAGGAAATGATGCGCTTTGGCATCAAGCCCAAGGCCGCGCTGCTGTCGCATTCCAACTTTGGCTCCAGCAACCAACCCAGTGCCGTGAAGATGCGCCAGACGCTGGAGCTCTTGCGCGTGCAGGCGCCCTGGCTGGAAGTGGACGGTGAAATGCACGGCGACGTGGCCCTGGACGGCAAGGCGCGTGCCGCGCTCATGCCCCACAGCAGCCTGGCGGGCGATGCCAACCTGCTGGTGCTGCCCAACATCGACGCCGCCAACATCTCCTACAACCTGCTCAAGACGGCAGCGGGTGGCAACATTGCCATCGGCCCGGTGCTGCTGGGGGCCGCACAGCCGGTGCACATCCTCACACCCAGCACCACCGTACGGCGCCTGGTGAATATGACAGCCATCACCGTGGCCGACGCCAGCGCAGCACGGTAAGCCTTCAACAAACAGCGTGCACTAACTTTTGTGCACCCCAAAACCCCCGGCGCCTGCCCAATCTTTGTGCAGGCGCTTGCTTTTTGGGGGGCTTTGAGCGACACTAGCCCGTTGAAATTTCGGGTTAACCCGTAGTTTCTGAAAGGTGTCGTTGATGCTCAAGGCTGTAGCCACCCAAGTGCGAAAAGCAGGGGTTTTATGTGTTGTGGGTGTTGCGTTGGTCCTGGGTCCGGTTGCCGGGCACGCCCGTCAATCCCCGTCCACCGACGGTTCCATTGCTTCCATCGCCGTGACAGATCTGCCCTCCCAGGGCCGATCGACCTATGCCCTGATTCACCAGGGCGGTCCTTTTCCTTTCGACAAGGACGGCACGGTTTTTGGCAATCGTGAACGGATATTGCCGGCCCACCAGCGTGGCTATTACCGTGAATACACCGTCAAAACACCTGGCGCCCGCAATCGGGGCGCCCGGCGCATCGTGTGTGGTGGCAAGCCCCGGGTACCGGATGCCTGTTATTACACCAGCGACCACTACGCCAGTTTTCGCAGGATTGTTGAATGATGCCTGATGGGTTGTCCGCCCGCCCTTGCCGGGGCGGTGGGCAGCAGGCCCCCTTGTTTTCCCGACCCGAATCCCGCATCCTGCGGCTTTGTGGTCAGCCAGAAGTTTTTGGACCTTATAAAGAAAGAGCAACGGAGATGCAGACGCCCCTTCGTAAAGACCTGGAAACGCCACTGCGTGGCGTGCGCACCAACATCGTGCAATCCATTCGCGCTTTTCGCGTGCAGGATCTGCAAGATGCCGCGGGTTCCCTGGGTCACCATTTTCTGTATGCCAACCTGGCCCACGCCCAGTCCAAACAGGATGTGCTGGACCTGATTGCCGCGCAGTTCACTTTTCCGTCGCACTTCGGCAAGAATTTCGATGCGCTCTACGACTGCATGACCGATCCGCTGCACAAGTCGGGGCCGCAACCGGGCTTCATCGTCGTGCTCGAACAGATTCCGGCCACGGGCAAGTTCGACAAGGAAGCACGGGAGCAGCTGCTCGATATCTTCCGCGATGCGGCAGATTTCTGGGGTGACCGCAAGATTCCCTTCCGCTGTTTCTATTCTTTTCTGTAGCCCGTTCTGCAACCACCAGCCAAGCAGAACGGGCGAACGAGGCTAAGGAAACGCCAGCGGTCCAGGGCATCGCCATCGACCCGGAAACCACCGAAAAGATGCCGACCGACAAACTGGTCGACATCTCGCCCCTGGCACTGCGCATGAGCAGCCCCTTCAACGCGGGCTACTGGCTGACAGCCGCCTGAGCGCAGGCCCACAAGCCACCCGCAAAAAAACCCGTTTCTGACGGGTTTTTTCATAGAAAAGGGCTCTAGCGCTTACACACCAAGCACCAGACGCTATGCTTTTTGATCCAACGCAAGGGCCAGCGCCACATACTCCGGCACTGGCACTTCCTCGGCGCGGCGCTGGGTATCGAAAGCGCCGGCAAAGCCCCGGCCTTCGAGCCAGCGGCCCAGGGTGTGGCGCAGCAATTTGCGGCGCTGGCTGAAGGCCACCTGGACCAGCTCGGACAGCAGCGCCGGGCGTACCGCTGCCGGTGCGGCGTGGGGCACCATACGCACCACCGCGCTATCCACGCGCGGCGGTGGATCGAAGCTTTCGGGCGGCACGAACAGCACGTTCTCCATGGCATAGCGCCACTGCAGCATCACCGAGAGCCGCCCGTAGTCCGACGTGGCGGGCGACGCCACCATCCGGTCTATCACCTCTTTTTGCAGCATGAAATGCTGGTCTTCGATCGCCTGCACATGCTCGAGCAGATGGAACAGGATGGGCGTGGAGATGTTGTAAGGCAGGTTGCCGACCACCCGGATCTTGGGAACACCCAGCTGCTGCGCCAATTGCGTGAAATCGACTTTCAGCACGTCGGACTCGATGACATCGAGCTGTCCGTGCAGCCGCAGCCGCAAGGCCAGGTCCCGGTCCAGCTCGATCACCGTCAGGCGCCCCAGGCGCTCCACCAGGGGTTGGGTCAGCGCGGCCAGGCCAGGGCCGATTTCCACCATGGGCTGGCCCGGCAGCGGTGCGATGGCGCTGACGATGGCCTCGATGATGCCGCCGTCGGACAGGAAATGCTGGCCGAAGCGCTTGCGGGGAATATGTTTCATGCAGCGGCCATCTTCACTGCGGCGCTTCGCGGTATTCGACGTAGGCGCGGCCCCGCAACTCCTGCAGCCAGTTGGTGAAGGCCTCCTCGACCTTCTTCTCGCGCACCGTGTCGCGGGCCATGTCGCGCTGCTCGCGCTGGGTGAGCTTGGCCTCGCGGCGCGCCACCAGCTGGATCAGGTGCACGCCAAAACGCGACACCAGGGGCTCGCTGACCTCGCCGGGCTTGAGTGCACCCATGGCCTGCTCGAATTCGGGCACGTAGCGGCCCGGATTGGCCCAGCCCAGATCGCCGCCCTGCTTGGCGCTGCCGTCCTGCGAATGCTCGCGCGCCAGCTCGGCAAAGTCTGCCCGGCCCGCCACGATGCGACGCCGGTAATCGGCCAGCCGCGCTGCGGCGGCGCTTTCTGTCAGCTGGGGGCCGGTGCGCAGCAGGATATGGCGCGCATGGCTCTGGATCACCAGGGTGGAGACACCGCCGGTGGACTTGTCGGCCATCTTGAGCACATGAAAACCCGCCCCGGAACGCACGGGCCCGGCAATGCCCCCCACGGGCAGCTGCGCCGTGGCACTGACAAACAGCTCGGGATACCGGTCGGCCGGGCGCAGGCCCAGCAGACCACCCGCCGTCTTGGCTTCGGGGGCGTCCGAGAACTCTCTGGCCACGGCCGCAAAGTCCTCGCCGGCGCGCGCCTTGTCGGCGGCGCGCTGGGCGCGGGCCTGGCGCTCGGCGACCTGGTCCGGGCTGGCGTTCTCGGGCACCCGCACCAGGATATGGCCCAGGTTGATTTCGACCTTGGAGGCATCCGCACTCGATTGCTGTTCGCGCAGGTACTGGTCCACGTCGAGATCGCTCACGCGCACCCGGGACTGCACATCGCGCTCGCGCAGGCGTTGCAGCAGCAGCTGGTTGCGCAGCTCTTCGCGAAAGCGCTCCTTGCTGATGCCGTCGGCAGCCAGCCGGCGGTGCATCTCCGCCACGCTGACGCTGTTTTGCTTGGCCACGCTCTCCTCGGCCTGGCCCACGGCAAAGTCATCCACGCGCATGCCGGCTTCACGGGCCAGCTGCAGCTGGATCTTTTCCACGATCAGGCGCTCCAGCACCTCGCGGGCCAGTGCCTCGCGGGGTGGCAGCTTGCCGCCCTGCTGGGCCATCTGCTGTGCGACGCGTTCTGCCCGGGACCGCACCTCGTTGTTGGTGACAGGTTCCGAATTGACCACCGCCACGATGAAATCGGCCTGCCGCAGTGCGGTGCCCGCACCGGGAGCGGGCAAGGTGAAGGAAGGTGCCGCAGGCGAAGTGCGCGAGAGGCCCGCTCCCGCAGCCCCCGACGGGCGCAAGCCCTGCGCCGCAGCGCCATGGGTCACGAAAGATGCCAGGCACGCCAGGCCCAAAGCAATTGCACGGTGGTTCATGGTGTCAGGTTAGTCATAGTTGCTGAAGCGGCTGGGGGTGCTGACCTGATCGCGCAGGTATTGGTAACGCGGCACATTCCGTTTCAGGGTGTCGAGGGGGTTGGTGCCCAGACTCAGGCGCGAGAAACCGACGAATTCGATCTGGAACAGCAGCCGCGTGTTGGCGGTCGTCACGCTGCTTTGCAGGCGCTCCAGCACCACCCGGCCAATCCAGCAGCAGCTGTCGTATTCGAAGCCCACCACGGTGTCGACCAGCTTGCGGTCCCGCAGGCTGTAGTTGAGGCGGCCCACGGTGTACCAGCGGCCGCCGTCCTGGCCCTTGGCGCGCTCCGGGCCGCTGCCCGCAGCTTGCCCGCCCCACAAGGCCGCCAGCGGCCACTGCCAGCCCACGTCGATCTGCTCGCTGGTGCCGCGCTGCAGGCGATAGACCGCGTTGATGGTGCGGAAGTTGCCCGGGCTGTAGCGCGCGCCCACGGTGGAACGGATGGAGCGCCCCGTCTTGGGGTTGTATTGCACGGTGGAGTCAAAGCCCCACTGCGGTGTCCAGTTGATGCCGGCTCCGAGCAGCACATCGGACAGGCGTTCGCTGATGGGCGTGTTGTCCAGGGTCACGTTCTGGTCGGAGAAGCGCAGGCGCTGGGCGATGCCCAGGCGCAAGGCCTCGGCGCCGGTATTGGGATCCAGGAAGCGCGTCGTCACGCCCATGGTCAACAGGTTGTTGTCTGCCAGGCGGTCATTACCGCCATAAGAGTTTTCGGTGTAGATGGTGCCGAAGTTGAAGTCGGTGGCCGCCGTGTCGTACAGCGGCAGGTAGCGCTGGTCGCGATAGGGCGTGTAGGTGTAGAACGCGCGCGGCTCCAGCGTCTGCGTGAAGGCGCGGCCCAGCAGGCGCGCGTCGCGCTCGAACACCAGCCCGCTGTCCAGGCTGAAGGTGGGCAGGGCGCGGCTGGCCGAGCTTTGGCCATTTCTCAGTGGGTTGTCGAACTGGTATTGCGTGGCATGCAGTTGCAGCTTGGGGATGACGAAGCCCCCCGGCGCCAGAAACGGGCGGCTCAGCTGCGCCTGCACAAAGCTGCGCTGGCCATCGGCCGGGTGGGGCAGCGCCCGGTCCGCCTCGAAGCGCGTGGTGTCGGCCACCATGTTGAAATCCAGGCCCCGGTCCAGGTCCTGGGGGGTGTAGCGCCACAGCAGCTGGGGCATGAGGTTGTAGGGCGGCACGATGGGCGAGGCCACATCCTGCAGGGCCTGCCACTTCAGGGTGCGCACCTGGGCCGACATGTCGCCGGCAGCCCATGACAGGGTGGCATCGCTGGGCAACAGGCGCTCGCGCAGCGGCAGCGGGCCCCGGCGGAAATCGCGCCAGTAGTTGTCGTCGCTCACCCGGTTGAGGTTGATGTTCAGGCCCACACCGCCCACGGGGGTGCTGATCTGCCCCTGGTGCTGCGCCGAATAGCCCCAGCGCATGCGGTCGCGCTGGCTGTCCGTGGGCATCAGGTTGATGTCCACCTGGCCGTGGTAGTCGCTTTCCAGATACCGGAACTCCCCCCCGACCTCGACGCCGCGCTTGGCCAGGAGAGCGCCGCGCAGCGTGGCATCGCGGTTGGGGGCGATGTTCCAGTAGTAAGGCTGCATGTATTCGAGGCCATTGCGGCTGTCCAGGCCCACCGTGGGCGGCAGCAGCCCGGACTTGCGCTTGTCCGACAGCGGAAAGCTGATGTGCGGAATGGGCAGTATCGGCACGCCCTTGAACTCCAGCACGGCGCCCTCGGCAGTTCCGACCTCTTCGGCCGTGTCCAGGTGGATGCTCTTGGCGCGCAGCACCCAGTCGGGCTCCCAGCTGGCCGAGTCGTCTTTCTGGCAAGTGGTGTAAGTGGCGGTGTGCACCACGGTGCGGTCGCGGTCCAGGAAATCCACGCGCGTGGAATCGCCATGGGCGCCGGTGCTGAGAAAGCGGTAACGCGCGTCACTGAAGAAGCCCTGGAACGCGTCCACGCGCAGCTCCAGCGCCGAGCCGTCATAGGTGTTGCCGGCCCGGTTGATGCGCACGCTCCCCTGCGCCTGGGCCAGGTCGTCGGCCACGGTGTACTCCAGGCGATCGGCATGGATCACGGTATCCCCGCGGCGCAGCTCGGCATGGCCGTCGATGGTGGCCTTCACATCGGGCTGACCGGTGATGCGGTCGCCCGACACAAACACCGGCAGCTGGGGGCGCAGGTCCCCCGGCAGGGTCTCCTGCAGTTGCGGGCTGCGGCGCAGCGGCGGGGCATCCCAGGCACTGGGGGCATCGGCCTGCGCCAAAGCAGCCTGCGGCAGGCCGCACCAGGCCAGCGCCACGGCACAGGCCAGAGGGTGCAGCCCCGGCCGACGGGCCCGCGCAGCGGCATGCCGCACCGGCCGGGAAAGGGGTTGGGGGTTCTGCACTAAGGAGGGCGGGCGGCGGGGCACGTCGGGCAATATGGACAAGGCTTGAAAAACGGCCCGCGCCAGGCAGGGCGGGTTTGTAAAATGGGATTATCCATGAGCCACCCCTCTTCCCCCCCAACGCCCCTTGCCGCGGCATCGCCCGCCCTCGCCAATCCGGCCAGCCCCGTCAGCTGGCCCGATGCAGCCCGGCAGGCAGCGTTCGCGCAGTGGCTCGCACCGCTGGTCCCCACCCACCAGCTGCTGCCCGCCAGCCTGCGCCCGGCATCGGCCGACGCCAGCTTTCGGCGCTACCTGCGCATCGACAGCGCCGCCGGCGCCAGCTGCATCGTGATGGACGCCCCGCCCGACAAGGAAAACTGCCGCCCCTTCGTGCAGGTGCAGGGCCTGATGGCCGCCGCCGGCCTGAACGTGCCGCAGATCCTGGCGTGGGACGCGCCCGGCGGTTTCATGCTGCTCAGCGATCTGGGCAGCACCACGCTGATCGAGCGGCTGCGGCCCGAAAACCCCCAGGCCGCCTACGGCTGGTACCAGCAGGCCACCGACGTGCTGCTCGACTGGCAGAAGGCCTCCAGGCCCGGCGTGCTGCCGGCCTATGACGAAGCGCTGCTGCGCCGCGAGCTGGCGCTGTTTCCCGACTGGTATCTGGCCCGGCACCGCGGCGTCACGCTCGATGACAGACAGCAGGCAACGCTGCAAAGCGCCTTCGATGCCATCGTGGCCCACAACCTGGCCGCCCCGCAGGTCTATGTGCACCGCGACTTCATGACCCGGAACCTGATGGCGCCCCTGCAGGAAGGCGGCCCTCTGGGCGTGCTGGATTTCCAGGACGCCGTCCACGGCCCCATCACCTACGACATCGCCAGCCTGCTGCGCGACGCCTTCATCAGCTGGGAAGAAGATTTCGTCATCGACATTACCGTGCGTTACTGGGAGAAGGCGCGCAAGGCCGGTCTGCTGGGCGCCACCAGCGCCAGCGGCTGGGGCGATGACTTCGGCGAGTTCTACCGCGCCGTGGAGTGGATGGGCCTGCAGCGCCACCTCAAGGTGGCCGGCATCTTTGCGCGCCTGACCCTGCGCGACGGCAAGCCCCGGTACCTGGCCGACGCGCCGCGCTTCATGGGCTATATCCGCGCCACGGCCAACCGCTACCGGCAATTGGGGCCGCTGCTCAAGATGCTGGACCAGATCGAAGGCACCGAACCCGTGACAGGCTTCGCCTACGGCCGGATGTGACGGGCCGCATCGCCCACCTGAAGTTCCAAGAGAAACATGGCTCTAGCGCTTGTTCAAAAAGCATCTACAGCTATTAAATAAGTAGCATATGCCCCGTTTCCACTGCCCGGCCCCCGTGGCCACCGGCGCCGAAATCGACCTGCCCCCGGGCGCCGCGCGCCATGTGCAGGTGCTGCGCCTGCAGCCGGGCGACGGCATCACGCTGTTCCATGGCGGCCAGGGCGCGGACGCCCCCGGCGGCGAATTCGACGCCACCGTGCTGCGCATGGGCCGCAGCGATGTGCGCGTGCTGGTCGGCACCCACCACGCCATCGAACGCGAGGCGCCGCGCGCCGTGCACCTGCTGGCCGGCATCACCGCCAACGAGCGCATGGACTGGCTGGTGGAAAAGGCCACCGAACTGGGCGTGGCCAGCATCACGCCGCTGGTGGCCGAGCGCAGCGTGCTCAAGCTCAAGGGCGAGCGCGCCGACAAAAAACTGGCCCACTGGCAGGCCGTGGCCGTGGCCGCCTGCGAGCAGTGCGGGCGCAACCGCGTGCCCGTGGTGCATGGCGCGGTGGACCTGGCCGGCTGGCTGCGCGCCCACCCGCCAGCGCCCGCGCAGGGCGCGCGCCTGCTGCTGTCGCTGCGCGCCGGCACCGGGCCGCTGCATGCCACCGCCGCTGCGGGTGCGGTGGTATTCCTGTCGGGCCCCGAAGGGGGCCTGAGCGCCACCGAGGAAGACCTGGCCCTCGCGCAGGGTTTCGCGCCCGTCACCCTGGGGCCACGCGTGCTGCGTGCCGAAACCGCGCCGCTGGCGGCACTGGCCGCGCTGACGCTGGCGTAACGCTGGCCTGAGCGCCCGCCCCGGGCTTCAGGCGCTCAGGTGGGGCGGCGCACGCAACTGCTCGGGCGTGGTGAAGTAAGCCGCCGCATCCCCCAGCCCGGCGCGCGCCCGGGCCAGCTCGTGCCGCGCCACGGTGCGCAGGTGCACCTCGTCGGGCCCGTCCATCAGGCGCAGCGCGCGCCCCCAGGTCCAGAAGGCGGCCAGCGGGGTGTCGGGCGACAGGCCCATGGCGCCGAAAATCTGCATGGCGCGGTCCACCACGCGCTGCTGCAGGCGCGCGGCCACCACCTTGATGGCGGCGACCTGGGCGCGGGTCTGGCGCGCGTCCGCAGAACTGCCCTGGTCCAGCAGCCAAGCCGCATGCAGCACCAAGAGGCGCGCCTGGTCGATCTCGATGCGCGACTCGGCAATCCACTCCTGCACGTTGGCCTGATCGGCCAGCGGCTTGCCAAACGCCGTGCGCTCCAGCGCGCGCCCGGTGGCCAGTTGCAGCGCCAGCTCGCACTGCCCGATGGTGCGCATGCAGTGGTGCACGCGCCCCGGCCCCAGGCGCGCCTGGGCCATGGCAAAGCCGGCGCCCCAATCGCCCAGCAGGTGATCGGCCGGCACGCGCACGCCCTGCAGCAGGATCTCGCAATGCCCCTCGGGGGCGTGGTGGTGCAACACGGGGATGTTGCGCACGATCTGCACGCCCGGCGCATCGGCGGGCACCAGCACCATGCTGTGGCGCTGGTGGCTGTCGGCCGCATCGGCATCGGCATTGCGGCACAGCACGATGAGCAGTTGGCAGTGCGGGTGCGCCGCACCGGTGATGAACCACTTGCGGCCGTTCAGCACCAAGTCGTCCCCCTCGCGCCGCACCGTGGTCTGCAGGTTGGTGGGGTCGGACGAGGCCACATCGGGCTCGCTCATGGCAAAGGCCGAACGCATCTGGCCGTCGAGCAGCGGCACCAGCCACGCGGCGCGCTGCGCGGGCGTGGCAAAGCGGTGCAGCAGCTCGATGTTGCCGGTGTCGGGCGCGTGGCAGTTGAACACCTCGGGCGCCCAGGGCAGGCGGCCCATGGCCTCGGCCAGTGGCGCGTAGTCGAGGTTGGACAGGCGCGTGCCCGGCTCGTCATCGCGCAACGTGGGCAGGAACAGGTTCCACAGCCCCTCCTCGCGCGCCAGGGCCTTGAGGTCTTCCACAAACGGCGGCGGGTAGTCGCCCGCCTGCACGGCCGCATGCCAGGCCGCGTTGTAGGGCAGCAGGTAGCGGTCCATGAAGGCCCGCAGGCGATCATGCAGTTGCCGGGCCAGGGTGGAAGGTGCGAAGTCCATGCCGGCATTGTGAAAACACCGCCGGTGCGCGTCAAAACGCAGGCGACAGGGGCCTTGATGCACATCAGCGGCAGCAAGCTTGCGGGCCTGAGCGTTACCTAATTCGCTTCTATTTTGATAGCTATCAGCGTTTATTCAACAAGCGCTAGAGGCCTGTTTTGCTTCAAACCTTCCCACGGCACGGGTACCATCGCCCCATGAGCACCCATTACGAAACCCTGCAGCAAGCCGACACCTACCGCGAGGCTTTCGCGGTGGAGCCCCCCGAGGCCCTGGGCGAACGCCACCTGTGGCCACGCAAGCCCGGCTTCTTCATCGTGCATGCGGCCACGGCGGCGGCGCTGGCGCAGGCACCGGGCACGGCGTCCGAGGCGGCCACCGATGCCAGCGCCGCCACCACCCGCATGCTGGTGTCCGCACAGTGGGGCCTGGTGCCGCACTGGGTCAAGTCGGCGTCGGATGCAAAGCTGCGCGCGCCCAAGCTGGTCAACGCCAAGTCCGACCTGGCCTCCACCGGCACGGCGTTTCGCGATGCCTGGCTGAATGGCCAGCGCTGCATCGTGCCCATGGCCGCGTTCTATGAAGACGACCTGCGCAGCGGCAAGGCCGTGCCCACCCGGGTTGCCCGCGTGGACGGCAAGCCGATGGGCGTGGCGGGCCTGTGGGCGCGCTGGCAGGGCGCCGATGGCGAAGTGATCATCAGCTATTGCCTGCTCACGGTGAACGCCAACAACCACGCCCTGCTGCACCGCTACGGCCAGCCGGGCAGCGAAAAAAGCATGCCCGCCATCCTGAACGAAGGCGCCTACGACGCCTGGCTCACGGCCCGGCCCGACAAGGCCAAGGAGTTCATGCGCCAGTACGCGGCGCAGTCGCTGCTGGCCAACCCGGTGGAAAAGAAAGCCGACAAGGTGCCCCAGGGCTGGCTGGACTGATGCCCCTCTGCTGACGGCCTGAGCGCCGCTCAGCCGCCAGGGCCGGCCGGCACAGGCAGCGCGCCCGCCCAGCCCGCACCCACGGCCTGGTACAGCGTGGCACTGCCCAGCAGGCGCCGCGCCTGGGCCGCCACCAGGTCGGTGCGGATCTGCTGCGCCTGCTGCTGGGCACTGAGCAGCTGCAGATAGCTGGCAGAACCCAGTGCGTACTGCCGCTGCATCGACTGCAGGCTGCCCTGCGCGGCGGCATCGGCACCGGCCTGCGCGGCCAGCGCCTGGGCGTCGGTGTCCAGCGCGTGCAAGGCATCGGCCACGCTGCGCAAGGCCTCCAGCACCACGCCCTGGTAGTTGGCGGCGGCGGCGTCCAGCGCCGCCAGCGCAGCGCGCTTTTCGGCCGGCAGCGCGGGGTTGAACAAGGGCTGCGTGATCTGGCCGATCAGGCTCCACACGGCGGCGCCACCGCCAAACAAGGCGCCCGTGGTCAACGCCTGCGAGCCCAGGCTGGCACTGAGGTTGATTTGCGGGTACAGGCGTGCCACGGCCACACCGTAATCGGCGGTGGCCGCATGCAGCAGCGCCTGCGCGCCCTGGATGTCGGGGCGCTGGCGCACCCACCCGGACGGAATGGCCTGGGGCAGATCGGTCGGCAGTGTGAAATCGTCCAGCGTGAACCGGGGCAGCCCCTGCGCCGTGGGCTCGCGCCCGGCCAGCGTGGCCAGCAGGTGGCTGCTTTGCTGGTGCTGCTGGCGCAGCAGCGGCACGCTGGCGCGCGTTTGCTCCACCTGCGCCTGCAGCGCCAGCACCTCGCTGTGCGCGGCCTGGCCCAGGCGCAGGCGTTCGCCGGCCAGGTGCAGCTGCTCGTCTTGCAGTTGCACGATGGCCTGCAGCGCCTCGATCTGCGCCGCCAGCCGCGCCTGCGTGATGGCGGTGCCGACGACGCTGGCCGCCAGGTTCAGCCGCGCGCCTTCGAGCTGGTAGCGCCGGTAGTCGGTGCGGGCGCCCAGGGCCTCCAGGGCGCGCCGGTTGCCGCCGGCCAGGTCGAGCGTGTAGCGCACGCCGAGGCTGGCGCTGGTCTGGCCAAAGCTGCGCCCTTCGCCCGGCAGGCCCTGCGCGCTGGGCGAGATGCGCTGGCGCTGGGCGCCCGCGCTGGCATCGACGCGGGGCAGTTGCGTGGCGCCGGCCTGCGCCGCCTGCATCTCTTGCGCCTGGCGCAGCGTGGCCTCGGCGGCGGCCAGCGTGGGGCTGGCGGCCAGCGCCTGGTCGATCAGCTGGTTCAAGGGGGGCGAGCCCAACTGGTGCCACCACGGTGCGGCCAGGTCGATGGCGGCCGCCGGGTGCGGTGCGGGCCCCTGCGCGGAAATCTGCACGCTGTCGGGCGCGGCCGGCGGGCGAAAGTCGGGCCCGGTGGTGCAGCCGGCCAGCAGCGCCGCACAGGTAGCAGCAGCCAGCGCAAGCCGGGCATGGGCGCTGCGCTGCAGGGGGTGGGGCATGGCGTTTCCTTGTGGAGGGTTATGCAAGACTGCGGCCTTCGCCCGCTTCCTCGTGCGTCACGCCGTCGCGGATGTGGTAAATCCGCCGGAAGGTGGGGATGATCTTTTCGTCGTGCGTGACCACGATGACGGCGGTTTCGAACCGGCGCGCCATGTCGTTGAGGATGCGGATCACGGCCAGGGCGCGCGCGCTGTCCAGGGGCGCGGTGGGCTCGTCGGCCAGGATGACGGGTGGGCGGTTGACCAGGCCGCGGGCAATCGAGATGCGCTGCTGCTCGCCGCCCGAGAGCTGGGCCGGCATGGCGCGCGCGCGGTGCTGCACATCGAGCGCGGTGAGCAATTCAAGCGCCCGCGCGCGGGCCTGGGCGTTGGGCACGCCGGCCAGCATGGGCAGCAAGGCGACGTTGTCGGTGGCGTCCAGAAACGGAATCAGGTAGGGCGCCTGGAAGACGAAGCCGATCTTGTCGCGCCGCAGCGCGCGCAGGTCGCGCACCTGCCAGCCGTTGTCGTAGATCACCTCGTCGCCCAGCACCATGCGCCCGGCGGTGGGATCGATGACGGCGCCCAGGCACTTGAGCAGCGTGCTCTTGCCCGAGCCCGACGGCCCCACCAGCCCGACCACTTCGCCGGGGCTGACCTGCAGGTTGACGTCTTTGAGGGCGTGCACGGCGGTGTCACCCTTGCCGAAGCTTTTGCTCAGGCCTTCCACGCGGATTCCTTTGGCGCTCATGGCATCACCCTCCTATCAGCCTATGGCCTGCGCCGGGTCCACCCGCAGCGCCATGCGGATGGCGACCACGCTGGCGATCACGCAGATGCCCAGCACGGCGAAGAAGCCGGCCACCGAATCCATGGGCATGAGCAGCACGTACTTGGGAAAGAAGGGCGCGGCGAACGTGGCCGAGATCTTGCCCACCACGAAGCCGATCACCCCCAGTGCCAGCGCCTGCTGCAGGATCATGGCGGCGATGGTGCGGTTGCGCGTGCCAATGAGCTTGAGCACGGCGATCTCGCGGATCTTGTCCATCGTGAGCGAATAGATGATGAAGGCCACGATGGCGGCGCTGACCACGGCGAGGATGGCCAGGAACATGCCGATCTGCCGCGCCGACGTGGCGATCAGCTTGCTGACCAGGATTTCTTCCATCTGCGGGCGCGTGTAGGCCGTAAGCCGCTTCCAGCGCTGGATGGCCTGGGCCACCTCCTGCGGGGCGACGCCGGGCTGCACGGTCACCAGCACGGCGTTGACGAAGGCATTGGTGCTTTGCGAGGCGATCACGGCATCGAGCAGGCCGGGCACCGCCGGGCGGTTGAAGGCCGGGTTGGCCTCGGTGCGGCGGCGGCTGTGCCAGATGGCGTCGTTGTCCTTGAGGAACTGCGCCTCTTGCGCATCCTTGAGCGGTATGAACACCATCGGGTCGCCGCTGGAGGACACCATGCGGCGCGTCAGCCCGACCACGGTGTAGTGGTTGCGCCGCACCGTCAGGCGCTCACCCAGCTGGAAACCGGCCGCCACGTCGGCCACGGCTTCGTAATGGCCGCGCGTGACCTGGCGCCCGTCCACCAGGTGCGGCGGCCAGCCCGGCGTGGCGCCCGCCGGGCCTGGCGCAATACCCACCACCATGGCGCGCACATCGCTGCTGCCCTTGCGCACCTGCGTGGTGAGGTAGGTGACGTTGGCGGCCTGGGCCACGCCGGGCATCGCCAGGATGCCGCGGTACAGGTCGTCCTGCAGGCTGGACGATTCGGCATAAGGCCCGAGCGTGTCTTTCTGCACCACCCAGATGTCGGCGCGGCTGTTGTCGAGCAGCGCCTTGCCGTCGTCCACCATGCCGCGGTACACCCCGGCCATGGTCAGCGTCACACCGATCAGCAGGCCCAGGCCCACGCCGGTGAAGACAAACTTGCCCCAGGCATGCAGGATGTCGCGGCCGGACAGGCTGATCATGGCGCGCCCTTGGCTGCCCCCTGGGCCGCGCCTGGGGCCAGGTGCTCCACCACCCGGATGCGGCTGCGCTCGGTCAGGGGTTTTTCGCTGTAGACGACCACCTGGTCGCCCTCGTCCAGCCCCTGCAGCACCTGCACATGGCCGTCGAGATCGGCGCTGCCCAATTGCACTGGCGCGAATTGCAGCTGGCCATCGACCCAGCGCCACACGCCGGTCTGGCCGCCCACGCGCTGCACGGCGGCATTGGGCAGCACGGGTTGCGCCGCCAGCGCGGGCAGGGCGATGGTCACTTCGGCCAGTTCCCCGAGCGGCGGCAAGGGCGAGGGCAAGGCCTCGAACACCACCTTGGCCAGCGTTTCCTCGGTCACGGCGTCGGCCAGCGGCTCGACGCGCAGCACCCGCCCCGCCAGCGCCTGGCCCGCGCGCGAGCGCAGCACCACATGGGCCGGCAGGCCGGCCTTCAGGCCGTGCGCGTTGATCTGGTCCAGGCGCACGTTGATCCACAGGCTGGCCGGATCCACCACCTCCACCACCGCCTGGCCCGCCACCACGGTGGTGCCGGGGTCGGCGAAGCGCAGCGTCACCAGGCCTGCGGCGGGCGCCACCAGGCGCAGATGGCGCCACTGCGTGCCGATGGCGGCGCGCTCGGCACGCACGCGCACCGCTTCGGCCTGCGCGGCGGCCACGGCGGCATCGGCCACCTGCAGCTCCTGTTGCTTGGCGGCGGCCAGCTCTTCGCTGGTCGAGCGCACGGCCAGCAATTGCGCATACCGCGTGGCCTGGGCCTGCGCATGGGCCTGGCGTGCCTGGGCCTCGCGCAGGCTGGCCTGCACGCGCCGCAGTGCGGCCTCCTGGGCCTGCAGGCGGTCTTGCAGATCGACCGCATCCATCTCGCCCAGCACCTGGCCGGCCTGGACAGAGTCGCCCACGTCCACATCCAGCCGCTGGATGCGCCCGGCCACCGTGGGGCCGATTTTGGTGGTGGTGCGGGCGCCGATGGTGCCCACGCCAAACAGCGCCGGCGTGAGGGCCTTGCGCTCGACCTGGGCCAGCGTGACCGCCACCGGCGCCAGCGGACCCGAGCGCAGCACCACATAGACGAACAGCGCCAGCAGGGGCACCACCACGGCCAGCAGCGCCAGCGTGCGGCCTTGCAGAGGGAATTTTTTCATCGCCGGGCCGCCCCAAGATGAAAAGCGGCCCCCTCGGGGGGAAGCGACCACACGAAGTGGGGAGCGTGGGGGTCATATTTCATCATGTGCTTTCGCTGGCGGGCGCAATGCCGCGCTGGTAGATGGCAAAAACCCGGGGGGCGTCGCTGCGCATGCGCTGCATGTCGCCGGTGATCAGCGACTGCATCACCAGGCCCTGGATGGTGCCGATGAACAGCGTGGCCGCCGCCGGTACATCGAGGCCCGCATGCACCTCGCCCTGCGCCTGGCCTTGCGCGATGAGGTCCTGCAGGCGCTTGCCATAGCTGGTGATGAGCGTCTGCACCATCTGCTTGGGGAGCGTATCGCCCGCGCGCTGCAGTTCGCCGAAGATGATGCGCGGCGCGCCCGGGTGCTCGGCCACGAAGGCGACATGCGCCATGAACATGGCCCGCAGCGCCGCCAGGGGCGAAGCCGCGCCGTCGGCCGCACGGTCGATGCGCGCCAGCAGCTGCGTGGCCACCCAGTCCATCACCGCCTGCAGGATCGCGTCCTTGTTCGGGAAGTGCCGGAACAGCGCGCCCTGCGTGAGGTGCATGTGCTGGGCAATGGCCGAGGTGGTGATCTCGCTCGGGTTCTGCGTGGCCGCCAGCGCCACCACGGCCTCGACGGTGACGGCGCGGCGTTCGTCGGCAGGCAGATGCTTGGGCGGAGCGGCCTCGGTGGTGGTGTTTTTCATGATAAAAGTGAGTAACTTATTACTATCTTATCGCCATTTGTGAACGATGTCATCTGGAAAGAAAACCGGGTCGCCGGTGGTATCGACCTTACAACCCCAGCGCCTGCGCCAGCCCGTCCATGCGCGCCACCACCTCGGCGTCCATGGCCATGGGCCGGCCCCACTCGCGCTGGGTCTCGCCGGGCCACTTGTTGGTGGCGTCCAGGCCCATCTTGCTGCCCAGGCCGCTCACGGGCGAGGCGAAGTCGAGGTAGTCGATGGGGGTGTTCTCCACCATCATGGCGTCGCGCGCCGGGTCCATGCGGGTGGTGATGGCCCAGATGACTTCCTTCCAATCGCGCACGTCCACATCGTCGTCCACCACCACGATGAACTTGGTGTACATGAACTGGCGCAGGTGGCTCCACACACCCATCATCACGCGCCGGGCGTGGCCCGCGTAAGCCTTCTTGATGCTCACCACGGCCATGCGGTAGCTGCAGCCTTCGGGCGGCAGGTAGAAGTCCACGATCTCGGGGAACTGCTTTTGCAGCAAAGGGATGAACAGCTCGTTCATCGCCAGGCCCAGCACGGCGGGCTCGTCAGGGGGCTTGCCGGTGTAGGTGCTGTGGTAAATCGCGTCCTTGCGCAGCGTGATGCGGTCGATGGTGAGCACGGGGAACTCGGCGCATTCGTTGTAGTAGCCGGTGTGGTCGCCGTAGGGCCCTTCCAGCGCATGCTGCCAGCCGCTCGCGTGGCTGGCATCGGGCTGGATATGGCCCTCGAGCACGATCTCGGCCGTGGCCGGCACCGTGAGCGGCACGCCCAGCGCGGGTGTGACCTCGGTGCGGGCTCCGCGCAGCAGGCCCGCGAACTGGTATTCGCTCAACGAGTCCGGCACGGGCGTGACGGCGCCCAGCAGCGTGGCCGGGTCGGCGCCCAGCGCCACAGCGACGGGGTAAGGCTGGCCGGGGTGGGTCGCGCAGTGGTCGCGGAAATCCAGCGCTCCGCCCCGGTGGGCCAGCCAGCGCAGGATGACCTGGTTGCGCGAGATCACCTGCTGGCGGTAGATGCCCAGGTTCTGCCGCGTCTTGCGCGGGCCGCGCGTGATGGTCAGGCCCCAGGTGATGAGCGGCGCCACGTCGCCCGGCCAGCAGTGCTGCACGGGCAGGCGGGCCAGATCCACATCGGGGCCTTCCCACACCTCTTGCTGGCAGGGCGCGCCCCGGCCCACGGTGTGTGGCGCCATGTTCCACAGGGTCTTGAGCAAGTGGCCCATGCCCAGCATGTCCTTGAAGCCCTTGGGCGCCTCGGGCTCCTTGAGCGTGGCCAGCAGCTCGCCGAAAGCGCGCACGCCGCGCAGGTCGGCCACGCCCATGGCGCGGGCCACGCGCTCGGGCGTACCGAACAGGTTGGTCAGCACGGGCATGCGGTGGCCCGTGGGCTGCGTGAACAGCAGCGCGGGGCCGCCGGCACGCAGCACGCGGTCGCTCAGCGCGGTCATCTCCAGGTGGGGCGACACGCTGTCCGCCACGCGGCGCAGGTCGCCCGTGGCTTCGAGCTGGGCCATGAAGTCGCGCAGGTCGCGGTAGGCCATATCAGTACCAGGATTTGAATGGAATTGGCCTCTAGCGCTTATACAATAAGCGCCAGAAGCTATGAATCACGGAGCATTTAGCTCCAACCCCTCCCAGCGCGGCGCCAGGTCGTGCGCCACGTCGATGAGGTCCAGCGCGCGCGCCACGCTGTAGTCCACCACCTCGCCCACGGTCTGCGGGCGCAGGTAGAAGGCGGGCAGCGGCGGGCAGACGATGGCGCCCATCTCGGTCACCGCCACCATGTTGCGCAGGTGCGTGAGGTGCAGCGGCGATTCGCGCACCATCAGCACCAGGCGGCGGCGCTCCTTGAGCGCCACATCGGCCGCGCGCGTCAGCAGGTTGTCGGCCAGGCCATGGGCGATGGCCGCCAGCGTACGCATGGAGCACGGCGCGACCACCATGGCATGGCATTGGAACGAGCCACTCGCAATCGCCGCGCCCACGTTGGCCACATCGTGCACGCGGTGCGCCAGGGCCTCCACGGTGGGGCGGTCCATGTCGAGCTCGTGCCGCAGGTTGCGCCAGCCGGCGTCGGAGACGACCAGGTGCGTCTCGATGCCGCTCTGGCCCTGCAGCACCTGCAGCAGCCGCGCGCCATACACGGCGCCGCTGGCGCCCGAGATGGCCACGATGACGCGGCGCGGGCGTTGGGCATCAGCCATGCGAGGGCTCCATGGCAGCGGGCCGCAGCGCCGAGCGTTGCAGGGGCTGCGCCATCTGGTCGGCCTCCACCTGCTCCAGCACCAGCGCGGCCTGCACGGGGTCGAAGTCTTCGTGCGTGCGCTTTTTCACGCCGTATTGCTGCAGCTGGTAGTGCTTGTCGGCAGCAATCCCGTGGCGCGCCAGCGTGCTTTTGACGCAGACCAGCGGGCAACCGTCGAGCGCAATGATGGGCCGGCCCGAGCGTACGATCTTCATCAGATGCGGCACGTCACCCCCCACGCCGGCGATGCACGACATCTCGGCCACGCCGTGCCGATCGAGCTGCAGCGCCACATGGTTGGCCAGCTGCGCGGCGCTGGAGCAGCCGGAGCAGGAATAGACCAAGGGGTGGTTGGGATCGGCGGCCATGGTCATCGTCCGGCGCTGCGCGCAGAATCCATGCGCTGGCGCAGGCGGCCCAGCACCTGGCGCGGTGTCCACTGGCGCGGGTCGAGCACGGGCAGCTCGATGGCATCGAGCGCGTTTTTCACCACCAGGCCCAGCTCGGTGTCGCCCTCCATGGACAGGCGGCGGTTGAAGAACAGGGTGTCGGGGTCTTGCTGGCGCTGGGCCAGCAGCAAAAAGTCGTGGGCGGTGGCGCTCAGCGTCAGGTCGGCCACGGCGGGGGGCACCAGCGGGGCCTGGGGCGCAAAGCGCTGGCCGGTCCAGGCGAAGTCGAACGTCAGGCGCGCATCGCGCACCTGCACGCGCATCTTCTTGTGCAACATCAACTGGCCCACATCGGCGGGCAGGTGGCGGGCCAGCGCCAGGTTGAGCGCGGTCACCAGCAGCAGCGAGCCGGGGTAGGCGGGCAGGCGCGACAGCAAGGCCCCCACCGGAGCGGGAACCACCAGAAGATCAGAAGAAGCAGCCATGGCGTGGGAGTGGCACTCGGGCCAGGGTGAAAAGCACGGTGAACATCAGGGGCCGGGCGCATGGCTTGCGGCATGCCCCTGCTCCAGACCGGGACGGCCAAACCAGTAGCCATTGCAGGGCTGGTCGGGCATGAAGGGTTGCATGCGCTCGACATAGTCCACGCTGGCGGGCTGCGCCGGGCCGCGCGCTTCATCGAACAGCGCAATGATCTGTGCCATGTGCTGCGACTGCGGACTCAGCCGCACCAGATCCACGCCCATGGCGCCCATCGCGGCCAGTTCGTTGGCCAGGTTGTAGACGCGGGCCGATTGCGTCTGCGTGCCATTGAGCACGAGGAAATCCTCGCTCTCGCGCGTGCGCAGCGTCAGGCCGTCGGCGTGCTCCAGGCAGCTGAAGCGGCAGTCGTCCTTGGGCAGGTTGCGGTGGCGCGCGGTGAAGCAGCGCGCCGAGTAGGCCAGCGGCATGCGCCCGTAGGCGAACACTTCCGTTTCGAGCCCGGCCGGGCGGTTCACCAGCATGGCGGCCAGCGCATCCTGCGCCATCTCCAGCGGCATCACCCAGCGGTTGGCGCCCAGCTGGGCCATCCATTGCAGCGAGGGAGCGTTGTACAGGTTCAGGTGCGGACCGGCCACGAAGGGGCGCTGGCCCGACAGGCAGCGCACCGCGCCCATGTCGTTGGCCTCGACGGTGAAGTCGGTGTTGGCGGCGATCTTGTGCAGCACGCTCACATCCGAGCCCGACTCGATCAGCACCTGCGTGGACAGCACGGCCTGCTTGCCCGCGTCCTGCAGCATGCGGGCGATGTCCAACCAGTCGGCCAGGCGCAACTCATGGCGGCGCGAGCACACAGTTTCGCCCAGATAGACCACGTCGAGCGGCGTGGCGGCCATGGCCTCATAGAAAGCGAAGATGGTTTCGCGCGGCCAGTAGTACAGCAACGGACCCAGGGATAGTTTCATGGTGCGGTCTCCGGGGTGCGTCATTTCCAGGGGCGGTGGTAGGCGCCCAGCGTGTGCTGCTGGCCCTCGGCCACCTGGTCGAGGCTGGCCATCCAGGTCGTCTTGGGGGCGTAGCGGTGGGGATTGGCCAGGCACTGGTCCATGGCTTCGCGCCAGACCTTGGTGACCTGCGCCACATACGCGGGGCTGCGCTGGCGGCCTTCGATCTTGATGGCGCGCACGCCGATTTTCAGCAGCTGGGGCAGCAGCTCCAGCGTGTTGAGGCTGGTGGGCTCTTCGATGGCGTAGTAGTTCTCGTCGTCGCCCACGTCGAAGCGGCCCTTGCACAAGGTGGGGTAGCCGGCGTTCTCGCCGGGTGCGTAGCGGTCGATCAGCACACCGTTCAGGCGCGACTCGCGGCCCTGCGGCGTCTCCTGCCAGCGCACGGCCTTCGGCGGCGAGCACACGCCATGCGTGTTGGGCGATTCGCCCGTGACGTAGGACGACAGCGCGCAGCGCCCCTCGACCATCACGCACAGGCTGCCAAAACCAAACACCTCGATCTCCACCGGCGTCTTGTCGATGACCTGGCGCACCTGCTCCATCGACAGCACGCGCGGCAGCACGGCGCGCACGATGCCGAACTGCTCGCGGTAGAAATTGATGGCCTCGTAGTTGGTGGCCGAGCCCTGCACCGACAGGTGCAGGCGCAATTGCGGATGGCGCTGCGCGGCGTATTGCATGAGCCCGGGGTCGGCCAGGATGACGGCGTCCACGCCCAGGTCCACCGCCTTGTCCATGGCGCTGCGCCAGGGCGCGGGGTCGGACGCCTGCGGGTACGTGTTCAGCGCCATGAACACCTTGCAGCCGCGCTCGTGCGCGTAGCGGATGCCATTGGCGATGGCCGCCTCGTCGAAATTGAGGCCGGCAAAGTTGCGGGCGTTGGTGGCGTCGCGCAGGCCCAGGTAGACACAGTTGGCACCGTTGTCCACCGCCGCCTTCAGGGCAGGCAGGCTGCCGGCGGGGCAGACCAGTTCAAGGGCAGGCACCGCAGGGGGGGCCGCAGTAGGGTTCAGGGATTCCATGGCAAACGATCAATGGCCGGCTCCGGGCATGGAGCCACGGCATTGGCGGCACCTTAGCGGTCCCTGGCCACAGGGTGGCTGATCTTCATCAACTGCAGCCCACAATGCCAGACAAATGCCATCGGACTTTGATGCAGGCCCTGTTTTCGGGCGGGACCCGCACAGCGGGTAGGCTCTACCCTTTATCCCCACACCCCAACCGCCGTGAACAGAAACCTCTGGCTGCTGGCCCTGTGCCAGGGCCTTTTCCTGACCAACAACGTGGTCTTCATCGCCATCAACGGCCTCGTGGGCCTGCAACTGGCGCCGTTCGGCTGGATGGCCACGCTGCCCGTGATGGGCTATGTGGTGGGCGGCGCGCTGTCCACCCCGCTGGTGGCGCGCAGCCAAAAGCGCTGGGGGCGGCAGGTGTCGTTCCAGATCGGACTGGCCGTGGCGGTGGCATCCGCCGCGCTGTGTGCCTGGGCGGCTTTCAGCGCCAACTTCTGGCTGCTGTGCACCGCGACCCTGGTGGCAGGCTACTACAGCGCCAACGGCCAGCTCTACCGCTTTGCGGCCGCCGAACTGTCGCTGCCTGCTTTCCGCGAAAAGGCCGTTTCACTGGTGCTCGCCGGTGGCCTGCTGGGCGCCGTCACGGGCCCCAACCTGGCCAGCGCCACGCGCACGCTGTTCCCTGCGCCTTTTGCGGGGGCTTACATCGCGCTGATGGGCGTGGCGCTCATCGCCATGGCGTGCATGGCCGCCATCCGCTTTGAGGTGCAGCCTCCGGTACTCGACGCGGCAGGCCAGCCCGCCCAAGGCCGGCCCCTGGCCGAACTGATGCGGCAACCAGCTTTCATCGTGGCGGTGCTGGGTGCCGCCCTGGGCTACGGCGTGATGAACCTGCTGATGGCCGCCACGCCGCTGGCCATGCAGGTGTGCGGCTTCGCCTTTGACGATGCGGCGACGGTGCTGCAGTGGCATGTGATCGGCATGTTTGCGCCGGGCTTCTTCACGGGCCACCTCATCAAGCGCTTTGGCGTGCTGGCTGTCATGGGGGCGGGCGTGCTGCTGAACGCGGCCTGCGTGGTGATTGCACTCATGGGGCTGGAGCTGCAGCACTTTGGCGTGGCCCTGTTCCTGCTGGGCGTGGGCTGGAATTTTCTGTTCACCGGCGCCACGGCGCTGGCCCTGACGGCCTACCGCCCCGAAGAAAAAGACCGTGCCCAGGCCGCCATCAATTTCTGCGTGTTTGCCACGCTGGCGCTCAGCTCTTTTTCGTCAGGCGTGCTGGTCACCACGCAGGGCTGGACGCTGCTGAACGCGGGCTCGCTGGTTCCCATTGCGGTCACGGGCGCAGCCTTGCTGTGGCTGGCAGGCAAGCGCCGTCAGACGGCTGCTTAAGCTATCAATCTAATTGCAATCGGCGCTTTCTGGATAAGCACCGGAGGCCATTTTTCTCCTTGGACTTGTGCTCAGGCCGCATCGACCACGGCGTTGCGCAGACGGC
Organism: Acidovorax sp. GW835-FHT14B10; assembly: GCF_058793725.1. Lineage (NCBI taxonomy): Bacteria > Pseudomonadati > Pseudomonadota > Betaproteobacteria > Burkholderiales > Comamonadaceae > Acidovorax > Acidovorax sp. GW835-FHT14B10. The sequence continues at coordinate 183,821 of NZ_JBXAGC010000003.1, forward strand.
CTAGGCCGGTGATCTCCACTTCGATCACGTCGCCCACGTGCATGTAGGCGGGGGGCTGGCGCTTATCGCCCACCCCACCCGGCGTGCCGGTGGCAATGACATCGCCGGCCGACAGGTTGGTGAAGTTCGACAGGTATTCGATGATCACAGGCACGGTGAAGATCAGATCGGCCACGCTGGCGTGCTGCATGACGGCGCCGTTGAGTCTGGTTTCCAGCGTGAGCTGCGTGATGTCGGGAATGGCCTTGCGCGTGGCCATGAAGGGGCCGAGCGGGCCGGTCGCAGGAAAGTTTTTGCCGGGCGTCCACTGGTGGGTGTGGCGCTGCCAGTCGCGCGCGGTGGCGTCGTTGAAGCAGGCATAGCCGGCGATGTGGTCCCAGGCATCGACCTGGCGGATGTGCCGGCCGCCCTTGCCGATGATGATGGCCAGTTCGCCCTCGTAGTCGAAGCAGACCGTCGCCGCCGGTTTGGGCAGGGGAGCGCCGTGGGCGTTCAGGCTGTCGGCGAAACGGGTGAAGATGGCCGGGTATGGTGCGTCGGCACGCTTCATTTCGGCCACATGGTTCTTGTAGTTCAGGCCCACGCAGAAGATCTTGCCGGGGTTGGGTACCACGGGTAGTAGGTGCGCCTGACGGGCCTGCACTACCTGACCCTGGGCACGTGCGACGGCCTCGAGCGCGTCGAGCTGGCCGGCCGCGATCACGGCCTTCAGGTCTGGGTATTGCGCCACGAAGTCGGCGGGCGCCTGAATCCAGGAGTTTTCATCGTTCCACACCCCGTAGGTGGGCAGTCCCTGGGCTTCAAAACTGACAAATCGCATGTGTTCCTCGTGTGGCGGCTTCGGCGTTGCCGTCGGACAGTAAAAGTCGGCAGGTATCAGGACAGCAGGCACAGTGCCGCCTCGCGCGCGGACTGGCCCATGCGCACGCCCTTAGCCAGGGCCAGGGCGTTGGCGGCGCTGATGATGCCGTCGAAATAGGTGCTCTGGCCATCGCCCATGCGCGCGGTGTTGGCGTCGACGGAGGCGCCGGCAATGCCATCGGCCTCCACGGCCGCGAGCGCGCTGACGCCGGAGTTGTTCTTGCCGGTGGCACCGTCCGAGCAGATGAAGCCCCAGGGCCGAAAGCCCCGGAAATAGTCCACCACGCTGCGGCCAGTGTGGCCGGCAGTGCACAGGACGTTGCGCTCACGGTCCTCCGGCAACGCAAAGGCGATGGAGTCGGTGCACACGATACTGCGGCCTTCGGGCCCGGTGTGCACGACACGGCGGCGCGCCGGGTCGAACGGGTGGGGCGCACGCTGGCCATCGACCAGGGCCTGCACGGCTTCGCGCACGCTCAGACCGGGCTCCAGGCCCAGGCGCTGGGCGGCGTCGTTCACGCGGCTGATCATGCCGTTTTCATACAGGTCGCTGCCGTTGCCCATCTCGGCGGTCATGGAGTCCGCGGCAGCAGCGGGCACGCCGAGCGCCTCGTAGTACCACAGGCCTGCAATGCCGGCGCCGTCCTTGCCGATGCCGCAGTCCAGCCCGATAGCTGCGCGCGGGCGGGCCGACATGACCATGCGCGCGCACAGCACGCCAGCGTAGGAAGCGGCCACCACCACGTTGCCGGCCTCGGCCGGGTAGTGGGCGACATAGGCTTCGACATGGGTGGCAGAGTCGAACACCAGCACGCGCGCATCGTCGGCGTGCAAGATCAGGGGAGTGTGGAGTGCGTTCATAGGAAAGAAAGAATCAGATAACTCAGGGGATCAGGCGCAAGCTACGCAACTGCTCGAAGCGTTCGTGCAACTTCGCCTCGGTGTCCAGGCAGTCGTGGAACCCCGCGCAGCGCAGCTTGCCGGTCTCGAACAGCACGTCCTTGGCGAACGCGGTGTGGAACATGTATTCTGCCCAGCCCCAGTCCACCAGGGCCATCAGATCGCTCTGTCGCAGGTTCTCGCGCTCGGCGATGCGGCGCCACACGGGTTGCAGGGACTCGGCCACCTGCGCCAGCGGCAGGGGTGCGGGGTCGGCCACCGGCACGTCGAAAAAACGCGCGATGCCGGCCCAGATGTGCTGCCAGCGGCCCGGGTCGCCGTTCGCCACGTTGAACACCTGGTCCGCCGCGTTGTGGCTGTCGGCTGCCCAGGCTGCGGCTGCGCCGATGTGGTCCGCATCCGCGATATGGTGCAGCGACTCCCAGGCCGCCAGCGGGCCCGGAAAGCGCAGCGGCTGCCCCAGCTCGCGGGCCAGGCTGCCGAGCACGGCCAGCACCATCACCAGGTTCATGGGCGCGCGGTCCGAGTAGCCGGTGACGAAGGGCGGAATCAGGTGGGTCCAGCTCCAGCCCTCGCGCGGGCCGCGCTCGCGCAGCAGGTCCTCCTGCGCGAAATAGAAGTTGGGACCCAGGCTGCGCGGGTCGCCCTCGCGGGCGGGGGTTTTGATGGCCCCCCACTGCAGGCCGTACACCTTGCCGCCAGTCACCAGCACCACATGTTGGAAGGCAGCCGGCTCCGTGACGCGGGCCAGGTCGATGGAGCGGTCGAGCATTGCGCGGTTAGGTGCGATTTCCTCGGCACGCGAGGGCCGGGGCTGGTAGGCTGCGTAGAAGAGATGACTCACCGGGCCGAGGGCGGCCGCAGCGCCCGCGACGGCGGCCGCGTCGAGCAAGTCCACGGCCAGGCCCTTGGCGCCCGGCACGCTTTCGCCCGAGCGCGTGGCACAGACCACGTCCCAGCCGCGCGCCACCAGCTCTTGGGCCATGGCCCGGCCGATGACGCCACTGGCCCCGACGACCAGTGCGCGTCTCACGCTTGGGCCTCCAGCCAGTCGGTGCTGGCGCGTCGCAACGTGGCCGGCTGGGCCGCCGGCGATACCGGCAGCGGGTCGATGCGCAGCCGCGTCAGGCGCAGCAGGTGCATGCGCCAGCGTCCGTCGATGCGGCGGTACTCTTCCTCGTAATGGCCGTAGCCGATGAAGCCGCGTGCCTCGGGCGCTTCCTTCAGGGCGATGGGTTGGGGCCACTCCAGGTGGTCCTGCATGGCCCAGACGCCGCGCACGCGGTCGGCGTCAAGGAAAACGAACTGCGGCGTGTGGCACTGGTGCACGCTGATCGCATGGGCCAGCCGCGAGGAGACTCCGGCCACGAAGCTGTCCGCGTCCGAGCCATCGGGCGCGGAACCAAAGCCTTCGAACCGCGCATCGGGGCTGAACAGTGCCCGCAGCGCATTCCATTGCTTGGTGTCGATGGCCCAGCAATAGCGCGCCTTCAACGCGCGGATGTCTTCCAGATCCAGCAGGCGTTGCAGCGCGTCGTTCACTTCAACTCCTCCCCGGCCAGCGGGCCTTCCAGAAATTTGTTGGGCTTGAGGAAGAAGCACAGCACGGTCGCACCCTTGGGCGAGCGGGCCACATGGCGGTGGCCTGGTGGCCGCCAGGCGAAGTTGCCTTTGGTGTAAACACCGTCGTCGTCTTCGAACTCGCCTTCGAGCACGTAGCTTTGTTCGATCTCGATGTGTTCGTGCAGGCCCAGAACGCTGCCGGGCTGCCAGCGGAACAGGGCCGTGAGCAGGCCGGTCTTTTCGTCGCGCAGCAGCACCTTGATGTCCACGCCGGGCGTGGGCGTGGCGCGCCAGGGCAGCGCCTCGACGTCGATGATGCGCGAGTCCAGCGGGCCAAGCTGGCCTTCGTGGGCGAGAAAGGGGGTATGGGCGGTGAGCATGGAAATGTCTTCTCCTGTCAGTCGGAAGTCGGGGTGGTGTTCGCCACGCGGCCTGTGGCTGGCGTGGTGGCAGGGGAGTCGGTCTGCTCGACCTGTTCGGCGATCAGGGCCGTGATGCGCTGCGAGACTTCGACGATCTCTGCGCGCAGCTGCTGCGCGTCGCTGGCGGACAGGCGCTCCTCCGACATGGCGAAGGTGATGCTGCCCAGAATCTTGCGATCGGGGTCGAACACCGGCGCGGAAATGCCAAGTGCGCCCACCCAGAGCTCGCCCCGCGTGATGCAGGTCCCTTCGCGCGCGATCTTCGCCATCTCGGCACGGAAAGCGGGCCAGTCCGCGCCCAGGCCCGCTGCGCGGATTTCCTCGGTATGGTGCAGCGCGACGTTGCGCAGCTGGTAGGGCGACAGATAGGCCAGGATGATCTTGGCCATGGCGCCGCGAAACAGCGACATCGGCCGGCCGCGCTCGTAGACCTGCACGATGGAGGCATCCGGCCAGGCAATGTCCACACACATGATGCCGTCGCGGTAATAGCTCGCCAGCAGCATGTTCATGCCCAGCCGGTGGCTGGTTTCTTCCATCACCACGCGGCCCGCGGTGAGCAGCGGGTCATGGATGCGCATCATGCGGTCGAGCTCGATGATGCGTGGCCCCAGCACATAGGTGCCGCGCGAGGTCGGCGAGAGCAGGCCGGCCTCGCTCAGCGAGGCCAGATAGCGGTACGCCGTGGCGCGCGAGATATCCAGCTTCTCGACCACATCCTCCACGTGGACGCTGATGCAGTCCTCGCGGAAGAGGTCGAAGATGGCCAGGGCCTTGTCGAAGCTGCTCATGCAGTGTGTCCGAGAGAGTGTGTGGGTCAGTCGGTCAGCAGCGCCAGCGGCATCGTGCGCACGGGCGAGAACGAGGTGGGCAGCATGATGCGGTTTTCCATGGTCTTGATCATGGGGCGGATCTTGCGCAGACAGCCGAGCCACTGCTCGTTCTGGTGCAGGCGCTCACGGCGCACGCGCCGGTCTTCCAGGTCGGTGTAGGCCCACAGGTGCACCAGCTGGTTGAGGGTGCCGATTTCGGTGTGGAAATAGCCGAGGAAGCCGCCCAGGATGGGCTTTTGCACCACCAGGCCCTCGGCTTCGTAGATGTGCAGGTAGTCCTTGAGCTGGACTTCCGTGTGCAGGGTATAGATGCGTTCTTCGACGATCATGGCTGGAGTGCGCTTTGGGGTTCGGAAAGAGGGGCCGCGGTGGGAAAGTCGATGTATCCGGCATCCCCCCCGCCATAGAAGACGGTGGCTTCGGCGTGCGACAAAGGCAGGTGCTCGCGCCAGCGCCGCGACAGATCGGGGTTGGCGATAAAGGGTCGGCCAAATGCGATGAGGTCGGCGTCGCCCCGGGCCAGCGCCTCCTGCGCCAGTGCCAGGTCGTAACCGTTGTTGAGCATCCAGGCGCCGCGCCCGCCGCCTTCGCGGTAGGCCGCGCGCAGGGCCTCGTAGCTGAATTCGGCTTCGCCCTGTTGGTGGTCGCGGGCGCCGCGGCCCTGGCCGACGACCACGTGGATATAGGCCAGGCCGAGGGGGCCGAGCGCGCACACGGCGGCATTGAACAGAGCCTGGGGCTCGGGATCGTGGGCGTCGTTGGTGGGTGTCACTGGCGACAGGCGCACGCCGACCCGGTCGCCGCCGATGCGCTCGCCGATGGCGCGCGTCACCGCCACGAGAAAACGCACGCGGTTGTCGATGCTGCCACCCCAGGCGTCCGTGCGCTGGTTGGCGCCGCTGCGCAGGAATTGGTCGATCAGGTAGCCGTTGGCGGCATGCACCTCGACGCCGTCGAAGCCAGCCGCACGGGCGCAGGCTGCTGCGTGCGCGTAGTCCTCGACGATGCCGTGAATCTCGCGCTCCGTCAGCGCACGCGGCGCTGAGGTTTCGACGAAGCCACCCTGGCCTTGGGCATCCACCAGATAGGTACGGGCCTGGGCGGTGATGGCCGACGGCGCCACCGGAGCCTGGTCATCGGGCTGCAGGCTGGTGTGCGAAACACGGCCCACATGCCACAGCTGTGCCACGAAATGGCCGCCGCGTGCGTGCACGGCCTCGGTCACCGGGTGCCATGCAGCCACCTGCGCGTCGGACCACAAGCCCGGCACGTCAGAATAACCTTGGGCGCTGGGGCTGATGGCCGTGGCCTCGCTCACGATGAGCGCCGCGCCTTCGCTGGCGCCGGCACGCTGGCCATAGTAGGTGGCCATGGACGCGGTGGGCAAGGCGCCGGGCGCGCGGTTGCGCGTCATGGGTGCCATCACCACGCGGCTGGCCAGTCGCCAGGCCCCTACCTGCAGGGGTTCGAACAAGCGGCTCATGATTCAGGCCTTGCGCGCCAGTTTCATGGCCATGGCCTCGACGGCCAGCACATAGCCATCGCCGCCCAGGCCTTCGACCATGCCGTCGGCGGTGAAAGAGACCAGGCTGCGGTGGTAGTAGTCGGCGCGCTTGGAACGGTTGGTCAGGTGCACTTCGATCTTCACACCGTCGTACGCTTCCAGGGCGTTGAGCAGCGAGACCGCATAAAAGGTCAGGCCGGCCGGGTTGATGATGATGCCGGCCGCACTCTTGCGCGCTTCGTGGATAGCATCGATCAGCACGCCCTCATGGTTGGACTGACGGAAATCGATGGTCAGGCCGACTTGCGCGGCGCGCGCCTGCACGCGGTCGCGGATGGTGTCCAGCGTTTCGATGCCGTAGATATGGGGTTCGCGTTCGCCCAGCAGATTCAGATTCGGGCCGTTCAATACGAAGACGTGGCGGTTCATGGCAATCAAGGGTTCAGAGCACCGGTTCCGGCGCGTGGTGATGGGCCAGGATCTGGCCCAGAAAGGCGCGCGTGCGTTCGTGGCGTGGCGCGGTAAAAAATTCTTCGGGTGGGGCAGCCTCGACGATTTCACCTTCGGCCATGAAGATCACCCGGTCGGCCACGGCGCGGGCAAACCCCATCTCGTGCGTCACGCAGATCATGGTCACGCCGTCGTCGGCCAGACCGATCATGGTGTCCAGCACTTCCTTGACCATCTCGGGGTCGAGCGCCGAGGTGGGCTCGTCGAATAGCATCACCGCGGGCTCCATGCAGAGGGCGCGGGCAATGGCCACGCGCTGTTGCTGGCCGCCGGAGAGCTGGGCCGGGTATTTTCCAGCCTGGCTGCCAATGTGCACGCGGTCGAGCAGTCGCAATGCTGTCTCGCGCGCCTGCGCCTTGTTCATCTTGCCGGTCTTCAGCGGCGCGAGCATGCAGTTCTCCAGCACCGTCAGGTGCGGGAACAGGTTGAACTGTTGGAACACCATGCCCACCGTACGCCGCACGGAGTCCAGGGTCTTAGCCGAGGCTCCGACCACGTCGTGACCGTCGACCCAGATGTGGCCGGACTGCACACGCTCGAGCTGGTTGATGCAGCGCACCAGTGTGGACTTGCCCGACCCCGAGGGGCCACACAGGACGATGCGTTCACCGCGGCGCACCTCGAGCTGAATGTTCTTCAGCGCATGGTAGGACCCGTACCACTTCTGCACGTCCTTCATCGTGATGATGGGCGCGCTGCTGGTGTCGGTGTGGGAGGGGTGGGACGCGGCTGGCGACACGGTGTTTTCCTTTCTCACTGGACGGAGTACGGTACGCCGTCGATCCTCGCGGCCAGAGCCGGCATGTCGTCGCCGATGTACTTCTTGTAAATCGCGTTGAGCTCGCTGCTGTCCGTGATCTCGTCGATGAACTTGTTCAGGTAGACATTGATGTCTTTCTGGCCGGGCCGTGTTGCCATGCCCATGTACTGGCGCGTGATGTAGAACTTGTGCTCGAACGAGTGGTTGGGCACGGCTTTGTTGATGTTCTGGAAGTACGTGGTGTTGCCGCCGATGAGGTCCACCTGGCCGGACACCAGCGCCTGGATGGATGTGGCCTCGTCGTCAAAGCGCTGTATGGTTGCCGTCTTGGGCGCGCCGGCGGTAATGGTGTTGTCCATGATGGAAGAGCGCGACACACCCACGCGGTAGCTGCCCAGGTCTTCCATTTTGGTGACGGGCAGCGCCTTTTTGCCGATGACGGTGATGCCCATTGTGGCGTAGGGCTTGGTGAACTGCACGACCTTGGCGCGGTCGGCATACATGCCCACGGTCGCAATCAGCACGTCGGCCTTGCCCGTCATCAGCAGCGCGGTGCGCGCGGCCGAGGTGGTTCCGATGAATTCCACCGGCACGCCGATTTTCTTGCCCAGCAAGGAAGCGACGTCGGCGTCGTAGCCCGTGGGTTTGCCGTCGCGACCGACAAATCCCCAGGGTGGCAGATCCGCCAGGATGCCCACGCGCAAAACGCCGCGCTTCTTGATTTCATCGACGGTCTGAGCCTGGGCCATGCCCACGAGGCTGGCAGTGGCGACGGCCAGCGCGGCGGCGCGGACCAGATTGCGGCGGTTGAGAAAAACCATGAATGTCTCCTTGTTGAAAAAGTCGCGATGGGAAAATCAGCCCGTACGTTGGGCGCCAGCCAGCCGCTTCTCCATGTGTCGCCCATAGAGCGACAGCGGCCAGCACAAAGCGAAATAAAGGGCTGCCACCACGCTGTAGACGAACAGCGGATTGAAGGTGGCGTTGGAAACAATGGCGCCACTGCGCATCAGCTCGGCAAAACCTACGATGCTGGCCAGCGAGGTCCCTTTGAGTAACTGAACCAGAAAGCCGACGGTGGCCGGTAGCGAAATTTTCAGCGCCTGTGGCATGACAACGTGGCGCATGCGGGGCAGATAGTGCAAGCCCAAGGCACTGGCGGCCTCGCTCTGCCCCCCGGGCAGCGCCTGAATCGAGCCGCGCCAGATTTCGCCCAGGAAAGCGCTGGCGTTCAACGTCAGACAGATGGCCACCGAAGTCCAGGCGCTGAGCGAAAAGCCCAGCACCGACAGGCCGTAGAACACCACGAAAAGTTGCAGCAGCAGCGGCGTGCCACGAAACACCTCGATGAATGCAACGGTCGCCAAGCGCAATGGCACCAGGGGTGATACGCGGCACAGCGCCACCACCAAGCCGCCGAGCACGCCGCCAACAAAGCCGGTGAGTGTGAGCAGTACGGTCCATTGCAGGCCCTTGGCCAGCAGCAAGGTTTCGGGAAGGCCGAAGTTGTTCATGGCGGTGTTCAGCGCGAGGGATAGTTCAGCGTGGCGCGATAGATGAACGCGAACACGGCCGACAGGAGCATGGACATGGCCAGATACAGACCCGCCACGGCGAAATAGATCTCAAAGCTGCGGAAGGTGCGGCCCTCCAGCACGGCAGCTACATGAGTGAGCTCATCGGCGCTGATGGAAGAAACAATGCTGGAGGTGAGCATTAAAAAGATGAACTGGCTGACCAGCGCAGGGTAGATGGCACGCAGCGCCGGCTTCAGGATGACGTGGCGAAACACCTGCAATGGTCGAAGGGCCAGGGCGAGGCCCGCTTCGGTCTGCCCCTTGGAGATGGATTCCAGGCCACCACGGATGATTTCGGTGACATAGGCCGCGCCGTTCAGGGTGAGCGCAAGCACTGCGGCGGTGGCTGGCGACAGGCGCACACCCAGAACGGGCAAACCGAAGAACAGCACAAAGATCTGCACCAGGAAGGGCGTGTTGCGCACCACCTCGATGAACGCCACGATGGGCCAGTGCAGCGCCGTGTAGCACGAGCGCAAACCCAGCAGCAACACCAGGGCCAGGGCAAGGGCCAGAGCAATCGACAGCGCGCTCAACTGCAGGGTCTGCAGGCAGCCATGCAATAGCTCGGGGCCGTGCTCGGCAATCACGCCGAAGTCGAATTGGTAGCTCATTGAATAAAATTCTCTTAATGTGAGATTATTGATTTGTCGTGTATTTTGATCAAACTAGTTATTCTTTTTTCCTGGGAGTTACCCTAATTCGGCGGTATTCGTTCCGCTCATGTCCCCGGCGTCGGCAAGGAACGAGAGCGCAGACGCGCTGGGCTTGACAGCGGGCGGCGTCCGTGGTGCCGTGTGGCGCCGTGACCACCCAGCCTCCGGGCGGGGCGCCAGAGGCGGCGGCTGACCGGATGAGGGATTGCATTGCCTACTGCTACGCTGCCATGCAGGCGAAAGAGACGCGGCCAAGCACAGCCGCCAGGATCTGTGATGCTCCAAACCTATAGCTGGCAGCGCTTGCGGACCAAGCGCCAAGGCCGGATATTTTCAATTCATGACAGGAAATTGCCGCGACAGCCAGCGGCGCAGCATGTCCAGCACTGGCTCGGACAGTTCGAGGCATTCGTTGAACAACTCGTGGTACAGGGACTGAAGCAGTGGGCCCGTACCGTGGCTGGCGGTGTTGCGGCGGCGAAAGCGCGGCTGCCGGCAGGGCAAACGAGTCGGTCGGCCCCGGCCCACATCAACAGGGTGGGCACATTCCAGCGCGCTGCCTCGGCCAGGGTTGCGGGGCCGCTGTTGGCAACGAAACGGGCCAGGCGGCCGCTGATGCGGTCATGGCACAGGGGATCGGCCAGGTAGGCGGCCACCACGGCCGGGTCGTGCGAGAGGTATTGCGCATCGAGCCCGTTGCCCACGCGTAGGTTGGGTGCGGGGTGCGACAGCGTGGCCAGCAGCAGCTTTTGCATGGCGTTGAGCCCCAGGTCCAGCGCGGGCGATGACAGCACCAGCCCATCCACCGGCCGCAGGTGCAGCGACACGAACCGCGCCGCCACCAGCCCGCCCAGGCTGTGGCCCAGCAGCACCAGCAGCACCAGCGGCTGGCCCGGCGCCATGCGGGCGCGGGTGGCGTCCACCATGTCGGCCGGATCGTCGAGCAGGCGCATGGCCGTGGTGAGGCCGCCGCGTGGCCCGTCCGACTCGCCATGGCCAAACTGGTCATAGCCCCGCACGGCAAAGCCCCAGGCATTGAGGCGCCGCGCCAGGGCATCATACCGCCCCACATGCTCGCCCAGGCCATGCACCAGCAGCACGGTGCCGCGGGGTGAGCCCTCCATCAGGGGCCAGTCCTGGACTGCCAGGTTCTCGCCGTCTGCCGGGGTGGTTGGAGTGGCGAGGCAGCGCACCAACGGCGCTTGGCGCTGGCGCGCGCGTCCTGCCGGTGCTCAGGCCGTAGCGGCCTCCAATGCGGCCTGCCGGGCCATGGCGCCGATCACCTGCGCCACCGAGGCGGTGAGGCGTTTGGCATAGGGCACATGCAAAAACTCGTTGGGGCCATGCGCATTGCTCTTGGGGCCGAGCACGCCGCACACCATCATCTGGGCCTTCGGAAAACCTTCACTGAGCATGTTCATCAGCGGGATGGTGCCCCCCTGCCCGATGTAGCCGCAGGACGCGCCAAAGTGCGCCTGCGACGCCTCATTGAGCGCCTGTTCGAACCAGGGCGTGGTGGCCGGGGCGTTCCAGCCCGTGGCGCCGCCTCCGCCGTCGAACGTGACCCTGGCCTGGTAGGGCGCGTTGTCTTCGAGCAGGGCCTTCAAGTCCTGCACGGCCCGGGCGGCGTCCACCAGCGGCGGCAGGCGCAGGCTGAGCTTGAAGGCGGTGTAGGGGCGCAGCACGTTGCCCGCGTCCTGCAGCGCAGGAAAGCCCTCGGCACCGGTCACGCTGAGCGTGGGCTCCCAGGTGCGCTTGAGCAGGGCCTGCAGCGGATCGGTGGTGGTGGGCAGCGCAAAGGTGGTGGAGCCGCCGCAGTCGTAGTGCGCCCACGGAAAGCGCTTGTAGACCTCGTCGCCCAGGATGGCGGCCGTGGCACGGGCCTGGGCCAGGCGGTCGGCAGGCACCTGGCAATGGAAGCTGGCGGGCAGCAGGCGGCCGGTGGCACTGTCTTCCAGGCGGTCGAGCACCTGGCGCATGATGCGGAAGCTGGACGGCACCAGGCCCGAGGCGTCGCCCGAGTGGATGCCTTCGGTGAGGATCTCGACCTTGAGCGTGCCGCTGGCCATGCCGCGCAGGCTGGTGGTGAGCCAGAGCTGGTCGTAGTTGCCGGCGCCGCTGTCCAGGCAGATCACCAGGCCCACATCGCCCAGGCGCGCGCGCAGGGCATCGATGTAGGGCAGCAGGTCGTGCGAGCCGCTTTCCTCGCAGGTTTCGATGAGGCCCACGATGCGCGGGTGCGGCACGTTCTGGCGCTGGAGTTCCTGCACGGCGGCAATGCTGGCGTACACGGCGTAGCCGTCGTCGGCGCCGCCGCGCCCGTAGAGCTTGCCGTCTTCGTACTTGGGCGTCCAGGGACCGAGGTCGCTGCGCCAGCCGGAAAACTCGGGCTGCTTGTCCAGGTGGCCATACATCAGCACGGTCTGGGTGGCAGCGGCCTCGGTGGCCTCGATCTCAAAGAACAGCACCGGGGTGCGGCCGGGCAGGCGCACGATTTCCAGGTGCAGTCCCGCCACCTTCTGCGCCCCGACCCAGGTGGCAGCATTGCGCACCACGGTGTCGAGCAGGCCCTGCTGCGCCCAGTCGGGGGCAAAGGTGGGCGACTTGGCCGGAATGGCGATGTATTCGGTGAGCTGGCGCAGGATGTCGCTGTCCCAGGTCTGGCCGATCCGCTCCAGCGCCAGCGCGGGTTCAAGGATTTGGGAGGGGACACGGGCGTTCATGGGCGGGCTCCTGCGGCGTTGCGAAAACCGCATTCGACCACAACGTGCCCGCAGGCGCCAAGTTCTCCGTGGCCAGGCGGGGAGCGCGTATCGGGAGGGGCCTGCTGCGGCCCCGGGGTGGAGGAGCGGCGCAGCGCGGTCCAGCGCACGGATCAGCGCGCGGCGGTTCTCCGCGCCGGTGAGCGCGTCCACCGCCGCCATGGTGCGGTTGCTTTCATCGGCACGGTGCGTGTCCTGGCGACAACGCAACGCCGATCGAACGGAGCAGCACCATCAGGCCCATGGCCATCAAGGTGAGCTGGCGCGCCACGGAGCGGTTGGGCAAGGGAGGCGGCCATGAGGGGGGTCATCAGGCGTGCTCGAAATGGAACACGGCCGTGCCCGCCCGCGCGTTCGGGCACCAGCGAACCGCGCGCCCGGCCTGCAGACCGAACGCATCGATCACGCGCAGGTGGTTCTTGAGCGCCAGCACCTCAAAATCCTTGTAGGTGCCCACGCGGATATTGGGCGTGTCGTACCACTGGTAGGGCAGGCGCCGCGTGACCGGCATGCGCCCGCGCAGCACCGACAGGCGGTTGGGCCAGTGCGCGAAGTTGGGGAAGGCCACCACGCCGGTGCGCCCCACGCGGGCGGTTTCGCGCAGCATGACCTCTGCGTTGCGCAGGTGCTGCAGGGTGTCGATCTGCAGCACCACGTCGAACGAGTTGTCGCCAAACATGGCCAGGCCCTCGTCGAGGTTGAGCTGGATCACGTCCACCCCGCGCTGCACGCAGGCCAGCACGTTGGCATCGGCTATCTCGATGCCGTAACCGCTGCAGCCACGTTCGCGTTGCAGGTAGGACAGCATGGCGCCGTCGCCACAACCCAGGTCGAGCACGCGCGAGCCGGGTGGAACCATGCGGGCAATGGCTTGCATCGTGGTTTTCTCGGTCATGCCAGCTCCTTTGCAATGCTATCGAAGTAAGAGCACATGACGTTCATGTAACGGGCATCATCGAGCAAAAAGGCATCATGCCCGTGGGGGGCATCGATTTCGGCGTAGCTCACGCTGCGGCGGTTGTCGAGCAGGGCTTTCACGATCTCGCGGCTGCGCCGGGGAGAAAACCGCCAGTCGGTGGTGAAACTGATCAGCAAAAATTTGGCCGTGGCGCGTGCCAGCGCCTGGGTGAGGTCGCCGCCATGGCCGCGCGCCGGATCGAAGTAATCGAGCGCGCGCGTGATCAGCAGGTAGGTGTTGGCGTCGAAATACTCGCTGAACTTGTCGCCCTGGTAGCGCAGGTAGCTTTCGATCTGGAACTCGATGTCCTGGGTGGAGTACTTGAGATCCAGGCCTTCGCGCAGCTGGCGGCCGAACTTCTCGTTCATCACATCGTCGCTCAAATACGTGATGTGGCCGATCATGCGGGCAATGCGCAGGCCGCGCTTGGGGACCACGCCATGGCGGTAAAAGTGGCCGCCGTGGAAGTCGGGATCGGTGACGATGGCGCGGCGCGCCACTTCGTTGAAGGCAATGTTCTCGGCCGTGAGGTTGGGGGCGCTGGCCACCACCACGGCATGGCGCACCCGTTCGGGGTACTGCAGCGTCCAGGACAGGGCCTGCATGCCGCCCAGGCTGCCGCCCAGCACGGCGGCCAGCTGCGTGATGCCCAGCCGCTCCAGCAGCCGGGCCTGGGCGTTGACCCAGTCCTCCACCGTGACCACGGGAAAATCGGCACCGTAGACCTCGCCGGTATCCGGGTGCAGGTGCATGGGCCCGGTGGAGCCGAAGCATGAGCCCAGGTTGTTCACCCCGATCACGAAGAGGCGGTTGGTATCCACCGGCTTGCCGGGGCCGATCATGTTGTCCCACCAGCCCTCGCTCTTGTCCTGGCCCTCGTACACGCCGGCCACATGGTGCGAAGCGTTGAGGGCGTGGCACACCAGCACGGCGTTGGACGCGTCGGCATTGAGGGTGCCGTAGGTTTCGTAAGCCAGGTGGTAGTCACGGAGCGACGCGCCGCTTTGCAGCGGCAGCACCTCCGGAAAATGCATGGTCTGGGGTGTGGCAATGAACGACATAAAAAAACCCGGCGTCGCTAAAAACGAGGCCGGGATGTGTCGGACGGGTCTTTAGCAGAATTTATTAAGCGCCCGCAAGCTGTGGCAAATCGGCGCGTGCGGCAAATATACCAAAAGGGTCGCCGCGCGGCGACCCTGGCGCGTCATGCCGGCGCAAAAATCGCCACCAGCCCGAGGACGAAGAAAATGACCGCCGACAGAATGTGCACGATGCGGATGGGCACCAGGCGCGTGATGCGGTCGCCCAGCCAGACCACGGGCGCATTGGCCAGCATCATGCCCAGCGTGGTTCCGGCCACCACCCACAGGTAGGCGTTGTACTGCGCCGCCAGCATGACGGTGGCGATCTGCGTCTTGTCGCCCATCTCGGCAAGGAAGAAGGCCACGAGGGTGGTGCCAAAAACTCCCCAGCGCGGCGAACCGTCGGCATCGCCTTCGTCGAGCGTGTCCGGGATCAGCATCCACACCGCCATGGCAATGAAGGAGGCCCCCAGAATCCAGCGCAATACCTGGGGCCCCACGAACGTGGTCACCCAGGCGCCAACGGCGCCCGCGAGCCCGTGGTTGGCCAGGGTGGCCACCAGGATACCGAGCACGATCGGCCAGGGTTTTCGGAAACGCGCGGCCAATACCAGTGCCAGCAACTGGGTCTTGTCGCCCATCTCGGCCAGGGCGACGATGGCGGTAGAAACAAAGAAGGCTTCCATGGGGAGGGGGTCCAATCCGGCCGGATGGGCGATGAACGCATTGACTGCACACCGACTCCGGCCAATGGATCGGCATGCAGTCAATGGTCTCGCCCAGCTCATCACAAGCCGCGTGCGCCATAGGTTGTGGGAACCCAAGTGTGTTGACGCAAGCCCCCGGCGCCATGTGTGGCCGGGCGGGCTACTCCCCAAAGACGGCGCTATTTTAGCGCAACGTGTTCCCGGATCCCTTGAGAGCCTGGTTACGATCTCCCAGGGGATCGTAACCAGGCTCTTACAACGTTTTCTACCCGAACAATTTCTTCTTAGAAATAAATATCCGCACGGCGCATAAAAGTGATTGATAATGGCTTGGCTTTTTCTGCCCGGCAGGAAAGCAGTTAAGTTAGCGGTGATTGGTCAGTTTCGCGTCTTTGAAGTCGTCACAGGTTTGTTGATTGCGTCGGACTCCCATCGCGTTTTCATGTTTTTTCAGGAGTCCTTCATGGGCAACAAACTTTACGTGGGCAACCTGCCCTATTCCTTCCGCGACGAAGACCTGCAGCAGACCTTCAGCCAGTACGGCACGGTCGGCAGCGCCAAGGTCATGATGGAGCGCGACACCGGCCGCTCCAAGGGTTTCGGCTTTGTCGAAATGGGCAGCGATGCCGAAGCCCAGGCCGCCATCCAAGGCGTGCATGGCACCAATTTCGGCGGCCGTGACCTCGTGGTCAACGAAGCCCGCCCCATGGAGCCACGCGCTCCCCGTAGCGGTGGCTTCGGTGGCGGCAATGGCGGCGGCGGTTACGGCGGTGGCCGCAGCGGCGGTGGCTACGGCGGCGGCGGTGGCGGCTACGGCGGTGGCCGCAGCAGCTACTAAGACCGTTCGGCAGGTGCTTGCACCTGCCACCGGAAAACAAGGAGCCTCAGGGCTCCTTTTTTCATGGCTGCGGCATTGCTGCCACAGCGGGTAAAAGCACTTGCCTTTTCCCAAAAACTGTGCGACATATTCAATTTGCGGGGTTTTTCTCGCCTAAAAGTCTGCGGTGATCCGTCGGTTTCGCGCTCAAGGCTTCGTTGAGATCAACTGGCTGCGTTTTCGGGACTCCATCGCTTTATCCATGTGTTTTTGAGGAGTCCCGTGATGGGCAACAAACTGTATGTCGGCAACCTGCCTTATTCGGTGCGCGACAGCGATCTGGAACAGGCCTTTGGTCAATTTGGTGCCGTAACAAGCGCCAAGGTCATGATGGAACGCGATACCGGCCGTTCCAAGGGCTTTGGTTTCGTCGAGATGGGCAGCGATGCCGAAGCGCAGGCCGCCATTCAGGGCATGAACGGTCAGCCCCTGGGAGGCCGTGGCATCGTCGTCAATGAAGCCCGCCCGATGGAACCACGTCCGCCCCGCAGTGGTGGAGGCTTTGGTGGTGGCGGCGGCGGCGGCTACGGCGGCGGCCGCAGCGGTGGTGGCGGAGGATACGGCGGCGGTGGTGGTGGCTACGGTGGTGGCCGTGAAGGCGGCGGTGGCTATGGAGGTGGTGGCCGCGGTGACGGTGGCGGCTACGGCGGCGGCCGCAGTGAGGGTGGTTTCCGCAGCCCGTATGGCACAGGCTCACGCAATGGCGGTGGCAATGGTGGCCGCAGCGGTGGCGGCTATGGCGGTGGCGACAGTTACTGAGCCACTCGCCTGCAGTTTGTCTTGAGTGGAAGCCCCTTCGGGGGCTTTTTTCATGGCCGAAAGCTTGGGATGTTCGCGCCAGCGCGCCCAGTTTTCCGGAACCGGCACGCCATCCCCAAGACCGCCTTGCTCCCGCCCACCGCAGCTAGGACCCTGCACCCTGGCGTTGCTTGCGGGGACGGCCGGCCAGCAGTGGGTCGAACACTGCGTTCGGGAGCAGGCGCAGCAGCTTGGCGACCACGCCCATCTGCCAGGGAATGACACGGTAGCGCGCACCGGCGGCGATGGCCTTGAAGGCGCGGTCGGCAAAATCATCGGCACGCATCAGAAACGGCATGGCATAGCGGTTCTGGCGCGTGAGCGGTGTATCGACATAGCCCGGTGAAATGGTGACCACGCGCACCCCATGCGGGCGCATTTCGCCACGCAGGCTCTCGCAGTAGCTGATGACCGCCGCCTTGCTGGCGCAATACGCCCCATGCCCTGGCAAACCGCGAATTCCCGCCACGCTGCCGATACCCACCAGGGTGCCGCTGCGGCGTTGCACCATGCCCTCCACAAACGGCTGGAAGGTGGCCGCCATGCCGATGTTGTTGGTGGCAAAGGTGCGTGCCATGACATCGATGTCGGCACGGACGGCGGTGTCCATGCCCACGCTGATGCCGGCGTTGGCAATCACCACATCGGGCAACCCCTGGCGCGCGATGCAGTCCTGGCCTGCCGCCATGATGCTGGCGGGCACCGACACATCAGCACTATAAATTTCATAGCTAGCAGCGCTTATCCCTTGTTTTCTGGCCCATGATTTGATCTCTACCATGCGCCGTGCCACCAGCGCCAGCCGGTAGCCTTGCCGGTGAAAGCGCAGGGCCAGGGCCTGGCCAATGCCGCTGGAGGCACCCGTGATGAAAACAAGAGGAGCCGTCATGGGGACCGCCAGGGTGCTGCGGGCAAGCTATCGCGTCGCAGCGGGCATCAGCACGCCCCGCACACGCCCGCGCAGCTGGAGCACCTGGTCCAGGTGGTCATATTCCATGGCATCGGCCGTGAACCGGTCGTTGCCACGCGTGAGCACGACGGGCTGGTCGGAACGAACACGCTCGGCCTGGGTGAACGCATGCAGGAATTCGCCACGGAACTCCAGGCGCGGCTGGCCCTCGCGCGTGACCACCGCGTTGCCAAAAAGCTGCACCTCCGAGCCGTCGCCATTGCTCAGGGCGCGACGGGCCGTGGCGACGGTGGGCACGCCCTGCGGCGTCACCGATCGCATGCGCACGTTGTCGATCTCCAGGGTGTCGGTGTCGGGATAATGCCACCCCACGTCACCCGTCACCTCGCTTTGCATGCGCCCCGTGGCATCAAAGCTCTTGACCGAAAAACCCTTCATGAAATAGTCGGGCTCGTGCAGTTGGCTGGGTTCGCTCGCTGGTGGCAGGGGCGCGGGGGCATTGCGTACCAGCCACCAGGTGCCCATGGCCAGCAGTCCCATGAGGATGATCGGGAGATACAGCGTGAACCGCTCCCAGCCTTGGCGCAGCACGGGGCTCATAGGGTGTAACCCGCCAGCAGGGCTGCATAGCGGCCACTGGCCACCAGCAGCAGGTCGCAGAACTCGCGCGCAGCGCCTTCTCCGCCGCGCGCCTGGGTGGTGTAGTGGGCGGCATGGCGCACCTCCACATGGGCATTGGCGGGTGCACAGGCCAGAGCGCAGCGGCGCATGACGGGAAGATCCGGCCAGTCGTCACCCATGGCGGCCGCCTGCGTCCAGTCCAGTCCCAGATTGGCCAGCATCTGCTCGGCGGCGGGCCGCTTGTCTTCGGTACCGAACACGGCATGCTCGACGCCCAGCGCCTGCAGCCGCAGGCGCAGCGGGGCAGAATCGCGGCCGGTGATCACGGCCGGGGTGATGCCGGCCTTTTGCAGCAATTTGAGACCGTGCCCGTCCAGGGTGTTGAAGCGCTTGAGCGTTTCGCCGGCTTCGCTGATGTACAAGCCGCCATCGGTCAACACCCCGTCCACATCAAAAAATGCCACGCGCACGCCCTGCGCCTGCAGCAGCAGCGCGGGGGGAAATTGCAGTATTGGAAAGGTCACGTCAGAGGTCATCACACAGCGTTTGAACAGGGACGGACAAAGCCAGTGCACCCGTGGAACCGGCTCCGCCGGTCCAGGGGATGCGTCCCCACTTCAAGGGGGGAAGGAGCGAAGCGACTCAGGGAGGTCATATCACCTTCGCACGCATGAGGTCGCGGATGTGGACCACGCCTTCCAGCGCGCCGTCGGCACCCACCACCAGCACGCTGGTGATGCCGTGGGTTTCCATCATTTCGGCGGCATTGACGGCCAGGGCGTCAGGCGCAATGCGGCGGGGTGTGGCATGCATGACCTGGGCGGCCGTGGCCGTGCGCAGGTCGGCACCCGCTTCGATGCGGCGGCGCAAGTCACCGTCGGTGAAGATCCCCAGCACCTGCCCCGCACCATCGACCACGGCGGCGCAGCCCAGCCCCTTGGCACTCATCTCCCGCATCAACGCACTGAACGAGGCCTCGGGCAGCACCCGGGGAACGGCGTCGCCGGAGCGCATGACATCGCTCACGTGCGTCAGCAGCTTGCGACCCAGGGCACCGCCAGGGTGCGAGCGGGCAAAGTCTTCCGGCCGGAAACCCCGCGCATCGAGCAGGGCCACGGCCAGGGCATCGCCCATGGCCAGCTGCGCGGTGGTGCTGGCCGTGGGCGCCAGGTTCAGCGGGCAGGCCTCGCGCTCCACGCTGCAGTCCAGCGTGAGGTCGGCGTGGCGGGCCAGCGTGGAGTGCGGGCCGCCCGTCATGGCGATCAGGGGCACCCCCAGGCGCTTGAGCACCGGCAGCAGCGCCGTGAGCTCGCCGCTTTCGCCGCTGTTGGAGATGGCCAGCACCAGGTCTTCTGCCGTCACCATGCCCAGATCGCCGTGGCTGGCCTCGGCGGGGTGCACAAAGAATGCCGGCGTGCCAGTGGACGCCAGCGTGGCCGCGATCTTGCGCCCGATATGGCCGCTCTTGCCCATACCCATGACCACCACGCGCCCCACGGTCTGCAGCACCCGCTGCACGGCCTGCACGAAACTGCCGTCCAGGCGTGCCGCCAGCCCCGTGAGGGCAGCGGCCTCGATGTCAAACGTTTCCCGCGCCAGGCGCAGGACCTGATCCGGATCAAGGGGAAAATGGGCGGCGGAAGTCATGCGCGGATTCTATCGACCGGGGTGCACGGGCTCGGATAGCATCGCTCCATGTCCTCACTCGCGCTGACCTTGCTGTACCTCCTGGCCGCAGTGTTGGGCGTGGTGGTGTGCCGCAGCCTCAAGCTGCCGCCCATGCTGGGCTACCTGGCCGCCGGGGTGCTGATCGGCCCCCATGCGCTGGCGCTGGCCCAGAACTCGGAAGGCGTGCGCCATCTCGGCGAGTTCGGGGTGGTGTTCCTGATGTTCACCATCGGGCTGGAGTTCAGCCTGCCCAAGCTGCGCGCCATGCGCCGCCAGGTGTTCGGCCTGGGGCTGCTGCAGGTGGTGCTGAGCATGCTGGTGGTCACCGCCCTGGCGCTGGCGCTGGCGCGCTTGGTGGGCGGTGTGTGGGAGATGCGCTGGCAGTCGGCTCTGGCGCTGTCGGGCGTGCTGGCCATGAGCAGCACGGCCATCGTCGTCAAGCTGATGGCCGAGCGCTCCGAACTCGAAAGCGAGCATGGCCGCCGCGTGATGGGCATCCTGCTGTTCCAGGACCTGGCAGTGGTACCCCTGCTGGTGCTGATTCCGGCCCTGGGCTCGTCGCCCGACCACCTGCTGACGGCCCTGGGGCTGGCCCTGCTCAAAGCCGTGGTGCTGGTGGGCCTGCTGCTGTCGGGCGGCCAGCGCCTGATGCGCTGGTGGCTCACGCAGGTGGCGCGGCGCAAGAGCGACGAGCTGTTCATGCTGAACCTGCTGCTGATCACGCTGGGGCTGGCCTGGCTGACCGAGCTGGCCGGCCTGAGCCTGGCCCTGGGCGCCTTCATTGCCGGGGTGCTGGTTTCTGAGACCGAATACCGGCACCAGGTGGGCACCGACATCCGCCCGTTCCACGACGTGCTGCTGGGCCTGTTCTTCATCACCATCGGCATGATGCTGGACTGGCACATCCTGGTGGACCGCTGGGCGCTGGTGCTGGCGCTGGTCACGGTGCCGCTGCTGCTCAAGCTGGTGCTCATCCTGGTGCTGGCGCGCAGCATGGGCGCCACCACCGGGGTAGCCTTGCGCACGGGGCTGTACCTGGCGCAGGCGGGCGAGTTCGGCTTTGTGCTGCTGTCGCTCACACAGAGCAACGGCCTGGTGCAGCCGGCACTGATGAACCCCATTCTGGCGGCCATGGTGCTGTCGATGCTGGCCACGCCGTTCCTCATCATGTACAGCAACCGCATCGTGATGAGGCTGGTGGCCAGCGACTGGCTGCAGCAGTCGCTGCAGATGACCACCATCGCACGCAAGTCCATCAACACCAGCAAGCATGTGATCATTTGCGGCTTTGGCCGCTGCGGCCAGAACCTGGCCCGGATGCTGGACCGCGAAGGCATCCCCTACATGGCGCTGGACCTGGATCCCGACCGCGTGCGCCAGGCCGCTGCGGCGGGCCACTCGGTGGTCTATGGGGATGCCACCCGCCTGCAGGCGCTGATGGCCGCCGGCCTGGTGCGCGCCAGCGCGGTGGCGGTGACCTACCTGGATGTGCCGTCGGCGCTCAAGGTGCTGGCCAGCGCGCGCGCCCATGCACCGCAGGTGCCCGTGGTGGTGCGCACCCAGGACGACCTGCACCTGGACAAGCTGCAGGCCGCCGGTGCCACCGAGGTGGTGCCCGAAGCCATCGAGGGCTCGCTCATGCTGGCCAGCCACGCGCTGGCGCTGGTGGGTGTGCCCATGCGCCGGGTCTTGCGGCTGGTGCAGGACCAGCGCGATGCGCGCTACCAGCTGCTGCGCGGCTACTTTCATGGAGCCGACGACGACACCGTGAACGAGCGCGACCAGGAGCGCCTGTCCACCATCACGCTGCCGCCCGGGGCCAAAGTCATCGGCGAGCCGCTGGGCGGGCTGGCGTTGCCCGCCATGGGGGTGCGGGTGGTCAATCTGCGGCGGGGCGACGGCCATCCGGGTGCCGCAGTGGCCGAAGCCTTGCTGGCAGCGGGAGACACGCTGGTGCTGTCGGGGCACCCGGCAGCGCTGGCGCTGGCCGAGGACAAGTTGCTGCGGGGGTAGCTGGGGCCATTCCCCTGAGGCGCTGCGCGGCTTCGCCGGGAAGGGGGACGATGCCCTCGCTGCGGAGCGGCCCTTGCTCGGCATCCCTGGCTGGGAGCGTGCCAGTTGCTGGGGTTGGCACCAGAATTTGAGGGAAATGTGACCCAAGCGCTTATTTATCAAGCGTTAATTACCATATTTTTAATAGCAATCTAGAGCCATTCCACCGGCCCAGGCCGCCCGAACAGGTAGCCCTGGAACTGCTGGCAGCCGTTGCGCAGCAGAAATGCGCGCTGCCCCTCGGTTTCCACCCCTTCGGCCACCACATCCAGCCCCAGGCTGCTGGCCAGCGTGATGATGGTGCAGGCGATGGCCGCATCGTTGGGGTCGGTCAGCACGTCGCGCACAAAACTCTGGTCGATCTTGAGCTGGTCAATCGGAAGGCGCTTGAGATAGCCCAGCGATGAATAGCCCGTACCGAAATCATCCAGCGAAAACCCCACACCCAGGGTGCCCAGGGCCTGCATTTTCAGGATGCTGTCTTCCACGTCGTGCAGCATCAGGCTTTCGGTCAGCTCCAGCTTCAGCCGGTCAGGCCTCGCGCCGGACTCGCGCAAGGTATCCAGCACCTGCGGCACAAAGTGGGGGTGCCGAAACTCCTGCGCACTGACGTTCACCGCCACGCTCCAGCCGGCGGTGCGGGGCTGGGCCGCCCACAGCGCCAGCTGGTCGCAGGCCAGGCGCATGACCCGCCGCCCCAGCGGCAGTATCAGCCCGGTCTGTTCGACCAATGGAATGAAATCGCCCGGTGGCACCATGCCGCGCTGCGGGTGCATCCAGCGCACCAGGGCTTCGGCGCCCAGCATATCGCCCGCTGCGTTCACCACGGGCTGGTAATGCAGCAGGAATTCGTTGCGCTGCAGGCCCTGCCGGATATCCCCCTCCAGCGCAGACCGCGCGCTGGCGGCTGCCTGCATGGCGGGATCGAAGAAGCACAGCGTGTTGCGGCCCCGGGCCTTGGCCTGGTACATGGCCAGGTCTGCCCGCTGCAGCAGTTCGTGCACCGGTTGCTGCGCGTCCCGGAACAGCGCAATGCCGATGCTCGGCGTGCTGTGCAACTCGCGGTTGTCCACCAGGAAAGGCACATTCAGCGAGGCGATGATCTTCTGGGCAATGGCTTCCGCTTCGACGGCCGCCTCGGGTTCCACCCCGTGCAGGTGCTGAAGAATCACCACGAACTCGTCACCTCCCAGGCGTGCCACGGTATCCACCGCCCGCACACAGGCCTGCAGGCGCGCGGCCACCTGGACCAGCAGGCGGTCACCCCATTCGTGGCCCAGGGTGTCGTTGATGGCCTTGAAGTTGTCCAGGTCCAGAAACAGCAAGGCGCCATGGCATTCGTCGCGCGCACCGCCCTGGGTGGCATGCTCCAGCCGGTCGAGCAAGAGCCTGCGATTGGGCAAGGCCGTGAGTTCGTCATAGAACGCCAGGCGCTCAATCTCGGCCTCGGCCTTCTTGCGTTCGGTGATGTTGCGCGCAACACCGCGATAGCCGCTGAACCGGCCTTCGGCATCAAAAATGGGTTCGCCACTGATGGACACCCAGATCGGCGTGCCGTCGGCGCTGGTGCGCTGCATCTCGAAGTCATGAAAGACCTCGTGGGCTTGCAGCTGTTTGCGGTGCTTGCACCACTGCCCCGGCGCCACGGCGGTCTCGGACAGTTCCCAGCGGGTCAGCCCATAGTGCGCTTCATCCGGGATACCCCGCTCGCGCTCGGACCTGCCGTCAAACCGGACAAACCGGAAGTCGGCATCCTGCTCCCAATACCAGTCCGAGGAAAGATGGGTAAGGCTGCGCCAGCGCGCCTCGCTCTCGCGCAACGCCTGCAGCGTGCCCAGGTAGTCGCTCACATCCGTGAAGGTGCGCACGCGCCCCCCCGCCTCCAGGCGCCGGGTGCGTACTTCCAGGAAGCGCCCGGCGCGGGTTTTGCGGATATAGGTCGCGGGCACATCGGGCCCGTCGATACGCCCGCCGGTGTGCCCAGATGCCACATAGGCCCGTGCGGGCGCTTCGACCAGTCCGAAATCAGGGCCGAAATCTCCCCGTTCGGCCTGGAATCGCACCACTTCTTCCACCAGTGGCTGCGTTTCCAGCAGCGCTTGCGGCAAATCGAGCAGTTCCAGATAGCGCTGGTTGTAGACACGGATGCGTCCCGTTGCATCCACATTCGTGATGCCCTGGGAAACGCTGGCCAGCGTGCTTTCGAGCGCCCGGGTCTTTTCGGCCAACAGCGCGCTGGTGCGGGCCAGCTGGGCTTCGACTCCGCTGCGCGCCAGCGCAGCCCGGCGGGCCAGTTCCAGCTGGCCCACCGTGTTGAGCAGCGGCTGGAGAAACTGTACATCCGCCTTGGAATAGCCCCCCGGGCGATTGGCCAGCCCGACCATGGCGACCAGCGCCCCAGCGGCATGGACGGGCAAGCCCAGATAGGTTGCGACCACCGGATGCCCCCGCGGCACCCCGGCGCGGCGCTGATCGGTGCCGAGGCTGTTGCTGATGACGGGCTCGCCCGTGCGCAGCGCCGCACCCATCAGCGTGTCCAGATTGTCGAAAACCATCCCGTCTTGGACATGCTGGGCATAGTGGGCCCGCGAAGCGGTGTCCCAGCTGATATCGGTCATCGCATGCACCCGCAGGAACGGCTGCCCGTCGGGCGCGTGCTGCACCTGCCCCACCATTCCGAACATGCTGTCGGTCAATGCCATCAACTCCTGCAGCACCGCGTCGAACGCAGCGCGAGGGGCTGTGTCGGCAATGAAGATGGCCTGGACTTTCGAGATGGCCTGCAGCAAGCGGTGCTGACGCGCCAGCATGGCCTCGGCAGCCTGGCGGGCCCGCGCGCCCATGCTGCGCTCCAGCACCGCCTCGATCTGTGCGGGCAGCGCCAGGAGATGATCGCGTTGCGGTGTCTGCACCAGAAAGTCACTGAACCCGTGCCGCATGGCCCGTGCCGCCTCCATCTCTTCTCCCGGGAGCACGATGATCAGGGCCGGCACCTCGCCAAGCCATTCCAGCACATCAAAGGCCGTTCCGTCAGCCATGCTGCGCGCCGTCAGCACGACATCGGTCTGGCGGCGGGCCAGTATCTCGCGGGCTTGCGCCAGGGTGGACGCCACTTCGACGGTCCAGTCCAACCAGGGATCCACCAGCGCATGGACCACTGACTGTGCATAGACAGAGTCACCATCGATCAAGAGAACAGAGATGGGCATGGGCCGATCCGGGGTGCGCAACGCATGCAGCCGCAAAGCCGATGCAGTACAAGGAGAAACAGGAGTTACCCATTATGGGGTTGGCGCGGGCTGCGCCGCCGCAGTGCCATACCTGCGCCGCGGTCCATGGCCACCTGGCACTCTGACACACCGGGAGCCGGAAAACCCCGGCCCTTCTCTCTGCTCCCTGCCCCATCTGCCCCTCCATGCAGCCCCTCAACGTCCACGAATACCTTCGCCAACACATCCGCACCGTGCCTGACTGGCCCGCGCCAGGCGTGCGATTTCGTGACATCACCCCCCTGCTGCAAGATCCCAAGGTCTTTCGCGTCTTGAGAGATGCCTTCGTTCCCCGCTACATGGACCGCGACCTGCGCCCGGACGTGGTGGCAGGGCTGGATGCGCGGGGTTTCATCCTGGGGCCGTGGTGGCCTACGGGCTGAATGGGGGGGTTCGTGCCGATCCGCAAGCAAGGCAAGCGGCCGTTCACCACCGTCGAGGAAATCTACGAGCGCGCATACGGCAGCGCCACGGTCGATTTGCGCACCGATACGGTCAAGGCGGGCGATCGCGTGCTGCGGATCGACGACCTGATTGCCACCGGTGGCACCATGATGGCCGGCAAGAAACTGCTGGAAAAACCCGGTGCCACGGTCACCGAAGATGCCGCCATCGTGGACTTGCCGGAGCTGGGCGGATCCCGACGTCTGCGCGAAGGGGGCCAGGCGCTGTACACGCTGGTGGATTTCGCCGGCCACCGGGAACCCAGGGATGCCCAGCAACCCCGCCAGGCCAACAGGCCAGCGGGGGCATCGGCGTCCGGTTCCGGCCGGCGCCCGTGTTTCAGTTCAGATCGCCGTACTGGGTACTGCTGAGATCGGGCAAGGGCCTGTCTGCACCCTGCATCACCGTGTCTTCAAAGCCGGTCGGCCGTGACGGTGCCAGCAGGGGGCCTGACCGCACCGGAACCCCCGGTTTGGTGGCCGCAGCAGGCGTGGCCCGGACACTGGCGGCATCCGACAGCGCCCGCTTGAACGCAGCCACTTCATCGGCCTCGATCGGATCAAACCGCTGCGCGGAGCGGGCTGCGGGGGCAGCAGCGGAGCGGGCCGGCGGCACTGGCGGCGCGGCATGGGCAACCGGGCGCACGGAAGGCGCCCGCACCGGCATGGCCGGCGCCATGGGGGCCGCGGAGGCCAGCGCGGACAGCGAAGCGCCCTGTGGCGCAATGCCTTTTTGCGGAATACCCACCGCCACATGGTCGTTGATACGCCAGTAAACCGCCGTCACCAGAATGTCGTAGCGCGCCTTGGCCGTCTGGGCAACCAGCGCCTCGATCTCGCTGAGCCGCGCGGTCTCTCCCCCAAACTCGCGGGCCAAGTCCATCATGACGAGAAACTGCCGACCCCGCTGGTCCAGCGACAACACCTTGAACTTGTAACTGGCCGACAGCACACCGGCGCGGACCATGGCATCGCGCACCACGGTATAGAGCAGCTCCCGCCGTTCCATGCGCTCGTTCTTGCGGTTCGCCGCATGGTCCGCTAGCCGCGCGTCAAGGGCCGGGTTGCGTTCCGCAGCCATGGGGATGGTGGCATCCGCATTGAGCAAACCCGAAGGCTCCAGGGGCTTGGAGGGTTGGGATTTGCGGCTAAACCAACTGAACAGGGACATGGTTTGCTTTCTGGGATCGCACCGGTAAATGACCCCATCAAGTTTACCCGGCGCACTCCCGCAAGCCCTGCCTCACAACCCGGTGACAGGCACCACAAGGCCCCGGCGTCAGGTGGCCGCAACGCGGCGGCGGCGGTTACCCAACCGTTTGGCCAGCACGGCGCCAGCGGCCATCGCCAGGCCCAGGGCAATGGCTGGCTGGCGGTTGGACAGTTCGGTGAAGCGCAACGCTGTCAGGCTCCAGAGCTTGGTCGGGACACCCCCCTGCACGGTGGCGCTGCGCGGGCGCATCGAGAAGAAGGCGCCTTCTCCCACCACCGAACCCGGCCCCACGATCGCCAGCCGCAGGCGCTCTTTCTCGTCCTGGTAATGCACGCTCAGGCTGCCACTTTCGACCAGATAAAGGGTTCTGTCGGACGCGCCCTGGGAAAACAGCACATGCCCTGCCGGCAAGGCATAGGGCTGCAGATAGGCCGAAAGAGTTTCCCACTGCGCAGGCGTCAGGGGATTGGTCATGCTGTCCTCTGCGTTGGCCTGGGCGATCGCATTGAGCAGACCAGTGAGATCAATCTTGGATGAAATGGGCGTAATGGCATTCATGGTCTGCCGAAACTAACCTTGTAACAGAGCAGGCACAAGCACTCTTTACGTATGTTTACAACAAATGCCGACCGATGATGTTACTTACCGATACAAAAGCTGGAGAAGATGACACCAAGCAAATCGTCAGAGGTGAACTCGCCCGTGATGGTGCTCAGCGCGTTCTGGGCCAGCCGCAGCTCCTCCGCCAGAAGATCCAGCGCGGGGCCGCGCGCATCCAGCTGCGCTGCGGCTTGCTCCAGATGCGCCTGCACATGGCCCAGCGCCTGCACATGCCGCGCGCGGGCGATGTACACGCCCTCCGGCGCCGACTGCCAGCCCGCCACCTCCAGCAGGATGCGGCGCAAGGCATCCAGCCCCTCGCCCGTGCGGGCCGACAGGTGCACGGCGGCGCGCCCTGCGGCCTGGGGTTGCCGCGCACTGGGCACGCAATCGACCTTGTTCCACACATCGATGACCGGCACGGAGGAAAGCAGTTTTTGGCCCAGTGCGCTTTCTATGGCTGCGTCGGCAGCTCGGTATTCGATGGCGCCCCAGCGCGCCAGATCGTGCAGGAACAGCACCGCGTCGGCGCCGGCAATGGCGTCCCAGGCTCGGGCGATGCCGATGCGCTCCACCTCGTCGTCGCTGTCGCGCAGGCCGGCGGTGTCGATCACATGCAGCGGCACGCCTTCGATCTGGATGGTCTGCTGCACCTTGTCGCGCGTGGTACCGGCAATCGGCGTCACGATGGCCAGTTCGGCGCCCGCCAGTGCATTGAGCAGCGAGCTCTTGCCGGCATTGGGCTGACCGGCAATCACGACCTTGATGCCTTCGCGCAGCAGCGCACCCTGGCGGGCACGCTGCATCACCTGCGCCAGCGTTTGCTCCAGTTGGAATAGCTGTCCACGCGCATCTGCCTTTCGCAGGAAGTCGATTTCTTCCTCAGGAAAATCCAGCGTGGCCTCGACCAGCATGCGCAGATGGATCAACGCGTCGCGCAGGGCATGGATCTCGGCCGAGAACGCCCCAGTGAGCGAGCGGCTGGCGCTGCGGGCCGCCGCCTCCGTGCTGGCATCGATCAGGTCGGCAATCGCCTCAGCCTGGGCCAGATCGATCTTGTCGTTGAGGAAGGCGCGCTCGGTGAATTCACCCGGCTGTGCCACGCGCAGGCCCGGGAGCGCCGGCTGTCCCGTGTCCGGGTGGGCCCGGGCACCCGCTTGCAGGCAGCGCGACAGCAAGAGCTGCAGCACCACGGGGCCGCCATGGGCCTGCAGCTCCAGCACGTCCTCGCCGGTGTAGCTGTGCGGGCCGGGGAAGTACAGGGCCAGCCCCTGGTCGATGGCCTGGCCCTGCGCATCGCGGAAGGGCAGGTAGGTGGCCTCGCGGGGTTTCAGCGCTCGGCCACACAGGGCCTGCACCAGCGTGTCCAGCCCCCGCCCCGAGACACGCACGATGCCGACGGCCCCGCGCCCCGGGGCAGTGGCGATGGCAACGATGGGGTCATGGTGGCGGGCAAGCATGGTGGCGACTGTACAGGGTGGATGGAAATGAAAAAGGCCGCTTGCGCGGCCTTGGGGAACCCGGGGACTTAGCGACGCAAGTTCACTTGAACTTCGGCAGATTGAACTGCGGAGGCACGCCCATGCGGGTGTTGATGATCCACTGCTGCGCGATCGACAGGATGTTGTTCGTCAGCCAGTACAGCACCAGGCCGGCCGGGAAGAAGAAGAACATCACGCTGAAGATCAGCGGCATGAACCACATCATCTTGGCCTGCATCGGGTCTGGCGGAGCAGGGTTCAGCGCGGTTTGCAGCAGCGAGCTGGCCGTCATCAGCAGGGGCAGGATGAAGAACGGATCAGGCGCGGAAAGATCGCGGATCCAGCCGATCCAGGGCGCGTTGCGCATCTCGACGCTGGACAGCAGCACCCAGTACAGCGCAATGAACACCGGGATCTGGACCATGATGGGGAAGCAGCCACCCATGGGGTTGACCTTTTCCTCGCGATAGATGCGCATCATTTCCTGCTGCATCTGCTGCGGCTTGTCCTTCAGGCGCTCACGCATCTCCGTGATCTTGGGGTTGATGGCCTTCATCTTGGCCATGCTGGCGTAGGCCTTGGCATTGAGCCAGTAAAACGCGATCTTGAGCAGCAGCACCAGAGCCACGATGGACCAGCCCCAGTTGCCCAGCAGCTTGTGCAGCTGGTCGAGCAGCCAGTACAGCGGCTTGGACAGGATGGTGAGCCAGCCGTAGTCCTTGACGAGTTCCAAGCCGGGGGCGAGTTTTTCCAGGCTCGTCTCGACCTGCGGGCCGGCAAACAATTGCGCCTGCACCGACTTGCTCGCGCCCGGCGCGATTTCACCCACGGGCGTGATCATGCCCACCGAATACAGGTTGGCGTCCACCTTGCGCATGAACAAGTCGCGCTGGATGCCGTCGCCCAGCAGCCAGGCGCTGGCAAAGTAGTGCTGCACCATGGCCACATAGCCGTTGGTGGCGGTCTTTTCGATCTCGGCCTTGCCTTCTTCGATCTTCTTGAACTCGACCTTCTGGTATTTCTTGGCGTCGGTATAGACCGCCGGGCCGGTGAAGGTGGAATAGAACGACGACTCTCCGGGCGGTGGGTTGCCATCGCGCACCAGTTGCAGATACAGCTGGGGCGAAACCGGCGTGCTGCCGGTGTTCACCACCTCGTGGGCCACGGCCATGTCATACGAGCCGCGCTTCAGCGTCCAGGTCTTGACCAGCTTCAGGCCGCCCAGGTCGGGCGATTCAAAGCGCACGCTCAGTTCGTTGTCGCCATCCCGCAGCACGCGGGGGCCCGGCACGGCCGTCATCACCGTCTTGTGGGTGGGGTAGGCGCCACCGATCAGGCCCGTCTGGGCCACGTACACCCGCGCAGCGCTTTCGTCGAACAGCACGAAGTTGCGGGTCTTGTCGGCCATGTCCACATGCTTGAGCAGTTCGGCATGGGTGAGCGAGCCGCCTTCGCTGTCGAAGGTGAGGCGATAGACGTCGGTGGTGACTTCGACGCGTTCGCGCACGGCGGGCGCTGCGGGGGCGGGCTGGCCCGGTACGGAAGAGACACCCTGCGGTGCAGCGGCAACGGGTGCGTTGGCCACCGGGACACTGGCAGCACCGGTGGCCCCCGACGCCGCGCCCGTGGCGGCAGGCGCAGTCACCGCCGGGGTGGAGGGGAAGAAAGTGGCCTTGTTGCCGTTGTGCAGTTGCCACTTGTCCCACAGCAGAACCATGGAAAAGCCAAAAATCACCCACAGAATGGTGCGGCGAATGTCGTTCATGAAGACTTCTTTGGTGAGGATGGTTGGGTGTTGGAAGGAGAAAGCCGCGAAAAAAGCCGCATGCTGCGCGGCAATTGTTGCGGGACCGGGTCATGGCCCCCGTCACACCAGGGGTGGCAGCGTACCAGCCTGCGCACTGTAAGGTAACTGCCGGCCGCAGCGCCGTGCTGCTCCAGCGCCTGCAGCGAATAGGCCGAACAGGTCGGCTCGAACCGGCAGGCCGAACCCAGCCAGGGGCTGAGGAACAGCCGATAGCCCTTGACCACGCCGATCAGCAACGCACGCATCATGGTGCCACCTGCACTGGTGCTGGCACCTGCGCCACGGCAGGACGCCGAGCAGCGTGCCCAAACAGCTGCAGCAGCTCGGCCCGCACGGCCTGCTTGAGCGGGTCGGACGTGGCACTGACAAACTGCTTGCGATCAAACGTGGCCCGCAAGCGCACGACATGGGCCGCCTGCGGCAAACGGGCCTCGAACAAGGCCGCCACGGCATAAATCTGCCGCTTGATGGTGTTGCGCGTCACGGCACGGCGCGCCCAGCGCTTGGGCACCATGGCACCCAGCCAGACATCAGACACGCCAAACAGGGCCTGCGACCCTTGCACAGCTGGCAAGGAGTCGGGCCCTGTGGGAGCAATGCCTGTCACGGCAGCCTTCTCAGCGTCCAGCACCAGACGGTGCAGCGCAAAGTGCGCCGTGCGGGAGACAGTGCCTCCCGCCATGGCCGCCTGGAACTGCGGACGGGTTTTCAGCCGTTGCATGCCAGCACCCCGTTTGGAACCTGACGGCGCAAACCGGGGAGCAGGTCCAAGACCGTAACGGCCTTAGACGGCCAGGCGCTTGCGGCCCTTGGCGCGGCGTGCGTTGATCACGGCGCGGCCACCGCGGGTCTTCATGCGGACGAGGAAACCATGGGTGCGCGCGCGGCGCGTCTTGGAGGGCTGGTAAGTACGTTTCATTTTGCTATTCCTTGAGGCTCAGTTCCGGACTGCTGCTCTTGAACACCGCCACCACTGGCCGCGCCGCCCCTTGCGGGATGCGCACACAACCAAAGGATTTGCGGGGCAGAAATAACGGCGCGCCGGGTCAAATCACCCTGAACGCATTCAGGGAAACCAAAAATTATCGCAGGCTTGGCGCCGGCTGGCAATGCCCATTGTGTTGTGGGCCTTTGGCGAGGCGCGCAAAACCCGTTCCGGGATCCCGCCGACACTTGGTTCAAAGCAGCCTCTCAAATTGTGGATAACTTCTTGACAAGCTACAATCCACCGCCTCGAACCGTTCCTCTATCCACAACAAGAATGCCCCCTGAAATGACCGAGGAATCCCATCGCAGCCCCACAGGCCAGCCCGGCGCCGATGCCGGCCAGGGCCTCTGGCAGGCCTGCGTTGAACAGCTCGCCCAAGACCTGCCAGAGCAACAGTTCAACACCTGGATCAAGCCCCTGACTGCCCAGGTGGCCGAAGACTTCTCCAAGGTCACCGTGCTGGTGGGCAACCGTTTCAAGCTGGACTGGATTCGGGCCCAGTATGCGGGCCGCATCGCCGCGCTGCTCGAAGGCCTCTACGGTCAATCGGTCACCCTGGAGTTAGCGCTCGCTCAGCGCGAAGCCGTTGCCCGTACTTATATACGACCAGCTGCCCCTGAACAATCCAGCACCCCAGCGCTGTCTGAATCAGCCTCTGGCAACAGCGACGAGGCTTCGGCCGGTGCATTCCGCAACCGGCTCAACGCCGCCCTGACTTTCGAGACCCTGGTGGAGGGCACGGCCAACCGCATGGCGCGCTCGGCCGCCATGCATGTGGCAGGCATGCCCGGGCATCTGTACAACCCGCTCTTCATCTATGGCGGCGTGGGCCTGGGCAAGACCCACCTGATGCACGCGGTGGGCAACCGCCTGCTGACCGACCGGCCCGACGCCAAAGTTCTCTACATCCATGCCGAGCAGTTTGTGTCGGATGTGGTTAAGGCCTACCAACGGCGCACCTTCGATGAATTCAAGGAGCGCTACCACTCGCTGGATCTGCTGCTGATCGACGATGTGCAGTTTTTTGCCAACAAGGACCGCACGCAGGAAGAATTCTTCAACGCATTCGAGGCGCTGCTGGCCAAAAAGTCACACATCGTGATGACGTCGGACACGTATCCGAAGGGTCTGGCCAACATCCACGAGCGCCTGGTGTCGCGCTTTGATTCGGGCCTGACGGTCGCGATCGAGCCGCCCGAGCTCGAAATGCGCGTGGCCATCCTGATCAACAAGGCGCGCGCCGAAAGCACCGAGATGCCCGAGGAAGTGGCCTTCTTCGTGGCCAAGAACGTGCGCTCCAACGTGCGCGAGCTCGAAGGCGCCTTGCGCAAGATCCTGGCGTACTCGCGCTTCAACCAGAAGGAAATCTCCATCCAGCTGGCCCGCGAGGCGCTGCGCGACCTGCTGTCCATCCAGAACCGGCAGATTTCTGTGGAAAACATCCAGAAGACGGTGGCCGACTATTACAAGATCAAGGTCGCCGACATGTACAGCAAGAAGCGGCCGGCCAGCATTGCCCGGCCGCGCCAGATTGCCATGTACCTGGCCAAGGAGCTGACGCAAAAGAGCCTGCCCGAGATCGGAGAGCTGTTTGGCGGGCGCGACCACACCACGGTGCTGCATGCCGTGCGCAAGATTTCGGGCGAGCGCCAGCAACTGACCGAACTGAACCAGCAGCTGCATGTGCTGGAGCAAACACTCAAGGGTTGACGTGGAACACCCCCTGAGTCGCCTTCGGCGGCGTCCCTCGCCTGGGCAGTGCCAGTCCCAGAGGCCGGGAGGGCCTCCATCGCGCCGGATAACCGAAAAATGCGTCTGTAGCAGCAATGCCCTTGCAAGAGGGCAAAATGGGGGTTTGTGCGGCAGGGGGAGGCACCACCTGTGCTGCTGTCCACACACCGTTCCAAAAACCACAAGAGGTTGACATGATCGTCCTGAAGGCAACACAAGACAAGGTTCTCGCGGTTCTGCAATCGGTCTCCGGCATCGTCGAGCGCCGCCACACCCTGCCCATCCTGGCCAATGTGCTGATCCGCAAGACGGGCAATGCCCTGCAGCTGACGACCAGCGACCTCGAAATCCAGATCCGCACCACGGCCGAGCTCGGTGGCGACACCGGCGACTTCACGACCACGGTGGGTGCGCGCAAGCTCATCGACATCCTGCGCACCATGCCCGGCGACCAGACGGTGAGCCTGGAATCGGCCCAGTCCAAGCTCATCCTCAAGGGTGGCAAGAGCCGCTTCACGCTGCAGACGCTGCCCGCCGAGGATTTTCCGCTGGTGCAGGAATCGGCCGCCTTTGGCCCCGTTTTCAGCGTGCCGCAGAAGGTGCTGAAGGACCTGCTCTCCCAGGTGTCGTTCGCCATGGCGGTGCAGGACATCCGCTACTACCTGAACGGCATCCTGTTCGTGGCCGAGGGCAAGCAGCTGAGCCTGGTGGCCACCGACGGCCACCGCCTGGCCTTCGCCAGCGCCACACTGGATGTGGAAGTGCCCAAGCAGGAAGTGATCTTGCCGCGCAAGACGGTGATCGAGCTGCAACGCCTGCTGTCGGACGCAGGCGGCGAGAACCAGCCCCACATCGAGATGCAGTTTGCCAACAACCAGGCCAAGTTCACCTTTGGTGGCATGGAGTTCGTCACCAAGCTGGTCGAAGGCAAGTTCCCCGATTACAACCGCGTGATCCCGCGCAACCACACCAACAGCATCACCCTGGGCCGTGCGCCGCTGCTGGCCAGCCTGCAGCGCACCGCCATCATGACCAGCGACAAGTTCAAGGGCGTGCGCCTGAACCTGGAGCCTGGCACGTTGCGTGTGGCCAGCAACAACGCCGAGCAGGAGGAGGCCGTGGACGAGCTCGACATCGACTACGGTGGCGACACCATCGAAATCGGCTTCAACGTCACCTACCTCATCGACGCCCTGGCCAACATGGGGCAGGACATGGTGAAGGTGGAGCTGTCGGACGGCAACAGCTCGGCGCTGCTGACCATCCCCGACAACAGCAACTTCAAGTACGTCGTCATGCCCATGCGCATCTGACGCCATCCCCGCAGCAGAACACCATCGTTTTGATAGCAACTAGCGCTTACCAGATAAGCGCTAGAGCCAATTTTCATCATTGAACACATTGGAAACCACCGGTTTCCACGGATCCCAAGGCCCACCATGACCGCTGACAACACGCAACCCGAGCCCACCGAGAACGGCTCCACCGGCAATGGTGAGCCCGCGATGCCCGTCGTGCCAAAGATCGACACGAACCAGGCCGGTGCCAGCGAGAGCTACGGCGAAGGCGCCATCACCATCCTCGAAGGCCTGGAGGCCGTGCGCAAACGCCCCGGCATGTACATCGGCGACACGAGTGACGGCACCGGCCTGCACCACCTGGTGTTCGAGGTGGTGGACAACTCCATCGACGAGGCGCTGGCCGGCCACTGCGATGACATCGTGGTCACCATCCACACCGACAACTCCATCAGCGTGACCGACAACGGCCGCGGTATCCCCACCGGCGTGAAGATGGACGACAAGCACGAGCCCAAGCGCTCGGCGGCCGAGATCGCGCTGACCGAACTGCACGCCGGCGGCAAGTTCAACCAGAACAGCTACAAGGTCTCGGGTGGCCTGCACGGCGTGGGCGTGAGCTGCGTGAACGCGCTCAGCAAGAAACTGCGCCTGACCGTGCGCCGCGAAGGCAAGGTGCATGTGCTGGACTTCAGCCAGGGCTTTGTGCAAAACCGCATCATCGAACAGGTGGACGGCATCGAAGTTTCGCCCATGAAAGTCATCGGGGACACCGAGAAACGCGGCACCGAAGTGCACTTTCTGCCCGACACCGAGATCTTCAAGGAAAACAGCGAGTTCCACTACGAGATCCTGGCCAAGCGCCTGCGCGAGCTGAGTTTCCTGAACAACGGCGTGCGCATTCGCCTCAAGGACGAGCGCAGCGGCAAGGAAGACGACTTCTCGGGCGCCGGTGGTGTGCGCGGCTTTGTCGAGTTCATCAACAAGGGCAAGACCGTGTTGCACCCCACCTCGTTCTACGCGGCGGGCGAGCGCCCCGCCGAGACCTACGGCGGCATCCCCGGCACACACATCGGCGTGGAAGTGGCCATGCAGTGGAACAGCGCTTACACCGAGCAGGTCCTCTGTTTCACCAACAACATCCCGCAGCGTGACGGCGGCACCCACCTGACCGGCCTGCGCGCCGCGATGACCCGCGTCATCAACAAATACATCGAAGAAAACGAGCTGGCCAAGAAGGCCAAGGTCGAAGTCACCGGCGACGACATGCGCGAAGGACTGTGCTGCGTACTCTCGGTCAAGGTGCCCGAGCCCAAGTTCAGCAGCCAGACCAAGGACAAGCTGGTGTCGAGCGAAGTACGCGCGCCCGTGGAAGACATCGTGGGCAAGCTGCTCACCGATTACCTGCAGGAAAAACCCAACGACGCCAAGATCATCTGCGGCAAGATCGTCGAGGCCGCCCGCGCCCGCGAAGCCGCCCGCAAGGCCCGCGAAATGACGCGCCGCAAGGGCGTGCTCGACGGCATGGGCCTGCCCGGCAAGCTGGCCGACTGCCAGGAAAAAGACCCGGCGATGTGCGAGATCTACATCGTCGAGGGCGACTCCGCCGGCGGCTCCGCCAAGCAGGGCCGCGACCGCAAGTTCCAGGCCATCCTGCCGCTACGCGGCAAGATCCTGAACGTGGAAAAGGCCCGCTACGAAAAGCTGCTCACCAGCAACGAAATCCTCACGCTCATCACGGCGCTGGGCACCGGCATCGGCAAGGCCGGCGGCAGCACCGGCAGCGACGATTTCGACGTGGCCAAGCTGCGCTACCACCGCATCATCATCATGACCGACGCCGACGTGGACGGCGCGCACATCCGCACCCTGCTGCTGACCTTCTTCTACCGCCAGATGCCCGAACTGGTCGAGCGCGGCCACATCTACATCGCCCAGCCGCCGTTGTACAAGGTCAAGGCCGGCAAGGAGGAGCTGTACCTGAAGGACGCACCCGCACTCGACGGCTTCCTGCTGCGCATCGCACTGAACCACGCCAGCGTGACCACCGGCGGTGCCAACCCGCAAACCCTGGCCGGCGACACCCTGGCCGAACTGGCGCGCAAGCACCAGATCGCTGAAAGCGTCATTGCCCGCCTGGGCAACTTCATGGACGCAGAAGCCCTGCGCGCCATTGCCGACGGCGTTTCCCTCCAGCTCGACACCGTGGCCGAAGCCGAAACCAGCGCCGTGGCCCTGCAGGCCAAGCTGCGCGAGCTCAACACCACCGGTGCCCCCGCCGAAGTGGCCGGCGAGTTTGACGCGCGCACCGACAAGCCCCTGCTGCGCATCAGCCGCCGCCACCACGGCAACATCAAGAGCAGCGTCCTCACGCAAGACTTCGTGCACGGTGCCGACTACGCCGCCCTGGCCGAGGCCGCCGAAACCTTCCGCGGCCTGTTGGGCGAAGGCGCCAAGGTGATGCGCGGCGAAGGCGAAAAGCAAAAAGAAGAAAAAGTGGGCGACTTCCGCCAGGCCATGAAGTGGCTCATCTCGGAGGCCGAACGCTCCACCAGCCGCCAGCGCTACAAAGGCCTGGGCGAAATGAACCCCGCCCAGCTGTGGGAAACCACCATGGACCCCACCGTGCGCCGCCTGCTGCGCGTGCAGATCGACGATGCGATCGAGGCGGATCGGGTGTTCACCATGCTGATGGGCGATGAGGTAGAACCGCGCCGGGACTTCATCGAAACCAATGCGCTGCGCGCCGGCAATATCGACGTCTGAGTCGAAACTCTCCAGTCTGGGTATTAGCATGAATTAGCCAGTGACGGGAAAAAAAGGAACGCAACCGCGTTCCTTTTTTTTGTCCCGGCCCGGCAGGTCGGGTATGCGCCGGCTGCGATCACAGCCACCCATCGCTTAGGACTGCACAGGACTGCTGCGCAGGCCTTTAACTCCTCCGCCTGCAAATCGGCCAGAAAACGCGTTAAATATCACGATCGTTGCGTAAATCGTCTGTTGAAAGCATTTGCCCTAGGGGAATCCCTGTAGGTATTCCGTTATGACCTATCCCATGGGGCTGATTTTTAGAATTTCACCCGTGTAGAGAAAGTGCCACCAAGCCAGTCATACCGGAGACGACACCATGCGATTCATCCCAATTTCTCAAAAGCAGGCGCACGAATCTTCCACGCCGGCCACGCAGCTGCCCCTGACCCGCCGCAGCCTGCTCAAAGGCTCGGGCGTGCTGATGGGGACGCTGGCCGCTGGCAGCACGCTCGCGCTGCTGGCACCCTCCACCGCCTGGGCGCTGGAGCTCAAGCAACTGAGCCAGGTCGAGGGCAACACCCTGCTGCAGATGGGCCGGGTGCTGTTCCCGCACGCCAAGCTTCCCGACGCGGTGTACGCGCTGCTGGCCAAGGACCTCGACGGGGGTGCCGCGGCCGATCCGGAAAAGGCGAAGATGCTCCAGGCCGGCATTCAGAACCTGGACCACCTGGCAGGTGGCAGCTTCCTCAAGGCCAGCAAGCAGCGCCGCCTTGAAGCGGTGAAGGCCATGGAGGGGCAGGACTTTTTCAATAAGGTGCGCGGCCAATGCGTCACCTCCCTTTACGACAACGAGATGGCTTTCGCGGTCTTCGGCTACGAAGGCTCGGCCTGGGAAAAAGGTGGCTATCTCCTGCGCGGCTTCCAGGACCTGAAGTGGCTGCCCGCGCCCTCCGCCCAGGCCAGCCCAGCGCCCTATCTGGGCTGAACGCAGCCCATCTTCCGGCATTTCGCACTCACATATTGATAAAGCGTGCCCCTCAGCGATTGGGCGCACCAGGAGACACTCATGGCCAAATTTGATAACAGCGACGACTCGGTGGTCGTCATCATCGGCTCCGGCGCGGGCGGCGGTACCCTGGCAAACGAGCTGTGCCAAAAGGGCATCAAGGTTGTCGTGCTGGAGGCGGGCGGCAAGCAGTCCAACGCCAGCTTCATCAACGACGAATGGAAGGCCTTCAGCCAGCTGTCGTGGCTGGACAAGCGCACCACCTCGGGCAGCTGGCGCATCGCCAAGGACTTTGCCGGTTTGCCGGCCTGGATCTGCAAGACCGTGGGCGGCACCACCACGCACTGGGCCGGCGCATCGCTGCGCTTCCAGGAGCATGAGTTCCGCACCAAGACCGTCTATGGCGACATCAAGGGTGCCAACCTGCTGGATTGGCCCATCACGTACAAGGACCTTGAGCCCTACTACGCCAAGGCCGAAAACAAGATGGGTGTGACCCGCACCAACGGCATCCCGGGTCTTCCGGGCAACAACAACTTCAAGGTGATGTACCACGGCGCCACCAAGCTGGGCTACAAAGAGGTGCACACCGGCAACATGGCCGTCAACAGCCAACCGCGCGACGGGCGCGGCAGGTGCCTGCAGTTGGGCTTCTGCTTTCAAGGCTGCAAGAGCGGCGCCAAGTGGTCCACGCTGTACACCGAGCTTCCGGCGGCCGACGCCACGGGCAATTTTGAATTGCGCACCGAAGCCCACGTCACCCGCATCGAGCACAACGCCGCGGGACGCGTCAACGGCGTGGTCTATATGGACAAGGACGGCAAGGAGCAGCGCCAGAAAGCACGCATCGTCTGCGTGGCCGGCAACTCCATCGAAACGCCGCGCCTGTTGCTGCTGTCCGCATCCAACATGTTCAAGGATGGCTTGGCCAACTCGTCCGGCCAGGTGGGCCGCAACTACATGCGCCACATGACCGGATCGGTGTACGCAGCCTTCAAGAACCCGGTCCACATGTACCGCGGTACCACCATGGCCGGCATCGTCCGCGACGAAGCCCGCCACGACACCCGCCGCGGCTTTGCCGGTGGTTATGAGCTGGAGACCGTGTCGCTGGGCATTCCGTTCATGGCGGCCTTTCTCAACCCGGGCGGCTGGGGCGCTGACTTCGCCTGGTGGATGGACCACTACACCAACCTGGCCGGCATGTGGCTGGTGGGCGAGGACATGCCGCGCGAGACCAACCGCGTTACGCTCAACACCAGCGTCAAAGACCAGTACGGCAACTACGTGCCCAACGTGCACTTCGACGACCACGACAACGACATTGCCATGCGCAACCACGCCTTCACCCAGGCCGAGCGCATCTACGGCGCGGCGGGTGCGATCAAGACCTTCCGCACGCCGCCCTATCCGTCGACGCACAACATGGGTACCGCCCGCATGAGCGCACGCGCCCAGGACGGAGTCTGCAACCAGTGGGGCCAGACGCACGACATTCCGAACCTGTTCATCAGCGACGGCAGCCAGTTCACCACC
Organism: Acidovorax sp. GW835-FHT14B10; assembly: GCF_058793725.1. NCBI lineage: Bacteria > Pseudomonadati > Pseudomonadota > Betaproteobacteria > Burkholderiales > Comamonadaceae > Acidovorax > Acidovorax sp. GW835-FHT14B10. The sequence continues at coordinate 223,965 of NZ_JBXAGC010000003.1, forward strand.
GGCGGCGCGGAAAACCCCACGCTGACGATCGTGTCGCTGGCGATTCGCCAGGCCGAATACATCGCTTCGCAGATGGCGCAACGCGCCCTGTAAGCAAGGCCCCAAACGCTCTACGCAGGAGACTCCCCATGTGTGAATTCTTCGTTGCCGCCGATCCGATTCTTTACGAATCGCGTACCCGCACCGTGCGCATCCGGGGGGTGTCGACCAGCATCCGGATGGAAAACTTCATCTGGGACACGCTGGCGCGCCTGGCGGCCGAAGAGGGGGTTACCACCAACACCCTGATTGTGCAGTTCCACGACGAGATCCTGCGCCACCGGGGCGATGTGCTGAATTTCACCTCTTTCCTGCGGGTCACGTGCCTGCGCTACCTTCGACGAAAGTGCGACCAGCTCGAAGCGGCTGAAACCGTGGAAGACGCCGTAGGTGGCCACGTGCCGCATGTCCGCAACCCCCAGCATCTCCCACACTGAGGCAACCCCTCTCAACCAATAACGCAACGTATGGCCAAACTGATTCACACCATGATCCGGGTGCACGACCTAGACGCATCCCTGAAGTTCTACCGCGAGGTCTTCAACCTCACGCCCGCCCACCGGCTGGATTTCCCTGACTTCGCGCTGGTCTACCTGCGCAACGAAGAGAACGACGCCGAGATTGAGCTGACCTGGAACAAGGGACGCGAAACGCCCTATACGCATGGCGATGGCTACGGCCACGTGGCCGTGGTGGTGGACGACGTGCCGGCGCGGCACGCCGAGCTGATCGCCGCAGGTTACGAGCCGTTGCCGGTCAAGGAATTCAAGAGCGGCGACGAACTGTTGGCGCGCTTCTTCTTCATCCTGGACCCGGACGGCTACAAGATCGAAGTGCTGGAAAAGCACGGCCACTACCGCTGAGCGCAACGCCGCGTTGCCTCGGCCTGTGCGGGGGAACGCCGTGTGCGTGGACAGCCCCTGCTTCTTGAACCGCAAAGGTTGTCATCATGGTTCCCCATTTCCTCACGGCGCTGGACGGCGCCCCCTCTGAACTTGGTCAGCACATTCTGGACGCGTCGCCGGCGATCGAGCGCTGGTTCCGCCTGGAGTGGACGCAGCACACCCCTGTCTTCTACAGCTCGGTGGACATCCGCAACGCGGGCTTCAAGCTCGCGCCCGTGGACACCAACCTGTATCCCGGCGGCTGGAACAACCTCTCGGCCGAGATGCTGCCGCCGGCGGCGCAGGCCGCACGCCTGGCGCTGCAGCGGCGAGCGCCGCAGGCCCGCAGACTGCTGCTGGTGCCGGAAAACCACACCCGCAATGGCTTCTACCTACAGAACGTGGCGCAACTGCAGCGCATCCTGGGCGACGCTGGTCTGGAGGTACGGATAGGCTCCCTTAACCCTGACATCGCCGAGGCCACGGCGCTGGCGCTGCCTGATGGGGGCACACTCACTCTGGAGCCGCTGCTCCGGCGCGGCAACCGGATCGGGCTGCGGGACTTCGATCCCTGCGCCATCCTGGTCAACAATGACCTCAGCGCCGGCGTCCCTGGCATCCTCGAAGACCTGCAAGGGCAATTGCTGCTGCCGCCGCTGCATGCTGGCTGGCATGTGCGCCGCAAGAGCCGGCACTTCCAGGCCTACGACGAGGTCTGCAAGCGCTTCGGCAAGCTGCTGGGCCTGGACCCCTGGCTCTTACAAGCCCTTTTCGACCATTGCGACAACCTCGACTTCGCCGAAGGCCACAGCCTGGAGCGCCTGCAAGAGCAAGCCAATGCGCTGCTGAACCGCATCCGCCGCAAGTACAAGGAATACGGCATCGCCGAGCGCCCCTTCATCGTGGTCAAGGCCGACAACGGCACCTACGGCATGGGCATCATGATGGTGCGCGACGCCAGCGAGCTGGGCGCGCTCAACCGCCGCACGCGCAACAAGATGGCCGTGGTGAAGGACGGCCTGCAGGTGTCCGAGGTCATCCTGCAAGAAGGCGTGCGGACGCGCGAATGCGTGGGCGGTGCCACGGCCGAGCCCGTGGCGTACATGATCGACCGGGCCGTGGTGGGTGGGTTCTACCGCCTGCATGCCGAGCGCGGTGCCGACGAGAACCTGAATGCGCCAGGCGCCCGGTTCCAGCCCATGGCCTGTGACCCCGCAGCGCTGTCGGTGCAGCACGGCCAGCCACCGGGGACGAGCGGGCCCAACCCTTTCTACCTCTATGGCGTGGTCGCCCGGCTCGCGGCCCTGGCCGCCAGTTGCGAACTGGAGCAGGGGCCGGTGCTGGCGGCCGAGGAGCTCGCATGCGCCTGAACACCACCGCCCCTTTGCCCCAACTGCAGTGCATCCCCGCTTTCAGCGACAACTACATCTGGCTGCTGCATGACGGCCAGCACGCCTGGGTCGTGGACCCTGGCGATGCCGGCCCCGTGCGCGCAGCGTTGCAGGAGCAGGGCCTGATCCTGGCGGGCATCCTGCTGACGCACCACCACCACGACCACACCGGCGGCGTGGCCGAGCTGGTGGCGGACAGCGGCGCCGCCGTCTTCGGCCCCGTGGGCGAGGTGCTTCCCGAACCCGTCACCCGCGTGGGCGAGGGCTACCGGCTGCAGGTGCTGGGGCAGGACTTCGAGGTCATCGCCGTCCCCGGCCATACCGCCGGCCACGTGGCCTACTTTGGCAATCACGTACCGGGCGGGCCGCTGCTGTTTTGCGGGGACACGCTGTTCTCGGGCGGCTGCGGCCGGCTGTTTGAGGGCACGCCTGCGCAAATGCTGGCCTCGCTGGACCGGCTGAACGGCCTGCCGGCGGCCACGCGCGTCTGTTGCGCTCACGAATACACCCTGTCCAACCTGCGGTTCGCGCAGGCGGTGGAGCCAGGCAACGCCGCGCTGCAAGCCTACATCTCACATTGCGATGCACTGCGCGCGCGCGGCGCACCCACGCTGCCCAGCCAACTGGCCACCGAGCGCCTGGTCAATCCCTTCCTGCGCTCGCGCGATCCGGGCCTGCGCGCTGGCCTGGCCGCGCTCGCCACGGTCCCGGATGGCGACGTGGCCGTGTTTGCCACGCTGCGCGAACTCAAGAACAACTTCCGACCGGCTTGAGGCCGGCAGCTACCCTATGAAATACCTCCACACCATGGTCCGCGTGACAGACCTGGATGCATCCCTTCGCTTCTATTGCGATGCCCTGGGCCTGCGCGTGCTGCGCCGCCAGGACATGCCGCAAGGCCGCTTCACACTGGTGTTCCTGGCTGCACCCGGGGACGAGCAGGCCCAGGTCGAGCTCACCTACAACTGGGACCCCGAGCACTATGGCGGAGGCCGCAACTTCGGGCACCTGGCCTACGCCGTCGAGGACATCTACGCCAGCTGCGCACGCCTTCGGGCACAGGGGGTGGCCATCCTGCGGCCCCCGCGCGACGGCTACATGGCCTTCGTGCGATCGCCCGACGGCATCTCCATCGAACTACTGCAGCAGGGCATGCCGCTGCCGCCGGCTGCGCCCTGGCAAGACATGCCCAACACTGGGACTTGGTGAAGCAATGCGGCATATCCCCGATACCCCATGGCCAGCGCAACGCGTGGTGGCCAGCATGCCGGGCTCGCTCCCCATGGGTGGAGTCGTCCACGAGACCCCCGTCCATGCCTTCGAAAGCACGCCATCCTGCCTGGCCCTGGGGCCTCAGCCCAGCCTGCAGCCGCGCCGGCACGACATTGACCTGGGCGGCTACCTGGCCTTCTTCATCGACGACGTGGTCACCGCCGCAGAGGCCGACTGCATCGTGGCAGCCAGCGAGCACTTCGGCTACCGCGAGGAGGCGCCCGGCATCGCCACGCCGCCAGGCATGCGCATGAACAAGTCAGTGCACTGGGTGGCGGACGAGGCCCTGCTCGGGCCCATGATGCAGCGCATCCAGCCGCTGCTGCCGCCTGCCATCGGGGGCGCGGCCCTGCACGGCCAGCTCAGCCATCGCATCAATATGTACCGCTACGACGACAACGACGTCTTCAACCGGCATATCGATGGCGACTGGCCTGGCTACGGCCTGGACCCGAGCCGCCGGTGGATGCAGGAATGGCCCGGCCTGCGTTCGTGCCTGACGATGTTGCTGTACCTGAACGATCCCTCGGACGGCGTCGTGGGCGGCAACACCCAGTTGCTCGGCCGCGATGGGCGCTGGGTCGATGTCACGCCCCGCAAGGGCGCAGCGCTCTTCTTCCGCCATGGCTTCTCGCCCGATTCCGTGCCGCACATCGGCGCGCGGGTCAGCGGGGCTGTACCCAAGTACGTGGCGCGCATCAACGTCCTGTACGGGGACTGAGCCCACCACGCGCGTTGATTGGCATACACTTGCATCGCCCTCCGGAGGTGGAGGCAAGCCACGCAACAAAAATCGAGAGCGAGCACACCTCCCGTCACCGCAGGAACGCCCAACCGCCGGTTGGGCGTTTTCGTTACCAGTATCCCCTATGCGCTCCCCCATTGCCATCGTCGACGTCGACCGCCCCGACACCTGGACCCGCTACCGCGCGGGCCTGTGTGATACCTGCGCGGCCAACTGCTGCACGATGCCGCTGGAGGTACAGATGGCAGACCTGGTGCGGCTGGGCTTGGTGGATCCGTTCGAGGCTGAGCACGAAGAGCCCCGGCACATTGCCAAGCGGCTGCAAAAGGCGCGGCTGATTGACCACTTCAACCACAAGAACGTGGTGTTCACCATGGCACGGCGGGCCAGTGGGGACTGCAATTTTCTGCATCCCACCACGCGGCTGTGCACGGTGTATGAACAGCGGCCCGACACCTGCCGCCTGCACCCGCAAAAAAAGAGCCCCAAGCCGGGGTTTTGTGCCTACGGGCGACGCGTGGCCTGATTGACTGACTGACCGATTGTGGGGGCGCAGCAGCGGCAAGGTTGCATGGCGCGGTGCCGTCCAACCGCAGCGCGGGCCCTCGCAGCGCATGCGGCTTCAATGGTCAAAATGGCCTCTAGCGCTTTCTGCATAAGCGCTATCAGCTATTAATTTAATAGCATTTATGGGCGTGCTGGCTTGTGGCCCACGCGGTGGGCGCGCAGGTCCTGGTCGGTGTCCTGCAGCCCGCGCTCTACATCGCGGTAGGCCTGCTGCATCTGCGGGTCGGGCTCGCCGTGGGTCATGTCCACCGATTCATCGCGCTCGTGGGGCAGCTTGGGGGCTTCTGGGTCTTTGGCGGGGTCGGTCTTCAATGGCCCTTGGGTGGCGGGCCCCGGCATCTGGCGCTTGGTGGTGTCTATCGAAGGCTCGGGCCCGGTGGGGCCTGGGATGGGGTGGTTGCGGGTGTCGGTTGGGGGCATGGGGGTCTCCTTGAAGTGGATGACAGGATTGCCAATCTGGCCATCGTAGAAACGCCCGCAATGCAGGCGTGTAGGCCCACATGCCATGCGGCCGCCGGGGGATGGAGACTTTGGGCAGGGCCTGCCGCTTGACCCGTGCCACACTCTTGCCCTTACAACAGGTGGTTATGTCTTCTACAGAGTGGGCCCAGGCGGCCCTGCAGTCGTTTGATGCGGTGGTGCAGGCCACCGAGGGGTTTCGCAGCCGCGCCGGGCAGCGGCTAATGGCCGAGCAGGTGGCGCGCACCTTCAGCACGGCCACGCTGGGCAAGGTGGATGAAGAGGGCGGCGAGGCCGCGCCCACGCGCGCCATTGCGGTCATTCAGGCGGGCACGGGGGTGGGCAAGTCGCTGGCGTATTGCGCGCCCGCCATTGCGCTGGCGCTGGCACGCGGCACGCGGGTGCTGATCTCGACCGCCACGGTGGCGCTGCAGGAGCAGCTGGTCAACAAAGACCTGCCGGCGCTGGCCGCGCGCATGCCGCAGCCGTTCAAGTTTGCGCTGGCCAAGGGGCGTGGGCGCTATGTGTGCAAGCTCAAGCTCGACCGGCTGGCCGGCACGGGCGAGGCGCACGGCGAGGACGATGACGACCTGTTCCCCGAAGAGGCCGCCAACGCCCGCCGCAAACGATCTCACCAGGAGACGGAGGCGCGCATGCAGTTTTATTCGACCATGGCGCAAACCCTGGCCAAGGGCGCCTGGGATGGCGACCGCGACAGCCTGGACACCCCGCCCGAGCCCGAGGTGTGGAGCCCCGTGGCTGCCGAGGGTGCATCGTGCACCGGCAAGCACTGCCCGGCCTTCAGCCAGTGCACCTATTACGACAAGCGCAAGGAGCTGGTGGGCGCGCAGGTGATCGTGGCCAACCACGATTTGCTGCTGTCGTCGCTGGGCGCGCGCGTGCTGCCCGAGCTGGACAATTGCCTCCTGGTGCTGGACGAAGCCCACCACTTGCCCGCCACGGCGCTTGCCCAGTTTGCGTGCAGCATGGATTTGTCGCGCATCACCTGGATCGAGCGGCTCTCCAGCCGGGGCCTGCGCATTGGCGCGCTGCTGGAGGTGGAAGAGATTGCCGACATCCCGCGCCATGCGGCCCAGCTGCGGCAAACGCTGCAAGACCTGGCCCGCATCGTGATGGATGTGTATGGCGACAACCTCAAAAGCCAGAAAGACACCTGGGGCCCGGCGCGCGTGCGCGTGCCCCGCGGCGAACTGCCCGAGCCCCTGATTGCCCCGCTGGGCCTGCTGGCCGCCAGTGCCGATGGTTTTTTGGAAGCCCTGCGCGCCATCAGCAAAGCCCTGCGCGCCGAGATGCGCGACAAACCCGACGAGGCCAAGCGCCTGTCCACGCTGTATGCACAGATCGGCATGCTGGCCCCGCGCCTGGAAGAGCTGCACGCCACCGCCCAGCTGCTGCTGCAGGACGCACCCGAGGGGGCCGACCGCAGCTTTGTGCCCGCCGCCAAATGGTTCACGCTGGAGGTGGATGGCGACTTCATCGTGGTGAAGGCCCACGCCAGCCCCATCCTGCCCGGCACCACGCTGCGCAACCACCTGTGGAGCGCGGTGCGCGGCGCGGTGCTGACATCGGCCACGCTCACCAGTTGCGGCAATTTCGATTTCTTTTTGCGCGAAGCCGGCCTGCACGGTGACGAGGCCGCCACCACGCTGGAGGTGGCCAGCCCCTTCAACTACGCCGCGCAGGGCACACTGATTGCCGCCGAAACGCGCGCCGACCCCAAGAACGCCGCGCAGTTCACCGCCGAGATGGTCGATGCCCTGTTGCACGACATTGCGCGCGTGGAATATGGCGCGCTGGTGCTGTTCACCTCGCGCGAGCAGATGCGCCAGGCAGTGGATGCGCTGCCCACCGCCATGCGCAGCGTGGTGCTGGTGCAGAACGCACTGCCACGCACGCAACTGCTCAAGCGCCACCGCGAGCGGGTGGAGAGTGGCGAGCCCTCGGTCATCTTCGGCATGCAGTCGTTTGGCGAGGGGCTGGACCTGCCCGGGCGGTTGTGCGAATCGGTCTTCATCACCAAGCTGCCTTTTGCACCGCCCGACGACCCGGTGGGCGAGGCCCGCGCCGAATGGCTGCGCGCCGTGGGGCGCGACCCGTTCAGCGAGCTGGTGGTGCCCGCCACCGCCATCCGCCTGGCGCAATGGGTGGGCCGCGCCATCCGCACCGAAGACGACCAGGCGCATGTGTACTGCTACGACAAGCGCCTGACCCGCACCAGCTATGGCCAGCGCTTGCTCAAGGGCCTGCCGCCGTTTGCGCTGGAGCAACGTGCGCCGCTGTAGCCGCTGTAAAGTCGCCAGCCTTTTTCACCACGATAACCAGAAAGAATCCCATGCCCCACACCGTGCCTGCCTGCCCCCAATGTGGCCTGGAGAACACCTACCCAGACGGCAGCAACTACCTGTGCCCCGACTGTGCTTTTGAGTGGCCGCAGGTGGCCGATGCTGCGGACACCGATGCACCCGAAGGCGACGGCGTGGTGCACGATGCAGTACGTGACGCGAATGGCAACCCGCTGGCCGATGGCGACGCGGTGATCCTCGTGAAAGACCTCAAGGTAAAAGGCTCGTCGTCCACGCTGAAAAAGGGCACCAAGATCAAGAGCATCCGCCTGGTCGATGGCGCCGACGGCCACAACGTGGACTGCAAGACCGACCTGGGCAGCATGCTGCTCAAGTCGGAGTTCTTGAAGAAGGCCTGAGCAAGCGTGAATACATCCGGCGCCGCAGCGCGCGCCGGCATCGACAGAACGGGGTGCCATGCGCGATGATGGGCCTTCGTGCGCTCACCCCAGGTGAACAGACACCATGTCCCCCACGCGCCTCGCCACCCTGACCGTACTGTCCATGCTCGCCTTTGCGGGCAACTCCTTGCTGTGCCGCGCGGCGCTGAAACACACGCCGATCGACGCGGCCACCTTCACCACGGTCCGCCTGGTCGCAGGGGCCGTTGCGCTGTGGCTGCTGGTGGCACTGCGCCGCAAGCAGGCCTGGCGGGCAGGCAACTGGCTGTCTGCCTTCGCGCTCTTTGTGTATGCCGCAGGTTTTTCCTATGCCTACCTGAGCCTGCCGGCCGCCACCGGTGCGCTGCTGCTGTTCGGCGCCGTGCAGGCGACGATGATCGGCCACGCCTGGCTGAAAGGCGAGCGCCTGGCACCTGCGCAACTGGGGGGCATGGGGTTGGCCTTTGGCGGCCTGGCGGGCCTGCTCATGCCCGGCATGTCGGCGCCCCCGATGGCCGGTGCCGCGCTGATGCTGGCGGCGGGGGCGGCCTGGGGCATCTACTCGCTGCGTGGCCGGGGCGGGGGCAACCCCATCGAGATCACAGCGGGCAACTTCTTGCGCGCGGCGCCCATGGCACTGCTTTTGAGCGCCGTGGCATGGGAGCATGCCGCCTGGAGCAACGCAGGCCTGGGCTATGCCGCCGCATCGGGCGCGCTGGCCTCGGGCATGGGCTATGCGCTGTGGTACACGGCCCTTCCGGGGCTGCGCGCCACCCAGGCCGCCACGGTGCAGCTGAGCGTCCCCGTGCTGGCAGCGTTCGGTGCCGTGCTGTTGCTGGATGAAGCCGCGACACTGCGGCTCGTGCTGGCCTCGGTGGCCATCCTGGGCGGGATCGCCCTGGTCATCTGGAACAAGCGCAAGCCCTGAGAAGGTGTGAACGAACCCACCGGGCCCGCGGCACCCTGCCATGCGTGGCGGCACAATCCCCCCGGCCCCCTGGGCCGCCCCGTTGTTTGCACATCCCCCTTTCTTCCATGCCCCCCATCGCCGTCATCGACTTTGAAACCACCGGCATCTCGCCCGGCCAGGGCGCGCGCGCCACCGAGGTGGCCATCGTGCTGCTGGAGAACGGGCAGGTGGTGGACCGGTTCCAGAGCCTGATGAAAACCGGGGTGTGGATCCCCTCCTTCATCACCCAGCTCACCGGCATCACCAACGCCATGGTCAACGCCGCGCCCGATGCGGCACAGGTGATGCAGGAAGCGGCCCGCTTTGTGGGCAACACGCCCATGGTGGCGCACAACGCCGCGTTCGACAGCAAGTTCTGGCAGGCCGAGCTGGCCCTGGCCGGGCGGCCTGCACCGCAGCCTTTTGCCTGCACGGTGCTGCTGTCGCGGCGCCTGTACCCAGAGGCGCCCAGCCACAAGCTGGGCACGCTGGTGGACTACCACGGCCTGCCGCGCACGGGCCAGGCGCACCGGGCGCTGGCCGATGCCGAGATGGCCGCCGAGTTGCTGGCGCGCATGCAGCACGACCTGCGCACGCGCTGGGGCGTGCCAGAGCCCGGCCACGCCCTGCTGATGGCGCTGCAGCGCTGCGCCCGGCCCGCGGTGGGCAAGCTGCTGGCGCAGCACGGCGCCGGGGCCTGAACGCCCGCACCGCGGGATTACTCTGTTTTCGATAGCTGTGGGCGCTTATCCATCGGGCACCACGGGCCTTGCTTATCTCAAAAATACGACCCGTCATCCTGCTTGTCCATAATCGCGCCACTTGTTCCACAAAAAGGCCGCCTATGTCGTACCTGGTTCTCGGATTGGTGCTGTTCCTGGGCATGCACTCGGTGCGCATCGTGGCCGATGGCTGGCGCACGCAGACGCTGGCGCGCATGGGCGAGCTGCCGTGGAAAGGTCTGTACTCGCTGGTGTCTGCCCTGGGCCTGGCGCTCATTGTCTGGGGCTATGGCCTGGCGCGGCAGCAGCCCGTGGTGCTGTGGGTGCCGCCGATCGGCATGCGCCACGCCGCATCGCTGCTCACGCTCATCGCCTTCATCCTGCTGGCCGCCGCCTATGTGCCGCGCAACGCCCTCAAGGCCCGGCTGCACCACCCCATGGTGCTGGGCGTGAAGGTGTGGGCGCTGGCGCATCTCATCTCCAACGGCAACCTGGCCGACGTGGTGCTGTTTGGCAGCTTTTTGCTGTGGGCGGTTTTCGACTTTCGCGCGGCCCGCCAGCGCGACCGGGCGCAGGGCGCGGTGTATGCTCCCGGCACCACTGCGGGCACGGGTACCACACTGGTGGCGGGTGCAGTGGCCTGGGCGGGTTTTGCTTTTTGGGCCCATACACTGCTGATCGGCGTTTCGCCCCTGGGGCGGTAAGCAGCCTGCGGACCATCGCCTCCCACCCTGAGGAGTTCTTCCATGCGCGGAAATATCGCAGCCATCGTGCTGATCCTGATTGCGGTGGGCGTGGGCCTGTTCTTCACACCCGACCGGTTGAAGCCATAAGATGCTATTTATTCAATAGTCTCCAGTGCTTTTTCATCCAGCGGTCAAGGCCCTTTTGATGCCGATTTTTTCCCCACATAACCACACCAGACGGCACGCCCTGCAGGGCCTGGCACTGGCCTGTGCCCTGCTGCTGGGTGGCTGCAGCACGGCTCCATCGTCTTCATCATCGGCACTGCTGCGCAGCGCAGCGTCGCAGCTGTCGGACGATCAGGCACACGACATCGCCATCCACGCGCTGGGCCTGGTGGGCACGCCCTACCGCTATGGCGGCAACACACCCGACACAGGTTTTGACTGCAGCGGTCTCATTGGCTACGTGTACCGCCACCGCGTGGGCACCGCGCCACCGCGCACCGTGGCGCAGCTCAGTGGCTGGGGCCAGCCGATTGCCAACGGCGATCTGCGCAGCGGCGATCTGGTAGTGTTTGGTGCGGGCCCTGCCCCCACACATGCCGGCATCTATGTGGGAGAAGGGCGCTTCGTGCACGCCCCATCCACGGGCGGCACGGTGCGGCTGGACCAGTTCAGCTCGGGCTACTGGGCGCGGCAGAAGGCATCGTTTCGCCGGCTGTAAAGCCCCTCTGAGTCGCCTTCGGCGCCTTCCCCCTGAGGGGACGACGCCCTCGCTGCTGGCAGTGCCGCCGGCGCGGACTCCGGGCCACGCGACAATCGGGGCCACCATGACCCACGCACAACGCTCTGCACACCCTGTTTCCACCCACGACACCACGCGCATTGATGACACGCGCATCAAGGCCGTGCGCCCGCTCATCACACCGGCCCTGCTGCAGGAATGGCTGCCAACGCCCGACGCCGCGCAAACCCTGGTGGAAAGCAGCCGCGCTGCCATCTCGCGCGTGCTGCAGGAGCAGGACGACCGGCTGATCGTGGTGGTGGGGCCCTGCTCCATCCACGACCATGGTCAGGCGATGGAATACGCGCACGCGCTCAAGGTCCAGGCCGATGCCCTGGGCAACGACCTGATCGTGGTGATGCGCGTCTATTTCGAGAAGCCGCGCACCACCGTGGGCTGGAAGGGCTACATCAACGACCCCCACCTTGATGGCAGCTTTGCCATCAACGAGGGGCTGGAGCTGGCGCGCCAGCTGCTGCTGGATGTGCTGGCCGTGGGCCTGCCGGTGGGCACCGAATTTTTGGATCTGCTCAGCCCGCAGTTCATCAGCGACCTGGTGAGCTGGGGCGCGATTGGCGCGCGCACCACCGAGAGCCAGAGCCACCGGCAGCTGGCCAGCGGCCTGTCGTGCCCCGTGGGCTTCAAGAACGGCACCGACGGCGGCGTGAAAGTGGCCAGCGACGCCATCCAGGCCGCGCAGGCCGCACACGCCTTCATGGGCATGACCAAGATGGGCCAGGCCGCCATTTTCGAGACCCGCGGCAACCACGACTGCCACGTCATCCTGCGCGGCGGCAAGCAGCCCAACTATCAAAAGGCCGATGTGGACGCCGCCTGCGCCCTGCTCAAGGCGGCGGGCCTGCGCGCGCAGGTGATGATCGACGTGAGCCACGCCAACAGCAGCAAACAGCACCAGCGCCAGATCACCGTGGCCGCCGAGGTGGCCGGGCAGATCGCCGCCGGCGATGCACGCATCACGGGCCTGATGATCGAAAGCCACCTGCAAGAGGGCCGCCAGGACATCGTGCCCGGCCAGCCGCTGCAGCATGGGGTTTCGGTGACCGACGCCTGCATCAGCCTGGCCCAGACCGTGCCGGTGCTCGAAGGCCTGGCCGCCGCGGTGCGGGCACGGCGCCAGAAAAACGCCGCATAGCAGGTGCCCGGGCGGGGCGCCGGAAAGCAGCCCCACGGATCGGGAGAAAAAACAGCAGGCGCCACCTTCTGGTCAACGGCCGTGGCGTCCTGTTGTCGCTCGTTGTGAGCGGGGCGAACGTCTCAGCTATCTCCAGCGCATTCCACTCGATCAGCCCAAGATCGACCAGGGCTTTGTGCCCGACCTGTCCACCGGACCCAACAATGTCGCCATTGTGGACACCACCATCGCCCTGCCGCGCAGTCTGGGGCCGGATGTGATTGCTGAGGGCGTCGCCCCCACCCCGAGCAACGTGATTTGCTGGCCCGCGCGGGGTGCCAGCCCTACCAGGGGCTACCTGTTCGCCAACCCCCTGCCCACGGACCTTCTGGAGGCCTTCCTGCGCCCTGTTGCACCCTGAAGCCGGTCATTTACCCGGTTGAACGAACTCACCGCAGTCTGGTCTGCGGTTTTTTTGCCTTTTTCCCCGCCAGGGCCATGGCCTGTCCCGGTTCAGGCGCTGAAAACGGCACGGCGTTGCTCTGTTGTTATTAATAAAAGACTTCTATAAATACATAGTGGTAGTAGTAGAAGGCGGCATTTTCTGTGGACAAGTGATTTTTGCCTTGGCTTGACAGCCACTTGCGCCACACCAAACCCTGTGTACCGCGCCCTGCTGCCGCTGTCTTGCGCACGGGGATAAAACCGGGCCAGGGCCGATTTCTGTGGATAAGTGCTCGGTTGTGCCAGAACTATCCCCAGTTTTGTTCTGGTGGGCAGTGGCCCAGGAAATTCCGATGGAAATCGGCGGATAGCGCCTGTGCATAAAGCGTTATAAGCTATTTATTTAATAGCAAAAAACGGTCATCGAACCCTATGCAGCCAGCCAGGGCCTGATCCACCAGTGCCACAGCGCCAGGCTGGCGCCGATCCAGATGGCCACGATCAGCACCGCACCGATGCGGCTGGTGGGCTTGCTGCCTTTGGTTTTTATCCACAGATCGGCCTGTTCGCGGCATTGCTGCAGCACCGGCGCCGGGATCAGCCGGATCACCAACCAGATCAACCCCGGCAGCAGCAGCACATCGTCCAGGTAGCCCAGCACGGGGATGAAGTCCGGAATCAGGTCGATGGGGCTCAGGGCATAGGCCACAACGAAGACGCCCAGCGCCTTGGCGTACCAGGGCGCCTGCGGGTGGCGCGCGGCAAACCACAGGGTGACGCCGTCGCGTTTGACGCTTTTGGCCCAGGTTTTCAGATGGCTCGCAATGTGCACAGTTTTCTCCGGGGAAAGGGGCAGGAAGCGCCCTATTTTTTACGCTTGTCACCACGGTGCAGCGGCGGAAAGAAGGTTTTGGTTGTTCTTCTATGGTTCTATATATAAATAGCAGTAGTAGTAGAGGGCGCCATTTTTTGTGGACAAGGCCATTTTTGTGAATGCTGGCGCGCAGTTGCGTTGGCTCAAACCATGTGCGCAGTGCGCCCTGAACTCTGGTGCTGGTAGATAACAACTTCCAGCGTCCCGGTTTTTCTGTGGATAACCACCGGGTTGTTCCAGAACTGTCCCCATGTCTGTCCACAATGAAAAAAGCCCGGTGCATTGGAAGGCACCGGGCTCGGGGGAGGGATTTGTGGGGGAGCTGCTGCAGGCTTTATCGGCCAGGGCCTCCCATGGGCATGTCGCCACCGTGCATCATGCCGTGGCGGCCGTGGTCACCCGGGCCATGACCCCAGTCGCCGCGGTATCCACCCTTGCCGCGCATGTGCCCGGCCTGGGCGTCGAAGGTCTTTTGCTGCTCTGGCGCCAGGGCGGCATAGAAGGTCTTGATGGCTTCACCGCGGCGGTCGGCTTCGGCGGCGCGCTGGGCACGCATGGCGCGCATGCGGTCGATGCGTTCGGGCGTGGTGAGCTTTTGCATGTCGGCGCGGTCCAGGCGGTTCAGGCGGGCGGGGCGTTCACCGGGTTGCATGGCGGCGGTGAGGGCGGCCCAGGCGGGTTCCTGTGCGGGGGTCAGTTTCAGTTGCGCCTTCATGGCTTCGGCACGCTTGGCCATGTAGGCCTGGCGGCGTTCCTGCCAGACGCCCGGCTTGTGGGCCTGCTCGGCCGCTGCACCGGCGGCTGGGGGCGCAGAGGGTGCTGGCTGGGCCAGCACGGGAAGGGTGAGGGCTGCCATCACGGCGGCGGCGGCAATACGGCGTTGGAAGAAAGACATGGTCAAAGTCCTTTCGGTGGGTTGGTCCGCTGGTACGACCGTTCCAGCGGTTGAAGGCCAGTGTGCGCGGCCCGTGTAACCCGCCTGTGTGGGATTGATACGCCTGTGTAAAGTTGCAAGAAGAAGCCCGGTGCCCCTGCTGTATGGATTTGACCTAAAAATGGCAGATAAAGCCTTATGGGTAAGCGCTGAAAGCTATTAAAACAATAGTAAAAACTGCCGCTGCACGGGCCAGGTGGCCTGCCGACCCCCGACAATGTCGGTTGTGCCCTGGATTTGCTAGAAGAAACAAAGGTTGTCCGTGTTCAAGAACATGATCGTGTACCGCATTGCACCGCAATGGCAGGTGGAATTGACGCAGGTGGAAGAGGCGCTGGCCAAGGCGCCTTTCCTCGAATGTGGTGCCACCCAGGAAAAGTCCCTGGGCTGGGTGCCGCCGCGCGGTGATGCGCATGGCCCGCTGGCCGAGTCGGTCGGGGGGCAGTGGATCCTGCGCTTCATGGTCGAAACCAAGGTGCTGCCCGGCAGCGTGCTGGCCCGCCGCGTCAAGGAAAAGGCCGAACGCATCGAGCAGGAAACCGGCCGCAAGCCCGGCAAGAAGGAAAGCAAGGAACTCAAGGACGAGGCCAAGCTCGACCTGCTGCCCATGGCCTTCACCAAGCAGGGCTCGATGTGGGTGTGGATCGACACCGCATCGCGCCTGCTGGTGCTCGACACCTCAGCCCAAGGCCGCGCCGACGAGGTGGTGACCCTGCTGGTCGAATCACTGCCCGGCCTGTCGGTCTCGCTCATCAACACCCAGACCAGCCCGCAGGCTGCCATGTCGCACTGGCTGGCCACGCAGGAGCCGCCCGTGGGCTTCACCGTGGACCGCGAATGCGAGCTCAAAAGCGCCGACGAGGCCAAGGCCGTGGTGCGCTACGCCCGCCACCCGCTCGACATCGAGGAGGTGCAGGCCCATATCGCCGCCGGCAAGCTGCCCACCAAGCTGGCCCTGACCTGGGATGACCGCGTGTCCTTCATGCTGACCGAAGGCCTGCAGATCAAGAAGGTGGCATTCCTCGACACGGTATTCGAAGGCACCAAGGCCGACGACGGCGGTTTTGACACCGACGTGGCCATTGCCACGGGCGAGCTGGTCAAGCTCATCCCAGATCTGATCGAGGCGCTGGGCGGCGAGGCCGAGAGTGGTGTGGCCAGCGCGGCGCAGGCGATGGCCGCTGGCGCTGCGCCATCTTCTGCGCCGTCCGCGCCCGCGCGCAAGACGGCCGGCGGTGGCATGGTGACCGGGCCCCAAGAGGCGCCGGAGGACACCGATCCGGAGTCGGCGCCGTTCTGACCCACCGGGGTGCGGTCGCAGTCAGTGTTTCATCGGCTCAGCGCCCGAGCAGCGACCGCGCCACCAGCTCCTTCATGATTTCCGACGTGCCGCCGTAGATGCGCAGCACGCGCGCGTCGGTCCAGAAGCGCGAGATCGGGTATTCGGCCATGTAGCCATAGCCGCCAAAGAGCTGCAGACAGGCATCGGCCACGCGGCCAAACAGTTCGGTGGTGTGCAGCTTGAGCGCGCTCACCGCCTCGGGCGTGAGTTCGCCGCGCTCGTAGGCGGCCACGCTGGCATTCAGGAAAGCCTCGGCGGCGGCGATGTCGCTCGCACACTGCGCCAGCGTGAAGCGCGTGTTCTGGAACTGGCCGATGCTCTGGCCGAAGGCCTGGCGCTCCTGCACGTATTTCAGCGTGGCATCCAGTGCGCCCTTGGCGCTGTGCACTGCCTGCACGCCAATGATGAGGCGCTCGCGCGGCAGCTCGCGCATCATCTGCACGAAGCCCTGGCCCTCCACGCCGCCGAGCAGCGCATCGAGCGGCACGCGCAGGTCGTTGAAGAACAGCTCCGACGTATCGCCCGCGTGCTGGCCGATTTTTTCCAGGTTCTGACCGCGCGTGAAGCCGGGCGTGGCCGCATCGACGAGGAACAGGCTCACGCCCTTGGCGCCCGCGGCCGGGTCGGTTTTGGCGGCCAGCACCAGCAGGTCGCAGTGCTGGCCGTTGCTGATGAAAATCTTGCTGCCGTGGATGACGTACTCATCGCCCTCCCGCCGCGCCGTGGTGCGGATGGCTTTCAGGTCGCTGCCCGCACCCGGTTCGGTCATGCCAATGGCCGCCACGGCCTCGCCGCTTGCCATGCGCGGCAGCCAGTACCGGCGCTGCGCCTCGGTGCCGCAGTGCAGCAGGTAGGGCGGAATGATGTCGTTGTGCACCTGCAGCCCGCCGACGAAGCCGCTATAGCCGCGGCGCGAGAGCACCTCCACCACGGCGAAGGAAAAATGCACGCTGGCGCCGGGACCACCGTATTCCTCGGGCACGTCGGCGCACAGGTAGCCGTTTTCCCCCATCTTGCGGAACAGCTCGCGCGCCACCAGGCCGGCCTTTTCCCAGTCACGGTAATGGGGCTCGATCTCGGCGTCGCAAAAGCGTTCGAGCGATTCGGTGAAGAGCTGCAGTTCGGCCTTCTGTTCGGCCGTGAGAAGGGTGTTGGGGAGCATGGTTGCTATGAATTCAGTTGCTGCCAGCGCTTTCTGGATAAGGGCGTTAACGGTGTTTTTTGTGGATACCTGAATCCATGGCGAATTCGCCATGGCCTGTGAAGTGGGAAGCGGCGCAGCCGCTCAGGGGGTTGGGCGCGTTACACGCGCTCGAAGATCGCGGCAATGCCCTGGCCGCCGCCGATGCACATGGTCACCAGCGCATAGCGACCGCCCGTGCGGTGCAGCTCGGCAATCGCCTTGGTGGTGATGATGGCGCCGGTGGCGCCCACCGGGTGGCCCAGCGAGATGCCCGAGCCGTTGGGGTTGACCTTGGCGGGGTCCAGGCCCAGTTCCTGCACCACGGCGCAGGCCTGGGCGGCGAAGGCCTCGTTGGCCTCGATCACGTCCATGTCCTGCACCTTGAGGCCGGTGCGTGCCAGCACCTTCTGCGTGGCGGGCACGGGGCCGATGCCCATGTAGGCCGGCTCCACGCCGGCGTGCGCGTAGCCCACGAGGCGGGCCAGGGGCTTGACGTTCAGGGCTTGCAGGCGGTCGCCCGCCACCAGCACCACGGCGCTGGCACCGTCGTTGATGCCCGAGGCGTTGCCGGCGGTCACGGTGCCGCCTTCCTTCTTGAACGCGGGCTTCATGCCGGCCAGCACGTCGAGCGTGGTGGCGGCGCGCACATGTTCGTCTTCGTGGAACAGCACCGTGCCCTTGCGCGTGGCGATTTCCACCGGCACGATCTGCTCCTTGAAATAGCCGGCGGCGATGGCGGCGGCGGCGCGGCGCTGGCTTTCCAGCGCGAGCTGGTCCTGCATGGCGCGCGAGATCTTGTAGCGCTCGGCCACGTTCTCGGCGGTGATGCCCATGTGCATCTGCTGCCAGGGGTCGTGCAGGATGCCGAGCATGTAGTCGATGCTCTTGGCGTCGCCCATGCGGACGCCGTAGCGCGCGGCGGTGTCGAAATAGGGGCCCCGGCTCATGGATTCCGAGCCGCCGCCCACGGCCACGTCGCAGTCGCCGTAGCCGATGGCCTGCGCGGCGCTGATGATGGCCTGCAGGCCCGAGCCGCACAGGCGGTTGACGTTGAAGGCGGGCGTCTCGATGGGGCAGCCGGCGTCGATGGCGGCCACGCGGGAGAGGTAGGCGTCCTTGGTGTCGGTGGGGATCACGTTGCCCATGACCACATGGCCCACGGCGTCGGGCGCCAGGCCCGAACGGGCGATGGCGGCCTTGACGGCGGTGGTGGCGAGCTGGGTGTTGGGCACGTCCTTCAGGCTGCCGCCGAAGGTACCGATGGCGGTGCGAGCGGTGCTGACGATGAAGACGTCACGGTGGGTCATGGCAAAGGCTCCAAAAGAAAGAAAAAGATTCAGCGGCCCTGGAAGGCGGCGGGGCGCTTGGCGTGGAAGGCTTCTATGCCCTCGGGCAGATCGGCGCTGCGCGCGCAGGCCACGAAGGCATCGGCCTCGGCGCGCAGCTGGGTGGGCAGGTCGTGGTCGAAACTGGTGCGCATCAGGCGGCGCATGTGGCCGTAGGCCAGGGTGGGGCCGCTGGCCAGGCGCTGGGCCAGTTCCTGCACGGTGGCATCGAGGTCGGCGGCGGGCACGGTGCGGTTGACCAGGCCCAGGCGTTCGGCATCCTGGGCGCTGTAGGTGTCGCCCAGCATCGCAATCTCCAGCGCGCGGCGCAGGCCCACCAGGCGCGGCAGCGTCCAGGAGGCGCCGACGTCGCAGCTGGTGCCGAGGTTGATGTAGGCGAGGTTGAAGCGCGTGCCCTCGGCGGCGAGCACGAAGTCGGCCTGCAGCATGAGCGAGAGGCCCGCGCCGGCGGCCACGCCGTGCACCTGGGCGATGACAGGCGCGTCGATGGTGGCCAGCAGCGCCACGGCCTCGTTGAGCGGTGCGAGCAAATCTCTGGCGCCCTGCACGGGGTCGGCGCGCAGCGTGGCCAGGTCGCCCCCGGCCATAAAACCCTTGCCCGCGCCGCACAGCACCACGCAGCGCACGCTGGCGTCCTGGGCCAGTGTGCGCGCGGCGTCGCGCAGCGCCTGCGCCATGGGCACATCGACGGCGTTGAGCGCGCCGGGGCGGTGAAAGCGCAGCGTCACGACAGCGCCGTCGCGTTCAATTTGCAGCGGTGCATCGCTGGGGTTGGACGTAGTCTGAGCCGTGGAGGCGGTCATGTTTGCTCCTGGAAAAAGAGCTTCCAGCGCTTGGCAGTAAAGCACTGGAGCCTTGAAGACATTGAAATTCAGCGGTACAGCGCCTCGATCTCGGCGGCGTAGGTCTTGTAGATGCTGGAGCGCCGTACCTTCATGGTGGCGGTGACTTCGCCGTCGTCGTGGTCCAGCTCCTTGGTGAGCAGGTGGAACCTGCGGATCTGCGCCACCTGCGCCAGCTTGGCGTTGCCGGTGGTGATCTCGGCGTCGATGAGTGCGTGCACCTGGGGCGTTTCGACCAGCGAGCGGAAATGCGTGAACGGGATGCGCTGCGCCTCGGCCCATTTGCCCACGGTTTCATAGTCGAGCATGACCAGCGCGCCGACGAACTTGCGCCCCTCGGCGACGATGACGCATTCCTTGATGTAGGGGCTGGCCTTCATCGTGTTCTCGATCTCGGATGGCGTGAGGTTCTTGCCGCCCGCCGTGATCATGATGTCCTTGAGGCGGTCCACGATCTTGAGCTGGCCGTCCACCAGGCGCACCACGTCGCCGGTGTGCAGCCAGCCGTCCACGATGCTTTGCGCCGTGGCCTCGGGGTTCTTGTAGTAGCCCGCGAACACCATCTCGCCCTTGATCTGGAATTCACCGCCCATGGCGTCGTCACCGCTCTTGGCGATGCGCCATTCCACGCCATGCGTGGGCACGCCCACGGTGCCCACCACCACATCGTCGAGCTGGTGGCCGGTGACCATGCCGGTGGATTCGGTCAGGCCATAGACCTCGACCAGCGGCACGCCGAGCACGCGGAAGAACCGCACCACCTCGGGCGGAATCGGCGCGGCGCCCGTCAGCGCCACCCTGGCTGCGCGCAGGCCGATGAAGTTCTGCAGCGCGCGGAACACCAGCCAGTAGCTGGCGGTGAAGGTGAGCATCTCGCCAAAATTCCAGCGCGCGCGCGGCTTGTCGGCCAGCGGCTGGCAGGCGGCATAGGCCTTGCGGAACAGCGCGCGGCGCAGGCCGCCGGTTTCCTGCAGCTTGATGCTGATGGCCGCGTGCATCTTCTCCCAGATGCGCGGCACGCCCAGGAACATGGTGGGCGCCACCTCGCGCAGATCCTCCTGCACGGTGCGGATGGATTCACCGAAGTTGACCTGCGAGCCCACGTACACCGGCACGAAGGTGGTGAGCATCTGCTCGGCCACATGGCACAGCGGCAGGTAGGAAAGGTGGGTGGTGTCCTGCGAAAGCTGGAGCCGGTCCACGATGCCGGGCACCACGCCGCGGATGTTGCGGTAGGAAATCATCGCGCCCTTGGGCTTGCCGGTCGAGCCCGAGGTGTAGATCATGAGGCCGATGTCATCGAGCTGCTGGCGCGCCAGCGCGGCCTCGATGTCCGAGAGCTTGCCGTTGTGCGCGCCGAGTTGTTCCACCTCGTCGAAGGGGATGATGAGGCTGCGCACCTCGGGTGCGAAGCTGCGCAGGCCCTTGGTTTCCATGACCACGATCTTTTTCAGGCGCGGCAACTCGTCCAGGGCGTCGAGCACCTTGTCGGTCTGTTCCTGGTCCTCGCAGACGATGATCTCGATGTCGGCGTGGCCCACCACGTAGGCCACTTCCGAAGACGGGCTGGTGGGGTACACGCCCACGGTGACGGCGCCGACCAGGCCTGCGCCCATCTGCGTGAGCACCCATTCGATGCGGTTTTCGGCAATCACGCCCACATGGCCGCCATGGGGCAGGCCCAGGGCGCGCAGGCCCAGGCCGAAGTGGCAGGCACGCTCGAAGTAGCGCTGCCAGGTGAAAGGCTTCCAGATGCCGAAGTCCTTTTGCCGGATGGCGACGCGCGCGGCATCCTGGCGCGCGCGTTCGCGCAGCATCTGGGGCAGGGTGAGTTCGGGGAGATTCAACATATCAGTGATCCATTGCGCATCGCGAACCCATAGCCGTCAAAACTGGCGCGGCAAGGGCCAGCGGCCGTCGTGCAAGGGCCGCCAAGCCGCGCATGCGGCGCTTCGCTTGCGTGCACTGGCGGCGTCCCCCTTCCCGCGTTGCGCAGCAATGCGAGAGAAGGGGGAAGGCGCGAAGCGCCACAGGGGGTTGTCCATTCATGAAAGCCAGCGCTTGCGACGCTTGTAATGCTTGATCTCTTTGAAGCTTTTCGCTTCGCCAGCCCCGCCCATGCCGAGGTAGAACTCGCGCACATCGGGGTCGCCCGCCAGGCGTTCGGCCGAGCCGTCGATGACGATCTTGCCGTTCTCCATGATGTAGCCGCGGTGCGCCACGGCCAGCGCCACGGTGGCGTTCTGCTCCACCAGCAGCATGGAGGTGCCGCGCTCGGCGTTGATGCGCGCGATGATGGTGAAGATGTCCTCCACCAGCTTCGGACTCAGGCCTAGCGAGGGCTCGTCGAGCAGGATGAGCTGCGGCTGGGCGATGAGCGCGCGGCCGATGGCCAGCATCTGCTGCTCGCCGCCCGACAGGTAGCCTGCCAGGCCTTTGCGGCGCTCGTGCAGGCGCGGGAAGTAGGTGTAGACGAGATCGAAGTCGGGCTTGGGCGCACCGTGCTCTGTGTGCTTGCGGCCCGTCAGCGCGTAGGTGGCGGCGACCAGGTTTTCCTCGACCGTGAGGTCCTCGAACACCCGGCGCCCTTCCATCACATGCGAGAGCCCGTTGCGCACCAGTTGCTGCGGCGCCAGTGCGGCGGTGCTCCGGCCGTTGAAGAGGATGCTGCCGCTTTCCAGCGCGCCGTCCTCCAGCGCCAGCAGGCCCGACACCGCCTTGAGCGTGGTGGACTTGCCCGCGCCGTTGCTGCCCAGCAGCGCCACGATCTGGCCGCGCGGCACAGCCAGCGACAGGCCGCGCAGGGCCTGCACCACCTTGTTGTAGATGACCTCGATGTTGTTGACTTCGAGGACGTGGTCCGTGGCGTTCTGGGTCATGGTCAAAGCAGTATCAGAGCTTGATCCAGTCGGAGGCGGCCACCATTTTTTGCGCCTTCATGTCCGCGCGGTACACGCGGCCCACGGGGATGGAGTTGCCGGTGATGGTGATCGGCACGCCGATCAGGCCGCCGGTGTCAAAGTCCTTGAATGTGTTCAGCGCGGCCTTGAGGTTGGCGCCGTTCAAAGGCTTGCCCGCATCCAGCGTGCGCTTGGCCGATTCGAGGAACAGCATGGCGGCCAGGAAGCCCTGGATGTAGGCCGTGCTCTGGTATTCCGGGCGCATGGCGCGGATTTTTTCCAGCATGGGCGCCTTCTCGGTGTCGTAGTGGTAGCGGAAGGGCATCACGCCCATGAAGCCGTCGCCGTCCGGGCCCATCTTCATGACGGTGGAACTGTCCATGGTCCAGAAGGTGCCCATCCACTTGCTGGTCATGCCCTGCTGCTTGCCTTGGGTGATGAACTCGGGGATGGGCGCCAGGATGTAGCCGTGGAAGATGGTGTAGTCGGGTGCGGCGCGGCGCAGCTTGATGACCTCGCCCGAGACGTCCACGCTGCCCGCGGGCGTCATGATCTTGACGGGCACCGACAGGCCCAGCTTCTTGGCTTCGGCCTCGCTTTTCTCGATGGGGTCGCGGCCGAACTCGGAGTCGGAATAGACGAAAGCCACCTTGGCACCGGGCTTTTCCTTGGCGATGTGCTTGAGCAGGATGCTGAACATCTCCGTGTAGTCGGGGCCGACCAGGAACTGGTTCGGGTACTTCTTCGGATCGTTCAGTTCGGAGGCGAACGAGGCACCGGCCATCAAAATGCTGCCGTTGCGGTCCAGCTCGGGGTTGATGGTCTTGGCGAAGCCCGTGGAGTCGCCGTAGTAGACGTTGACCTTGTTCTGGCTGGTGATCTTCTTGAACGTGGCCACCGACACATCGACCTTGTAGCCAGTGTCCTCGGGCACATACCGGACCTTGCGGCCCTTGATGCCGCCCGCGTCGTTGACGATCTTCACGTAGTCCTGGATGCCGGCGTTGATGCCCACGCCCGCGAAGGCGAAGACGCCCGTCATGGGGATGGAGCCGCCGATGATGATCTCTTCGGCGCCCTGCGCGAGCACCGACAGCGGGTGCGTGAGCGCGGTGGCGCCCGCGGCGGCGGCGCCCAGCATCAGGTGGCGGCGCCGGGTGGAAATGCGTTGCTGGTCCATGCGTGTCTCCTTCGGTTGGTTGTGTAGTGGCATGAAAACAATGGGGTGGCTCAATTGCGGAAGGGCCACAGGTGGAAGAAGCGGCGGACGCGCCGCCACACTTCGGCCAGGCCGTGTGGCTCGAACACCAGGAAGCCGATGATCAGGAGGCCGAAGATGATGGTGCGCACGGGCGAGAGGAACACCGTGTATTCGGTGCTGTTGGGCAGCAGGTCGAACACCAGCTTGAGCAGCTCGGGCACCATGGTCATGAACACTGCGCCCAGGATGCCGCCGAGGATGGAACCCATGCCGCCGACGATGATGGCCGCCAGGAAGAAGATCGACATCAGCAGCGGAAAGCTCTCGGGCGTGACCACGCGGAAGAAGTAGGCCCACAGGCCGCCCGCCACGCCGGCGTAGAACGACGACAGGCCGAACGACAGCAGCTTGTAGCGCAGCAGCGGAATGCCCAGCACCTCGGCCGAGATGTCGCGGTCGCGGATGGCGATGAAGGCCCGGCCGATGCGCGTGCGAAACAGGTTGGCGGCGCCCAGCAGCATCAGCACCGTCACGGGCACGATGAGCCAGTACAGGTGAAAGGATGTCTCCAGCGGCATGCCGAACAGGCTGGCGGGCGGCACGCTCAGGCCGCCGGTGCCGCCGGTGAACTTCCAGTTGGCAAAGATGAAGTGCGCGATGAACGATGCCGCGATGGTGGCAATGGCCAGGTACAGCCCCTTGACGCGCAGCGACGGAATTCCCACCACCAGACCGCCCAGCATGGCGACAAAGCCGCCGGCCAGCAGATTGAGCAGGAACGGCGTGCCCAGGCGCGTTTCCAGCACCGCAACGGTGTAGGCACCCAGCCCCATGAAGGCCGCCTGCCCCAGGCTCACCAGCCCGGTGTAGCCCGTGAGGATGTTGAGCCCCGTGGCACTGGCCACATTGATGCTGACCAGGCAGGCCAGGTAGAGCCAGTAGTCGCTGGCCATGAAGGGAAACAGCACGAGCAGCGCGGCGGCCACGGCCAGCCACGCCTTTTGCGTGCGCGAGTCGAACAGCGCCGCGTCGGCGGTGTAGCTTTCCTTGAGGGTTCCGATGCGCATCTGTTACTACTCCAAAACGCTGTGGGCCGCTGATATCGCCCGCCAATGTGGAAAAACACCGCGCTGCAGAAGGCCGCGGAGCAGGCCATGCCAGCGACCGCCGTGGAACCAGCTTTGCCGGGCCAGTAGCGGTGTCCCCCTGGAGGGGGAAGACGCGAAGCGGCTCAGGGGGTGTTTCATAGTCTTTCGATTTCGTGCGTGCCAAACAGGCCGTAGGGGCGGACCATGAGGATGCCGACCAGCACGATGAAGGTGGCGAGCAGCTTGTATTCGCCGCCC
This sequence comes from Acidovorax sp. GW835-FHT14B10, assembly GCF_058793725.1. NCBI lineage: Bacteria > Pseudomonadati > Pseudomonadota > Betaproteobacteria > Burkholderiales > Comamonadaceae > Acidovorax > Acidovorax sp. GW835-FHT14B10. The sequence continues at coordinate 248,750 of NZ_JBXAGC010000003.1, forward strand.
AGGTAGGCCCCGGCCAGGGCTTCGACCAGGCCGATGCACAGGCCGCCGACAAGCGCACCGAGCACGCTGTCGAGCCCGCCGACGATGACGACGACCAGCACCGACAGGCCGAACACGCCCATGCTGGACGAGATGCCGCCGATCGAGCCGACGATGATCCCGGAAATGGCCGCGAGCATGGCCGAGGCCACCCAGGACAGCGAGAACACGCGCGGCACGTTGATGCCCACCGAATACGCGGCCGCCTGGTCCGACGCCGTGGCGCGCAGCGCCACGCCGCCGCGCCAGAAGCGGAACACCAGCAGCACGGCGGCGATGAAAATCACCGCGATCACCGCACCCCAGAACACCTTGGGTGCGAGGAAGGCGTCGCCCACCATGATGGGCTGCGTGGGCATGAAGTCGGGCAGGCGGCGCTGGTCGGCGCTCCAGATCATCTCGACCAGGCCCACCAGCACCGAGGCCAGGCCCACGGTGACCATGAAGACGGAGATGGGCGGCTCGCCCAGCAGCGGCCGGATCATGGTGCGCTCGATCACCGCGCCCAAGAGCCCCGTGCCGAGCACGGCGCCCGGAATGGCCAGCCACAGCGGCAGCGCCATCATCGAGGCGAAGGTGAAGAACAGGTAGGCGCCAACCATGAGCATTTCGCCAATGGCGATGTTCACCACGCGCGTGGCCTTGTAGACCATGACGAAGGCCAGCGCCGCCAGGGCGTAGAGGCCGCCGCTGGCAATGCCGGTGAGGCTGATTTCAAACAGATAGGCCCAATCCATCATGCGGCTCCTTGCGCTGTGGCGGTGGCGCCCGCCTGCAGCTTGCGGCGCAGGTCGCCGACGTCGCCCGATCCGAGGTAGGCGCGGTTGACCTCGGGGTCGGCCTGCACCACGGCGGGCGTGCCCTGCGCGATGACCTGGCCGAAGTTGAGCACCACCACATGGTCGGACAGGTCCATCACCATGCCCATGTCGTGCTCCACCATCAGCACCGTCACGCCCCATTCGGCGCGCACGTCGAGGATGAAGCGCGCCATGTCCTCGGTTTCTTCTCGGTTCATGCCGGCCACGGGTTCGTCGAGCATCAATATTTCGGGCTGCATGGCCAGGGCACGCGCCATTTCCACACGCTTTTGCAGGCCGTAGGGCAGGGCCGCGACGCTGGCGTGGCGGATGTGGTCTATCTCCAGGAAATCGATGATGCGCTCCTCGATGTCGCGGCGCAGCTCGGCCTCTTCGCGGCGTGCGCGGCCCATGTACAGCAGCGCGTCGAACACATTGGTTTGGAGGTGCGCGTGGCGGCCGAGCTTGATGTTGTCGAGCACCGTCATGCCGCGGAACAGCGCAATGTTCTGGAAGCTCCGGCCGAGGCCCATGCGGGCGCGCTGCGGCGCGGGGATGCGCGTGATGTCCTGGCCACGGAAGCGGATGCTGCCTTGCGAAGGCCGGTAAAAGCCCGAGATGGTGTTGAACAGCGAAGTCTTGCCGGCGCCGTTGGGGCCGATCACGGCGGTGATGGTGCCTGGCTGCACGTCAAAGCCCACGCCCGACAGCGCTTTTACGCCACCAAAGGTGAGCGTGACGCCATCGACCTGCAGCAGGGGGGCGGTGGCAGGGCCACGGGGTTGGTTTGTCTCCATCGGGCTCTTATGCGGGTTTGTTCGAACCTGTAAATTTCTACTTTTACGTAAACTGCTTACTCACGAGTAGATTCTTGGGTCAACCACCTTCTCCGGGCATCGGTAGTTTCCCGATGCGATAAGCACCATGAACCAAAGCGCGGTCGCCAAGACTCCGAAGATCCCCAAGAAGACGGCATCGGCCGTGGCATCGCCCTGGGCTACCGCCCCCGATCGAGAACAGCAGCGCGAGGCCAAGCGCCAGGCCGTGCTGCAGGCGGCCGCGCAGCTGTTCAACGAACGCGGTTTTCACGCCACCTCGCTCGACGACATCGCCGCGCGGCTTCATGTGACCAAGCCCACGCTGTACTACTACGTGAAGAACAAGGACGAAATCCTGCTGCAGTGCGTGAGCCAGGGGCTGCAGATGACGCTGGAAGGCATCGAGGCCTCGCGCCAGGCCGGTGGCAATGCGATGGACCAGTTGCGCGCCTGCATGAAGGTGTATGCCGACATCGTGATGCAGCCCTTTGGCATGTGCCTGATCCGTGTGGGTGACGAAGAGGTGCCCGAGCCCAGCCGCACCGAGCTGCGCCGCATGAAGTCCGAGATCGACCAGGCTTTCAGGCGTCTGGTGGCCCAGGGGGTGCAAGAGGGCTCGCTGCAACCGTGCGACCCGAAGATGACGGCCTTTGTGATTGCCGGCGCCTTGAGCTGGATCGGCCGCTGGTACCAGCCCGGCGGCGAATACACGCCAGAGCAGGTGGCGCAGCAATGCATTGCCACGCTGTGCGAGGGGGTGCTGCGGCGGCCCGGGCCGTTGAAGGCCGTTCCCGCCAAGCGCGGGGCCGCTCCTGCCGTGGCGCGCAGGACATCAAAAAAGTGAGCTGTAGGCGCTGTCTCGATTCCGGCAGGGGCGGTTTTTATTGAGATTTGCGTGGAATGCGCAAAACGCTATCGGGGCAGTGATTTTTTGGGAGGCGCACCGGGTGATTCGGGCGCTGCCGCCAGGTCGTCGAGGATGGGGCAATCGGGCCGGTCGTTGCCCTGGCAGCATGACACCAGCGTTTGCAGCGTGCGCTGCATGGTCTGCATGGCGGCGATGCGGGCGGCCAGGTCGTCGATGTGGGCCTGGGCAATGCGCTTGACGCTGGCGCTGGCGCGCCCCTTGTCCTGCCACAGCGCCAGCAGTTCGCGGATTTCTTCCATCGAGAAGCCCAGCGTGCGGGCGCGCCCGATGAAGCGCAGCGCGTGCACGTCGGCCTCGGTGTACTGGCGGTAGCCGCTGCCGGTGCGGCCCACGGGGGGCAGCAGGCCCAGCGATTCGTAGTGGCGCACCATGCGCGCCGATACGCCAGCGCGGCGGGCGGCCTCGCCAATGGGCACGGGCCAGCCTGCGGTGGGGGTCATGCGGTGACCTGGTAGCCCTCTTCGGCAATGGCGGCGGCCAGGGCCTCGCGGGACTGGGTGCTGTCGATATCGACGCGGTTTTGCGCGCGGTCGATGCGCACGGTGGCGGCGGGGTCGAGTTGCTGCACGGCCTGGGTGACGGCGCGTTCGCAGTGGCCGCAGGTCATGCCCTGGACTTGAAGGGTGTATTGCATGCAATTTCTCCGGTAAAAAATGGCGACACCGATATGGTGAACCTTGACATGGTGGCATAGTCAAGCGCTAGGGATTCTCTGCATGAATCGAGCGGGAAGTGTGCGCTGCGGATCGGAGCGATCTGCTCGGCGCAAAACGCAGCAATAGCCATTGCTATTGCGAGTATTGGCAACGACGCAGACCGCCCGAGCCCGCAGATGCACACGGCGCGGTGATTCGTGCAGAGGATCCCTGGTGATGGCACTGGTGGCGGCGAGGTTGATCGCTGCCATGGCTTGACCTTGCCATCATGGCAAGGATTACGGTACCCCCTTATGAACACAATTGCCACCCCTTCCGAACCGCTGGACACCCTGGACCTGGGTATTGGCGGCATGACCTGTGCCAGCTGCGTGGGCCGCGTCGAGCGCGCCCTGCGCAAGGTGCCCGGCGTGCAGGATGCCACCGTGAACCTGGCCACCGAGTCGGCGCGCATCGTCTATGGGGTGCCGCCCGATGCGACAGGCCCGGCCATGGACGCCCTGCTGCGCCGCGCCGTGCGCAATGCGGGCTACGAGCCGCGCGCGGCGGGGCAGGACGATGCGCCCGAGGATCTTTCGCCCTGGGCCGGTTTCCTGCCGGTGGGCGTGGGCCTGCTGCTGTCGGCCCCGCTGGTGCTGCCCATGCTGGGCGATCTGTTCGGCCAGCACTGGATGCTGCCGGCCTGGGTGCAGTTTGCGCTGGCCACGCCGGTGCAGTTCATTCTGGGGGCGCGGTTTTACAAGGCGGGCTGGCATGCGCTGAAGGCGCTGACGGGCAACATGGATCTGCTGGTGGCCATTGGCACGTCGGCGGGCTGGGGCTTGTCGATGTGGCTGTGGCTGACGGCGCACGAGGGGCATGCGCCGCACCTGTACTTCGAGGCGTCGGCCGTGGTCGTGACACTGGTGCTGCTGGGCAAGTGGCTGGAGGCGCGCGCCAAGCGCCAGACCACGGCGGCCATCCGCGCGCTGCACGCGCTGCGCCCCGATGTGGCCCACATGCTGGGGCGCGACGGCGAGGTGGATGTGCCGGTGGCCGAGGTGATGGCGGGCGACCGGCTGGTGGTGCGCCCGGGCGAGCGCATTCCGGTGGATGGCCGCATTCTGGAGGGCCACACCCAGGTGGACGAGTCCATGCTCACCGGCGAGCCCCTGCCCGTGACGCGCGAGGTGGGGGCGCCGCTGACCGGCGGCTCCATCAATGGCGACGGCCGGGTGGTGATGCAGGTGTCGGCGGTGGGTGCCGAGACGGTGCTGTCGCGCATCATCCGCCTGGTCGAGGATGCGCAGGCTGCCAAGGCGCCCATCCAGCGCCTGGTCGATCAGGTGTCGGCGGTGTTCGTGCCGGTGGTGCTGGTGGTGGCGCTGGCCACGCTGCTCGCCTGGCTGTGGACGGGCACGGGTTTCGAGTCGGCCGTGATCCACGCCGTGGCCGTGCTGGTGATTGCCTGCCCCTGCGCGCTGGGGCTGGCCACACCGGCGGCCATCATGGCGGGCACCGGGGTGGCGGCGAAGCACGGCATTCTCATCAAGGATGTGCAGGCGCTGGAGCTGGCGCACAAGGTGGATGTGGTGGCCTTCGACAAGACCGGCACCCTCACCGTGGGCCGACCCCGGCTGACTGCCTTCGAGGTGGCGCCGGGCCAGGACGAGGTGGCCGTGCTGGCGGCCGTGGCCAGCGTGCAAAGCGGCAGCGAGCACCCGCTGGCCCGGGCCGTGGTGGCGGCTGCGCAAGAGCGCGGCCTGCAGCCCGTGGCGCCCGACGGCGTGCGCGCCGTGCCGGGGCGCGGCACCGAGGGCGAGGTGCAGGCGCGCAGCTACCTGGTGGGCAGCCTGCGCTGGATGGAGGAACTGGGTGTGGGGCTGGGTGCGCTGGCGGCGCGGGCGGCCGATTTGCAGAGCGCGGGCGCCACGGTGTCGGCCCTCGCAGAGCGCACCACCGACGGGCTGACCCTGCGCGCCATTCTGGCTTTTGGCGATGAGCCCAAGGCCGGCGCGCGCGAGGCGCTGGCGGCCCTGCGCGCCCTGGGCGTGCGCACGGTGATGGTTTCGGGCGACAACCGGGGCGCGGCCGAGGCCATGGCCCGGCGCCTGGGGCTCGACCCCGATGCGGGCGAGGTGATGGCCGAGGTGCTGCCGGGCGACAAGGCGGCCCGCGTGCAGGCGCTGCAGGCGGGGGGCGAAGGACCCCTCGGGGGGCAGCGAACCACACGCAGTGGGGAGCGTGGGGGCCATGTTGTGGCCATGGTGGGCGATGGCGTGAACGACGCGCCCGCCCTGGCCGCCGCCGATGTCGGCATGGCCATGGGCAACGGCACCGATGTGGCCATGCACGCCGCCGGCATCACGCTGATGCGCGGCGACCCCATGCTGGTGGCGGCGGCCCTCGACATCTCGCGCCGCACGGTGGCGAAAATCCGGCAGAACCTGTTCTGGGCCTTTGTCTACAACGTGGCCGGCATTCCGCTGGCGGCGCTGGGCTACCTGAACCCGGTGGTGGCGGGGGCGGCCATGGCGCTGAGTTCGGTGAGCGTGATGGCCAATGCGCTGTTGTTAAAACGCTGGCGAATGTAAAACCTCGGCGCTTCGGCCGGGTGTATCACCGATCTCTGGCGAGCGGCCAGAGTGCTCTAAGCCCCATCCCTTTCAAGGTGTTGTCCCCGCAGCCTGTTTGAGGACACGAGCGGTGGACAGCTGCTTGCGAGCCACAGCGCCAGCCACGTATCCCCCAGGCTTTTCCTTCTTGGGGCCGCGCTTGGCCGTGGCAACACTGCGCGGGTTGACCTTCCCTGCCAGGCGCAGCAGATGCTGCGCAACCTCCTCGCCTGACGCCTCGCACCACGGTTGCCACACCTCAGATGGCAGCGCAATGAGCATGCCCTGGTAGTCGCTGGCCACATGCACGCCCAGGTGATAGCTCGAGACATCCAGACCAGGCGCTCGCTCGCAGTGCGCCTGCTCCACGCAGCGCTTGAGTAGCGCCAACACGTTGAACGCCAGCACTGCTGCAGCAAACCCCAGCAGCGCCGCACGCGGGTGGCCCAAGGTCCGGATCTCGCTGTGCAGCACCGATTCGAGCCGTCCGAACAAGCCCTCGATGCGCCAGCGCTTGCGGTACAACTGCGCAATGGTGGCCGCGTCGATGCTCGCCGGCAGGTTGCTCCACAAGGCAATGCTTTGGTCACCCGCTTCGGTGGGCGCCTGCAACTGGATCTCGATGCGGCGCCAGGACGGCGGGGCGACCACCGTCTCCTGGGTGGCCGCCAGCTCAATGGCTTGCTCACGCACCTGCCCGGTCTCTGTGGGCACGGCTTGGCTTCAGGGGCCGGTCTTGTCCAACTTCGGATGCCTGGCGTGCTCACGCACGATAAAGCCCGCTTGGCGCAGTTGCCAGCCCTGCAGGCTGGGCTGGCTGCCTACCGCAGCAACCACCGGCTCCAGGCGAGCCGCGCTGCCTTGCACCAGAGCCCGCAGCACCAGGGGTTCTGTGCGCTTGACCTTGTCGTACAGCGCTGCCAGCGTGACGGGCAACTGCGCCATCTTCTTGGCCGCCGCGTGCAGCGAGGGGCGCAGCCCCAGGCTCACCAGCATCATCAGCTCCACCACGCTGGAGAACAGCAACTCGCGAGGATACTGGCGTTGGCGGCTGGTCTGGAACACTTCATCCACCCAGCTCGCCGGCAAGGCATGCTCCAACGCCGCCCGGGTCATCACGCTCACCGGCGCATGGCTCTCAAACCTCTCCAAGACTTCTTTCCACATCCGCAGCTCTCCCGCTGTGGGGCGCAGGTTACTGCTGCGGGATCAGGGGCAACACCTTGAAAGAGATGGCTCTTAGTAGAGGGTTGGGTAATCGGTGTAGCCGGCGGCGCCGCCGCCATAGAAGGTGGCGCTGTCGGGCTTGTTCAGGGGTGCGTTCTTTTCCAGCCGGGCCACCAGGTCGGGGTTGGCAATGAAGGGTCGGCCAAAGGCCACGATATCGGCGCCGGCGGCCACGGCGGCTTCGGCCAGGGGGCGGTCGTAGGCATTGTTCACCATCCAGGCCCCCTTGCCGCCGGCCTTGCGGTACACGGCCTTCAGGGCGGCATAGTCAAAGGGACGGTCGGGCAGTTCGCGGGGGCCGCCGGTGGCCCCTTCGACGATGTGCACATAGGCCAGCTCCAGCGGCGCGAGCTGGGCCAGCAGGTAGTCGAACAGCTGCTGGGGGTTGTCGTCCGCGATGTCGTTGGCGGGGGTGACAGGCGACAGGCGGATGCCGGTGCGGCCGCCGCCGATTTCATCGACGATGGCGCGCACCACTTCCAGCGTGAGCCGGGCGCGGTTCCTGATGCTGCCGCCGTAGTCGTCGGTGCGCCGGTTGGCACTGGTCTTCAGGAACTGGTCGAGCAGGTAACCGTTGGCGCCGTGGATCTCCACACCATCAAAGCCGCAGGCGATGGCGTTGCGCGCGGCATGGCGGTAGTCCTGCACGATGCCGGGCAGCTCGCTCAGGTCGAGTGCGCGAGGCATGGAGGTGTCGGTGTAGGTGGGCACTCCGTCCTTGATCAGCACGGTCTTGGCCTTGGCGCGAATGGCCGAGGGCGCCACCGGGGCCACGTTGCCGGGCTGCAGGTCGGTGTGCGAGACGCGGCCCACATGCCACAGCTGCACCACGATCTTGCCGTCGGCCGCGTGCACGGCGCTGGTCACGCGCTTCCAGCCGTCGAGCTGCTCGGTGCCATACAGGCCGGGCACGTCGGCATAGCCCTGGCCCTGGGGGCTGATGGCGGTGGCCTCGGTGATCAGCAGGCCGGCGCTGGCGCGCTGTGTGTAGTAGGTGGCCATGAGCGGCGTGGGAATGGCGTCGGGTGCGCGGTTGCGCGTGAGCGGCGCCATGGCGATGCGGTTGGCCAGGTGCAGGTCACCGGCCTGGACGGGTTCGAACAAGGAGGGCATGAAAGGCTTTCGTCGCAATGGGAAGATGGGATGTGCACAGGGGCAAGTTCACACCCGAGGGTACTGCAGTGCCGCACTCGCTGCAGTACGCGGCGGGTAGTACGGTAACGCCATTGTGTGCTATCTGCGCTACCGCAAAAGAATCTGGTTTTTCTAAAATGATAGCTGCATGCGCTGTATGCATCATGGTTTAAGGTTGTTTCGATCAGAATTTGAGAGGTGGGCACCGGCAGACCGCAGCGGTGCCCGCAGGCACAATCAGCGCCCATGGAGACAAACCTTACAAGAAGCCTGCAAGGCTTGCGCGCCCATCCGGTGGGCGTGGTGCTGGCGCTGTCGCTGGGTGCGGCCGTTTCGCTGGGGATCACGCGCTTTGCCTATGCCTTGCTGCTGCCCGTGATGCGCGAGGACTTGGGCTGGAGCTACACCCTGGCCGGGGCCATGAACACTTTCAATGCGCTGGGTTATCTGCTGGGCGCTCTGGTCGCCCCCGCGCTGCTGCGGCGCCTGGCACCCGGCACCCTGCTGCTGGGGGGGGCGGTGCTGGCCACGCTGTTCATGGCCTTGAGCGGCTTCTTTCTCGAGGCCGCCCCGCTGCTGCTGCAGCGTCTGCTGGCGGGCGTGGCCAGCGCGGTGATCTTTATTGCCGGCGGGCTGATGGCGGCGCGTCTGGGCGCCCTGGACGTGGGTCGCAGTGGCCTGCTGCTGGGCCTGTATTACGGCGGCGTGGGCTGGGGCATTAGCGCCTCGGCCTTGCTGGTGCCGCCCGTGCTGGCATTGGCCCCGGCGCTGCACGGCTGGACCTGGGCCTGGTGGGCGCTGGCGGCCGTGTGTGCGCTGGCCACCGTGGTGCTGGTGTGGCCCGTGCGTGCACTGCGCGTGCTGACGGCGTCTGCACCTGCCCCTGCGGCAGGCATGGGGGTGGGTGCAAAGGTGGTTGCTGGCCCGGCTGCGCCCCCTGCGCCTGTGCCCTTGCGCGCGCTGGCGCCGGCCCTGCTGGGCTACACCTTGTTTGGCGTGGGCTACATCGGCTACATGACCTTTGTGGTCGCGCTGCTGCGCGAGCAGGGCATGGCCAGCGGCACCGTGACGCTGTTTTATGCCCTGCTGGGGTTGGCGGTGGTGTTGTCGTCGCGTGTCTGGGCGGGTTTGCTGGACCGCAGCCGCGGCGGGCGGGCGCTGGCCCTCCTCAACGGCCTGCTGGGCGTGGCCACGCTGCTGCCGGCGCTGACCTCGGTCTGGCCCGTGGTGATGGCATCGGGCCTGTTGTTTGGCGGGGTCTTTCTGGCTGTGGTGGCCTCTACTACGGCGCTGGTGCGCCACAACCTGCCGCCAGCGCAATGGGCCGGTGGCATCAGTGCATTCACCGTCGTGTTTGCTGCCGGGCAGATCGTGGGGCCTACGGTGGTGGGCTGGATTGCCGACGGCCCCGGTGGACTGGCGCGCGGCCTCGTGTATTCGGCTGTTGCGTTGTGGCTTGGGGCGTTGGTGGCGGCGCGCCAGCGGCCGCTGTAGCTGCGTCTTTCATTGCAACTGGCCATGGTGCTGCGCGTTCAGCGCGTCACCTGAAGCTGGCGCATCCCAATCCGGCGGCGGCCACGCAAGCGCTGCCCCGTTGTGCTGGCGGCGCCCCCTCTCGGGGGAAGGTGCGAAGCGCCACCGGGGTGTTTCACTTCAACAGACCTTCGATCTGCATGGCTACCTGTACGGCAGGGCAGGCCGCCACGCGCTCGCGGCAGGCGGTCAGGTGGGGCACAGCGACTTCGTGCAGGGCGATGTGGGGAGAAAGGGAGCAGGCGCCGGGCCTCTGGGCGCGGTGCTGGCGCCCGCTTTTCACGCGGGCCGGGTCTGCTCTTCCAGGCGCGCCAGGTAGCGCATGGCGTATTCCCGGTCGGGGCCGCACATTTCGACCGAGGGCATGAGCCCGCTGCAGACGGCGGGGCGCCCCGGTTGCCCGAAGATCCGGCAGCGGGCATCGTCGCCCAGCTGAATGCAGGGCACACCCGCGGGTTTGCCTTGCGGCATGCCCGGGATGGGCGAGCTGATGGAGGGGGCGGTGCAGCAGGCGCCACAGCCGGGGCGGCAATCCATGAAGGGGTGACTCCTGTGGTGAGAGCTGCCTGTGCCTGCCAATCGGGCACAGGTGCCATTTTTGCTGCAATGCTCAGGCCGCTGCGGGGTGCAGCCGCTCGGCGGCCCACAGCACCTGATCGACCACGGCGCGCACGCGGTCGCGGTGGGCCGGCTGCACCAGGGCGCCCTGGTCGTTGAAGGCGCTGCCCGCCTGCCCCAGGGCAAAGACCTGGGGCGCCAGCCAGCATTCCAGGTTGGTGAGCAGGGGTGCCAGGTGGTTTTGCGAGCGCAGGCCGCCCAGAGCGCCCGGCGAGGCGCTGAGCATGCCCACCACCTTGCCCCGGAACGACCGGGTACCGTCTTGCCAGTCGGTGTGGCCTTTGACGGGGCTGGATGCCCAGTCGATGGTGTTCTTGAGCAGGGCGGTGTAGCTGCCGTTGTATTCGGGCGAGCAGATGATCCAGCCCGGGTGCTCCCACAGGATCTGCTTGAGGCGCAGCACATCGGCGGGCGTGCCTTGGGCTTCGAGGTCGGCGTTGTACAGCGGGATGTCAAAGTCGGAAAGCTCCAGCAGCGTGACCTGGGCGCCGGCTTCCCGGGCGATGGCGGCGGTGGCTTGGGCCAGTTGGCGGTTGAAGGATTTCTGGCGGGTGCTGCCCGCGAAAACGAGGAGTTGTTGGTGCATGACGGGGATTGGAGCATAGGCCCGGAGCAGGATTCCTGCGGGCCTGTTTCACGTGAAACAGCGCCCGTGGCTGACCTGTCCGGCGACGTGGTGAACGCAAAGTGGGAAAATCACGGGTTGCCCGCGCTGGTGCAGGCGATTTGACCATTGGGCCATTGGGCCCCGGAGCGCTGCTATGTTGTACCCCCAGGAATTTGATGTGATCGTTGTCGGCGGTGGCCATGCAGGCACCGAGGCCGCGCTGGCCGCTGCGCGCTTGGGGCAACGAACGCTGCTGCTGACCCACAACATCGAGACACTGGGGCAGATGAGCTGCAACCCCAGCATTGGCGGCATCGGCAAGGGCCACCTGGTGAAAGAGGTGGACGCGCTGGGCGGCGCCATGGCGCTGGCCACGGACGAGGGCGGCATCCAGTTCCGCATCCTCAACAGTTCCAAGGGCCCTGCCGTGCGTGCCACGCGGGCGCAGGCGGATCGCATCCTCTACAAGGCCGCCATCCGCCGCATGCTGGAGAACCAGCCCAACCTGTGGCTGTTCCAGCAGGCGGTGGACGACCTGATGGTGGAGGGCGACCGCGTGGTGGGGGCGGTGACGCAGGTAGGTATCCGTTTCCGTTCGCGCACGGTGGTGCTGACGGCCGGGACTTTTCTGGATGGCAAGATCCATGTGGGGCTGAACAATTACGCCGCTGGCCGGGCAGGGGACCCGCCCGCCGTGTCGCTGTCGGCACGCCTCAAGGAGTTGCAACTGCCGCAGGGACGCCTGAAAACTGGCACGCCGCCGCGCATTGACGGGCGCAGCATCGACTTTTCCCAATGCACCGAACAGCCCGGCGACGGCATGCCCGGTGGGGTGAACGAGGGCACCGTGCCTGTGTTCAGCTTCATGGGCCATGCCGCCATGCATCCACGCCAGGTGCCCTGCTGGATCACCCACACCAACGAGCGCACGCACGAGATCATCCGCGGCGGCTTTGACCGCAGCCCCATGTTCACCGGCAAGATCGAGGGCGTGGGCCCGCGCTACTGCCCGAGCGTGGAAGACAAGGTCAACCGCTTTGCCGACAAGGACAGCCACCAGATCTTCCTGGAGCCCGAGGGCCTGACCACGCACGAGTTCTACCCCAACGGCATCAGTACCAGCCTGCCGTTCGACATCCAGTACGACTTGGTGCGCAGCATGCCCGGGCTGGAGAACGCGCACATCCTGCGCCCGGGCTACGCCATCGAATACGACTACTTCGACCCGCGCGCGCTGAAAAGCAGCTTCGAGACGCGGCAGATCCAGGGCCTGTTCTTTGCCGGGCAGATCAACGGCACCACCGGCTACGAAGAGGCGGCGGCCCAGGGACTGTTCGCCGGCATCAACGCCGCGCTGCAGTGCCGGGGCGATGCGCCCTGGCTGCCCGGACGCGACGAGGCTTACCTGGGTGTTCTGGTGGACGACCTCATCACCAAGGGCGTGACCGAGCCCTACCGCATGTTCACCAGCCGGGCCGAGTTCCGCCTGCAACTGCGTGAGGACAATGCCGACATGCGCCTGACGGAAGTGGGTCGCCAGATGGGCCTGGTGGACGATGCACGCTGGGATGCGTTCAGCCGCAAGCGCGATGCGGTTTCACGTGAAACAGAGCGCCTCAAATCTACCTGGGTGAATCCGCGCAACCTGCCGGCCACCGAGTCCGAGCGCGTGCTGGGCAAGAGCATCGAACACGAGTACAACCTGTTCGAACTGCTGCGCCGCCCCGATGTGCACTACGCCAGCCTGATGACCTTGGACGGCGGCAAGTACGCCTCGACCGATGTTTCACGTGAATCCCTGGGTGACCTGAGCGAGCCGGTGTTGGAGCAGGTGGAGATTGCCGCCAAGTACGCGGGCTACATCGATCGCCAGAAGGGGGAGGTGGAACGTGCCGCACACTTTGAAAAGCTGCGCCTGCCTGCCGACCTGGACTACATGCAGGTCACGGCGCTCAGTATCGAAGCCCGCCAGGTGCTCAGCCGCCACCGGCCCGAAACCCTGGGCCATGCCTCGCGCATCACCGGCATCACGCCCGCGTCGATCTCGCTGCTGATGGTGCATTTGAAGAAGGGTGGGTTCAAGGAGTTCACCGTGGCACCGGCTTCGCCCGCCAAGGCGGAAGGTGAAGTGGCGGCATGACGATGGCAGTGAACAACGACAACCTGCGCCAACAGCTGCAGGCCGGGGCAGACGCCTTGGCCTTGGGCCTGAGCGATGCCCAGACCACCCTGTTGATGGATTTTCTCGCGCTGCTGCAGAAGTGGAACAAGGTCTATAACCTGACGGCCGTGCGCGACCCGCAGGAGATGATGACGCACCATCTGCTGGACAGTTTGGCCGCCGTGGCGCCGCTGCGCCGCCATGTGGCTGCGCTGGTGGGCGAGGGCAGGGGCGCTGTGCGCCTGCTCGACGTGGGCTCGGGCGGGGGCCTGCCCGGCGTGGTGTTTGCCATCTGCTGCCCCGAGGTGGATGTGAGCTGCGTGGACACGGTAGGCAAGAAGGCAGCGTTCATCCAGCAGGCGGCGGTGGCGTTGAAGCTGCGCAACCTGCATGGCGTGCACGCGCGGGTGGAGACACTGGCCACGCCGTTCGACATCATCAGTTGCCGCGCCTTTGCCTCGCTGCCGGATTTTGTGAACTGGTCGCGCAGTGCGCTCGCCGCACCCCATGGCGTTTGGCTGGCCATGAAAGGCAAGCACCCCGCGGACGAAATAGCCGCCTTGCCCGTCGATGTGCAGGTGTTTCACGTGGAACAGCTCACCGTTCCGGGCCTCGTCGCCGAGCGCTGCATCATCTGGATGAAGCCGGTCTGACCGCCGGACGCCGACTTTTCGATGGCTGGGGCAGGGCGGTCGCGTAAACTCGGCTCCTCACCTCGGGTGCATCCATTCTGCGCACCCATCCAGCACATCGGGAGAAAACACCACATGTTTGGCATTGCAGACTACGGCGCTTTTGTCGCCGCCATTGTGTTGTTCCTGGCCATTCCAGGCCCCGGCAATCTGGCGCTCATCACCTCCACCAGCAAGGGGGGCGTGCGCGGTGGCCTGGCGGCCACCCTGGGGGTGATCGCGGGCGACCAGGTACTGATGTGGGCCGCAGTGGCCGGTGTGGCGGCCTTGCTGGCCACCTACCCCACGGCCTTCAACGCGGTGCAATGGCTGGGCGCGGCCTACCTGGCCTGGCTGGGTTTCAAGATGCTCACGGCCAAGCCCGGCGCCCAGCCCATCCTCCATATCCAGCCACGCCACTATTTCAGGCAGGCCGGGCTGATCACCTTGCTCAACCCCAAGGCCATCGTGTTCTACATGGCGTTCTTTCCGCTGTTTGTGGACCCGGCCCGGCACCGGGGGCTGCTGACCTTTGGCGTGATGGCTGCCACGGTGGCGGTGTTGACCTTGGTCTACGGGCTGGTTGCCGTGTTGCTCACGCACCACCTGGCAGAACGCATGCGCGCCAACCCTGCCATCGCCCGCGTGCTGGAAAAAGTCGCCGGCGTCTTTCTGATCGGCTTTGGCATCAAGCTGGCCATCTCCAAATAAATTCACACGGACTGCTGCATCCACATGGCCAAAATTTTCTGCGTTGCCAATCAGAAAGGTGGCGTTGGCAAGACCACCACCACCGTCAATCTCGCCGCCGGCCTGGCCAAGATCGGCCAGCGCGTGCTGATGGTGGATCTGGACCCGCAGGGCAACGCCACCATGGGTTCGGGCGTGGACAAGCGCAGCCTCGACCTCACGGTGTACGACGTGCTGCTCGAATCCGCCTCGGTCAAGGAAGCGGCCGTGCTGTCCGACAAGTGCGGCTACTGGGTGTTGGGTGCCAACCGCGAGCTGGCCGGGGCCGAGGTGGAGCTGGTCACGCTGGAGCACCGCGAAAAGCGCCTCAAGGCTGCGCTGGCCGAAGCCGATGCGGATTTTGATTTCGTGCTCATCGATTGCCCGCCATCCCTGTCCATGCTCACCCTCAACGGCCTGTGCAGCGCCCATGGCGTGATCGTGCCCATGCAGTGCGAATACTTCGCGCTCGAAGGGCTGACCGATCTGGTCAACACCATCAAGCAGGTGCACGCCAACCTGAATGCCGATCTGCAGATCATCGGCCTGCTGCGCGTGATGTTCGACCCGCGCATCACGCTGCAGCAACAGGTGAGCGA
The DNA here is from genome assembly GCF_058793725.1 of Acidovorax sp. GW835-FHT14B10. Lineage (NCBI taxonomy): Bacteria > Pseudomonadati > Pseudomonadota > Betaproteobacteria > Burkholderiales > Comamonadaceae > Acidovorax > Acidovorax sp. GW835-FHT14B10. The sequence continues at coordinate 263,864 of NZ_JBXAGC010000003.1, forward strand.
CCAGCTCAAGGGCCACTTTGGCGACAAGGTGTTCAACAGCGTGATCCCGCGCAACGTACGCTTGGCCGAGGCGCCCAGCTACGGGCTGCCCGGTGTGGTGTTCGACCCGTCCGCCAAGGGCAGCCAGGCCTTTGTGGAGTTTGCGCAGGAGATGGTCGAACGCGTGCAGCGCATGTCTGCCGCAGCGAATCCCAAAGTTAAAACAGGCTCTGACGCTTGATGAATAAGCGATAGAAGCTATTGAATTGATAGTAATGAAGCCGTCCAACATCTTGCTGCTGCCCGGCTGGCAGAACTCCGGCCCCGGCCACTGGCAAAGCCTGTGGGAGGCCCGCCACGGCTACCACCGCGTGGAGCAGCACGACTGGATGCGCCCGCTGCGCGGCGACTGGTCGGCACGGCTCGAAGAGACCGTGGTCGATGCTGCAGGCCCCGTGGTGCTGGTGGCGCATAGCCTGGGCTGCATTCTGACCGCCTGGTGGGCGGCGCATTCACCCACTGCCCACCGTGTGCTGGGCGCGCTGCTGGTGGCCCCGGGCGATGTGGAGCGGCCGGACCTGGCGGCGCAGATCCACGGCTGGGCGCCCATTGCGCGCCAACCGCTGCCGTTTCCGGCCGTGCTGGTGGGCAGCCGCGACGACCCGTATTGCAGCCTGGAGCGCGCCGAAGGTCTGGCCCAGGCCTGGGGCGCACGCTTCATCGACGGTGGCGAACGCGGCCACCTCAACGCCGAATCCGGCCTTGCAGACTGGCCCGAGGGCCACGCACTGCTGCACACCCTTTTGAAAGATTGACGAACATGGTCACCAAGAAACCCAAGGGCCTCGGCCGTGGACTCGAAGCCCTGCTGGGCCCCAAGGTCGAAGAGAAAGTGGAGCAGGCCCAGGCCACCGAGGCCGGGCTGCCCAGCCGCCTGTCGCTCTCGGAGCTGGTGCCCGGCGTCTACCAGCCGCGCACGCGCATGGACGAGGGCGCGCTGTACGAGCTGGCCGAGAGCATCAAGGCCCAGGGAATCATGCAGCCGATTCTCGTTCGTCGCCTGAGCGACGAACAAGCTCGGCTGCGCCGCCAGGAACGCGCGTCGCAGGGGCCCTCCCCTGCGATGGGCGCCCTCAGCCAAGAGGGGGCGTTGTACGAAATCATCGCGGGCGAGCGGCGTTTCCGGGCGTCGCGGCTGGCGGGGCTCAACGAAGTGCCGGTGCTGGTGCGCGATGTGCCCGACGAGGCGGCCGCCGCCATGGCGCTCATCGAGAACATCCAGCGCGAAGACCTCAACCCGCTGGAAGAAGCCCAGGGCCTGCAGCGCCTGGTGCGCGAGTTCGGCCTCACGCACGAGCAGGCCGCGCAGGCCGTGGGCCGCTCGCGCAGCGCCGCCAGCAACCTGCTGCGCCTCTTGAACCTGGCCGAGCCGGTGCAGACCATGCTGATGGCCGGCGACATCGACATGGGCCATGCGCGCGCGCTGCTGGCGCTGGACCGTGCCGCGCAGATCACGGCGGGCAACCAGATCGCGGCCAGGAAGCTCTCGGTGCGCGAGGCCGAGGCCCTGGTCAAGAAGATCGGTGCCGAGTTCAACCTCGTCGCCACCCGCCCCCAGAAGGAAAAATCGCGCGACCTCAAGCGGGTGGAAGAAGAACTCTCCGACCTGCTCATGGCCGAGGTCGAGGTGCGCGTGAAAAAGCGCGTGAAACGCAATGGCCGCATGGAAGACATGGGCGAGCTGTCCATCCAGTTCGGTTCGCTGGAGGCCCTGAACGGGCTTATCGAGCGGCTGCGCGGCAACGCCTGACCACCCATCTCATTCCCTGGCTCCGATCGGTCAGGGCATTGCGCTGGCCCTGGCCGCTTCCGCACTGGCGGCCTGGGCACCGGTAGGGGCCTGATACGGTTTCACCTTCCAATGTATGACGTCGTTGGGGTGCCTCGCCGTGCTGCAGCACTGCCTTCGGCTCTCCGCCGGGTTATCCGTTGGCATGGAAAACCGCATGGCAGCCGCTCAGCGCGGCCGGCGCATCTTGAACAGCTGCTCCGGCCCCACCGTGAAATAGTCGGCGGGGCCGCCGGCGCGCAGGATGTGGCCGGCGCCCGCCGTGTCGTACACACCGTCTTTCAGCAGCGCCTTGGCGATGTGCACGGCCACCACCTCGCCCAGCACCAGCCAGGTGGGCACCTTGGCGCCGTCGATGCCCTGCAGCTGCAGGATCTGCGTGCTGCGGCATTCAAAGGTGACGGGGCTTTCGGCCACGCGGGGCGGGCGCACTTTCTCGGAGGGCAAGGGCGTGAGCCCGGCCAGTTCGAACTCATTCACCTCGGGCGGCACGGCGGCGCAGCTCTGGTTCATGGCCTCGGCCAGTGCGCGTGTGGCCAGGTTCCACACGAACTCACCCGTGGCCTCGATGTTGCGCAGCGTGTCCTTGGCGCCAATGCTGGCAAAGCCCACGATGGGCGGCACGTAGTTGAAGGCGTTGAAGAAGCTGTAGGGGGCCAGGTTGCGCGCCCCTGCGGCATTTTGCGTGGAGATCCAGCCGATGGGTCGCGGCCCCACGATGGCATTGAACGGGTCGTGCGGCAGGCCGTGGCCCAGGCGGGGTTCGTAGGTGTGGATGTCGGTGGTCATGGGGGCAGGAGCGGTGGTTGAAAGCAGGGGTTCACGGTATCCGGGGCGCCGCGCGCGGTGCAGTCCGCAGGGATGGGCCAATCAATCGCTATGCATTGAATAGCTGATGGCCATTTGTTTACAAGCAGTGCCGAGTAAAACATTTCAAATTTCCGGGCAAACGATGGGCCGCGGCGCCGCTCACCGCGCTGCCCCCAGAAACCGCCCCGGCGGCTGGCCCACCGATTTGCGCACCATGGCGCTGAAGGCGCTCGGGCTGTAGCCCAGCTCGGCGGCGATCTGGCCCATGGGCATGCGGCCGGCGGCCAGCGACACGGCCTTGGCCAATATCACCTGCTGGCGCCACTGCGTGAAGGTGCTGGCGAGTTCGGTGCGGAACAGCCGCGCCACCGTGCGCGGGCTGGCGCCGGTGTCCTGGGCCCAGGCGCTCAGGGTTTCATGGCGCGTGGGGTCGGCCAGCACCGCCTCGCACAGGTGGCGCAGGCGCTTGTCGTGGGGCAGGTCCACGCCCAGTTTCACGGCGGCGGCGCGGCGCAGCTCGCCCAGCACCAGGGCGTTCAGGTGGCGCTCGCGGGTGCGTTCGTCGGGGGTGAGGGTGGGGCCGTCGTCGGGCGTGGACGGCAGCTCGCGCACCAGCGCGCGCAGCAGGTCGGACACCTCCAGCACGCGGCACTGGCGCCAGGCGGCCTCTTCGTGGCGCGGCACACCGGGGCCGCAGCGCCCGCGCGGCTGGTAGAAATACAGCGTGCGCAGGTCGGCGTCCTCCACCATGGTCACGGCATGTTCCACGCCGGGTGGAATCCACAGCGCGCGCGAGGGCGGCGCGATGTAGGTGCCCCGGTCCACCGTGAGCCGGATCACGCCCGTGGTCGAGATCGCCACCTGCGCCCAGGGGTGGCTGTGCGGCATCACCTGCGTGTCGGCCGCCAGCAGGCGCACCTTGGCGCGCACCGGGCGCTCGGCCGTGGGTACGAACAGGTGCGGCGTGAGCAACTTCACATACGACAGCGCGCGCTGCGGGCGCGGTGGCGGGGCGGTGTCGGCGGGTGTGGCTGATTTTGGCATGTTGGCGATAGAAATTGGCACGCTATCGTAAACCTGCCGCACGGGTCTTGCCTAAGATCAGGGCCATGAACCCCATTTCCCCTGGCGCCGCGAGCGCCGTCCCACTGCGGCAGGACGCCCGCACCATCGGCCTCATCGGCCTGGCGCACGGCAGTTCGCACTTCTTTCACATGCTGCTGCCGCCGCTGTTTCCGTGGCTGATTGGCGAGTTCGGCTTCAGCTATTCCGAGCTGGGCCTGCTGGTGTCGGTGTTCTTCGTGGTGTCGGGCGTGGGCCAGGCGCTGTCGGGCTTTCTGGTGGACCGCGTGGGCGCGCGGCCGGTGCTGTTCTTTGCGCTGACCAGCTTTGCCGCCGCCGGCCTGGTGGCGGGTACGGCGCAGGGCTACACGGGCCTGTTGCTGGCGGCGGCGCTGGCGGGCCTGGGCAATGCGCCGTTCCATCCGGTGGACTTCACCATCCTCAACAAGCGCGTGTCGCCGCAGCGCCTTGGCCATGGCTTTTCGGTGCACGGCATCAGCGGCAACCTGGGCTGGGCCACGGCACCGGTGTTCATGGCGGGCATCGCCACGGCCACGGGCTCGTGGCGCGCGGCCTGCCTGTGCGGCGCACTGCTGGCCCTGCTGGTGCTGGCCGTCATGGTCTGGAACCGCGCTGCGCTCGACGACCGCCAGGGCGCCTGGGCGCACGAGGCCAAGGGCGGCGCCGGTGCCGCGGTGGACGAGCACCCCATGGCCTTCCTCAAGCTGCCCTCGGTGTGGCTGTGTTTTTCGTTCTTTTTCTGGAGCACCTGCGCCCTGAGCGCCATCCAGAGCTTTGCCAGCCCCGCGCTGCAAAGCATGTACGGCCTGCCGCTCAGCGTGACGGCCCTGGTCGTCACCGGCTACATGCTGTGCGGCGCGGCGGGCATGGTGGTGGGCGGCTTTCTGGTGGGCCGCGTGGCGCGGCTGGAGAAGGTGATCTCGGTCTGCCTGCTGGCCTCGGCCGCCTTGCTGGTGCTGGTGGGCACGGGCTGGCTGCCCGGCATGGCGGCGGTGGTGGTGGCCGCGCTGGCTGGCGTAGGCACCGGGTTGGCGAGCCCGTCGCGCGATATGCTCATCAAGCGCGCCGCCCCGCCGGGCGCCACGGGCCGCGTGTATGGCACGGTGTATTCGGGGCTGGACCTGGGTTTTTGCCTGGCCGCCCCGGTGTTTGGCGCCCTGCTGGACCGGGGCATGATCTCGGGTATCTTCTATGGCTCGGCCATCACGCTGGCACTGAGCGTGGTGTCTGCCGCGCTGGTGGGTGCGGGCGTGGCGTCGCGGTCGCGGCGGCTGGCCACTGCGGTCGCCTGATCCACCCAGCAGGGATCCATCCGTCCCGGGCGCTCTCCCTGCATATTGAATTCATAGTGCCTGGTGTGTCTGGCTCCCCACCGCACCGGGCTCAGGCCGCCAGCCAGCGCCGACTGGCAAAGCTCAGCGCATCCACCAGCGCCACCAGCAGCAGCATGGCCACCAGCACGCTGCTGGTCTCGCCCATCTGGAACAGCCCCATATGGAAGGCCAGCATCTGCCCCAGCCCGCCGGCCCCCACCACGCCCAGCACGGCGGCGGCGCGGATGTTGTTCTCCCAGCGGTACAGCGTGTAGCTCAGCAGCTGCGGCAGCACCTGGGGCAGGGTGGCATACAGAAACACGCGGCTGCCGGCCACGCCGCGCACGCGCAGGGCGAAGCCGGGGCCGGGCGGGGTGTTCTCGATGGCCTCGGCAAACAGGCGGCCCAGCACACCCGCGGTGTGCAGCGCCAGCGCCAGCGTGCCGGCAAACGGCCCCAGCCCGGCGGCGATCAGCAGCAGCGTGGCCCACACCAGTTCGGGAATGCTGCGCAGGGCGTTGAGCACCAGCCGCGTGGCGCCGCGCCAGCGTGCCGGGTCGCCGTCAAAGGCCTTGCTGGCGGGCAGGGCCAGCGCCAGGCCCAGCAGCACCGCCAGCAAGGTGCCCAGCGCCGACATGGCCAGCGTCTCCAGCGTGGCCCCCAGCAGCTTGTGCAGGAACTGCGGGCTGGTTTCGGGCCGCAGCAGCTCGGCCAGAAACCGGCCCATCCGGGCCAGCGCCGGGGTGGACACAAACTGCGCCCACTGCAGATCGAGCGACCAGAAGCTCAGGCCCACCAGGGCCAGCGCGCCCGCAGCCACGCACCAGCAGGCCAGGCAGCGGTTGGTGCGGCGGGGCCGGGGCGTGGAAGAAGATGGCGCGTTCATGCCAGCCTTTGCCGCAACCAGGCGCTGGTGCGGTCCGCCAGCCAGACCAGGGCCATGAACACCAGCAGCATGGTGGCCACCTCGGCGCCCGCGAACATCTTCATCGAGGCGTCCATCTGCTGGCCCAGCCCGCCCGCGCCGACGAAGCCCAGCACGGCCGAGGAGCGGATCGCGCATTCCCAGCGGTACACCGTGTAGCTGGTGAGCTCGGCGGCGTTCTGTGGCAGCAGCGCGTACAGAAAGGCCTGCAGCCGGCCGCTGCCATTGCGCAGCAGGCTGGCGGCGGCATGGGGCTCGGCGCTGTCCAGGATTTCGGCGTACACCTTGCCCAGCATGCCGGCAAAGGTGAGGGCAATCGCCAGCACGCCGGCCGTGGGGCCCAGGCCCACCACGCGCACGAACACCAGCGCCCAGATCAGCTCGGGCACGCTGCGCAGCACCACCAGCAGCCAGCGCACCAGCAGCCGCACCAGCGCCGGCAGCGGCGCCATGGGCCCGGTGAGCGCCGAGACCGACAGCACCCGCACCGACAGCAGCGCCAGCGGCACGGCCGCCACCAGCGCCAGCGTCAGGCCCGCGGTGGCAATGGCCACGGTGCGCCAGGTTTCGCGCGCCACCAGGGCCAGAAAATCCGCGTCCCACCGGGGCGGGATGAAATCGGCCGCAAAGCGCAGCGTGGGTTTCAGCGCGTCGGGTGCCAGCAGCTGCCAGGGCTTGAACTCGGTGAGCACCAGCATGGGCCACAGCAACACCAGCGCCACCACGGCGCCGGCCACGCGGCCGCGCCAGGCCGGATCGCGCCGCGCCGATGGCAGAAGGTGCGCGCCGGCAGGGCTGGGGCGGGTGGACAGGTGGGGCGGCATCAGCGGCATTGCATGGGCACGGGGGCTGCCGCCACGGGCGCATCGGGGGCGGGTGGTGCCGTTGGCGCCAGCTCTTCGAGGTGCTGCGCATACAGCTGGTGCAAAAGCGCCGGCGTCACCTGCGCCGACGGCAGGTCAAAGGCCAGCGCGCCGCCCCGCAACCCGATCACGCGCGGGAAATGGCGCAGGGCCATGTCCACATGGTGCAGCGTGGCAATGAGCGTGGCCCCGCGCTCGCGGGCGGCCTGCGTGAGCGAGGCCAGGGCCTGCTGCGCGCGCGCCGGGTCGAGGGCGGACAGCGGCTCGTCCACCAGCAACAGGCTGGCCTGCGAGGCCAGTGCCCGGGCCAGGGCCACGCGCTGGCGCTCGCCGCCCGAGAGCCGGTCCACCCGGTCGAACAGCTTGTCGGCCACGTCGAAGCGGGCCAGCGCGTGCTCGGCCAGCGCGATGCTGGTGGGGTGTACCAGGCTGCGCACGCTGGCCCACAGGCTTTCGTGCGGCAGGCGCCCGGCCAGCACGGCGGTGACGACACGCTGGCGGGGCGGCAGCGGCGGCACCTGCGGCGCCAGAAACAGGCGGCCGCGCAAGCGCTGCAGGGCGCCAAGGGGCAGCGCCCAGGGGTCGGTGTCGTCCAGCTGCAGGCGGCCAGCGGCGGGCCGCTGCGCGCAGGCCAGCAGGTGCAGCAGCGTGGTCTTGCCCGTGCCCGAGGGCCCGATCACGGCCACCTGCTCGCCCTGCGCCACCGCGAGGTCCAATCCGCGCAGCGCCGCGGGCGCGCCGGCACGCGCGGCCGGGTGGCGCACGGTGGCGTTCGTCAGCCGCAATTTCATGAACAAATCATGCCGCAGCGCCTGAGAGCAAGGCGCGAGCAGCTATCAAAACAGGATTTCATGCACGGTCACTTGATCAGCCCCGCGCTGCGCGCTGCGGTTTCGATGCCCTGGTAGTTGCTGGCCTGGGTCGGAATGAAGCGCGTGGCGCGCTGCAGGTCCAGGACTTCCTTGCCCTCGGGGGTGCTGCGGTTCAGGTCCAGGAAGGCCTTGGTGAGCTTTTCGCGCTGGGCCACCGGCATGTCGCTGTGCACGGTCCAGTTGTAGTCAAAGTAGGCGGGGGTGGTGAAGATCACCTTCACCTTGGCCGTGTCCACCTTCTTGTCGGCCACGAACTTTTCCCACACCGAGATGTTGAGCGCACCCGCATCCACCTTGCCCGAGGCCACGGCGGCGATGGTGGCATCGTGTGCGCCTGAGTAGGCCACGCGCCGGAAGTCCTTGTCGGGGTCGATCTTGGCCTGCAGCAGAACGCTGCGCGGCATCAGGTGGCCCGAGGTGCTGGACTGCGAGCCAAAGCCCACGGTCTTGCCCTGGAGGTCCGCCAGGGTCTTGATGGCCGGGTCGCCGCTGATGAACACCGAGCGGAATTTTTCGTCCTCCTCGCGCTGCACCAGCGGCACCACCTTGCCGCCCGAGCGGATGCGGGCCTGCACAAAGGTAAAGCCGCCATACCAGGCCATGTCCACCTGCTTGTTGGCCAGCGCTTCCACGGCGGCGGCGTAATCGGACACCGGGGTGAACTCCACCTTGGTGCCCAGCTTCTGTTCCAGGTACTTCACCAGCGGCGCGGCCTTGCGCGCCAGCTCGGTGGGTGATTCGTCGGGGATGGCGGTGATCTTGAAGACCACCTGGGCCTGCGTCAGGCCGGACAGGGCCAGAGCGGTGCTGAGCAGCACCGCCTTCAGCATGCGGGGGGAAGAGAAAGGACGGGTCATGCGGGGGCTCCAAGCAACAGCAGGGGTGGACAGGGGAGGGCAAATTCTTGTGCGCACGGGTTCGCACGGCGGGCCATTGTCGCGGCCCGGTGCTCCGCAGTGGCCGTCAGCGCTCCGGCTGGAACATGATGATGCCCATGCCCGCCAGCGCCACCAGCACGCCCGCCACATCCCAGGCCGTGGGGCGCACGCCATCCACCGCCCACAGCCAGGCCAGCGCCACACCGATATAGACACCGCCATAGGCCGCATACACGCGGCCCGCGGCCGTGGCATGCAGCGTGAGCAGCCAGGCGAACAGGCCCAGGCTCAGCGCCGCGGGCAGCAGCAGCCACGCGGACTTGCCTTGCCGCAGCCACAGCCAGGGCAGGTAGCAGCCCACGATTTCGGCCAGGGCGGTGGCGATGAAGAGAAAAAATGTTTTTTCCATTGCATCAGTATGGCTTCCGGTGCAGAGGCTGGGGGGCGATATGGAGACCACATTCAATTGATAAACCGCGCGAAGCGCTGACATGAGATTGGTGGGTTTACCCACCAATCTCATGTCATAGCTCCCTCTCTCACCCCGGATAGCTACACTTGGCTCAGCATTGCTTCGCCGTACTGACCTGTTGTAGCTCCCTCTCTCACCCCGGATAGCTACACTCCGGCCCTGCGCGAGCCACTGCACACCATAGTTGTAGCTCCCTCTCTCACCCCGGATAGCTACACTTGGCTTTGCTGAAGTGCTTGCAGTCAGGGGGTTGTAGCTCCCTCTCTCACCCCGGATAGCTACACTTACCCCGCTGGGCCATCGGCCCGCATCAACGTTGTAGCTCCCTCTCTCACCCCGGATAGCTACACTTTATAGAACGGTTTTAATCGCTCTAGAGCAGTTGTAGCTCCCTCTCTCACCCCGGATAGCTACACTTGCATAGTCGAGCACGACACCGGTCATGTCGTTGTAGCTCCCTCTCTCACCCCGGATAGCTACACTACGATCTGGTGCGCCGCGATGCGTGCGATGGTTGTAGCTCCCTCTCTCACCCCGGATAGCTACACTACCCCACTCGCCACGGTGACCGCATGAACGGTTGTAGCTCCCTCTCTCACCCCGGATAGCTACACTGACGATGCGGCATCCATGGCACTGGAATTAGTTGTAGCTCCCTCTCTCACCCCGGATAGCTACACTATGTTGTTTGATTTCGTCATCACAGCACCCGTTGTAGCTCCCTCTCTCACCCCGGATAGCTACACTGCGGCCGGACGAACGCCGGCGGTGGAGAGGGTTGTAGCTCCCTCTCTCACCCCGGATAGCTACACTTGTTGCGAAAACTATGCCACCACGCCCAAGGTTGTAGCTCCCTCTCTCACCCCGGATAGCTACACTCTTAGCGAAACCGAATACATCAGCCAGAGCGTTGTAGCTCCCTCTCTCACCCCGGATAGCTACACTCAGCGCCGCGTCGAGAAGATCTTTGCGGAGGTTGTAGCTCCCTCTCTCACCCCGGATAGCTACACTCAACGCCTCGGCTGCCAGTCGCCATTCCGCGTTGTAGCTCCCTCTCTCACCCCGGATAGCTACACTGAGATCCTCATGGGTCTTGTTCGTCACATTGTTGTAGCTCCCTCTCTCACCCCGGATAGCTACACTAAACAGGTAAAATAGCTTGCTTTCTAATCAGTTGTAGCTCCCTCTCTCACCCCGGATAGCTACACTGACAGGATATGACGGACCAGCGCGCCCGCGGTTGTAGCTCCCTCTCTCACCCCGGATAGCTACACTTGGCCCTCTCGAAACCCGCACCAAGCTTTGCTTGGAGCGGGTTTTCGTTTCGGAAAACTGCCATTCAAAACAGCGCAATCTGGGTTGCATTGATCTTTTTTTCCTGAAACAAAGGCAGTCCCACGAGCATCTTCATGCTTGCAAACTGTTTTTCGGTCACTGTCAAGACCCGCACAGAGCCTTCGGGGGGGAGGTTCGCCAGCAGGCGCTTCATGTGTTTTTCTTCGGCGTCGCTGCCGTTGAGGATGCGGCCGTACACCGAGTACTGGATCATGTCGTAGCCGTCGTTCAGCAAAAAGCGGCGGAACACGGTGTAGGCCCGGCGTTCGGCTTTGGTGACCACCGGTAAGTCGAAGAACACCATCATTCGCATGAATCGTCTCGTGGCCTGGCCCATGGTAGTGAGGGTGGGGTGCTGCTGCAGCTACATCTCAAAGCGGTGCTGGTCCAGGCCCATCAACCTGGGAAGCTCCAGCACCTGTTCGCCACCGCCGTCCAGTAGCCTGGCCAGCGACTCTGCCGCCTGCTCTATGGATGACAGCACGCTCATCTGGCCGCGCGGCATGACGACGTCCACGTTCAGCAGGCCCACCAGGGCCACTTTGTCGGTGGGGCGCAGTTCGCCGTCTGTCTCTGCGGGGCAGGTTTGCGCCACATGCAGGTCGACGATGGCGCGATAGGGTTCGATCAGGTCGTCGGCCAGATTGAAGGCGTTTTGCTCGCTGCTGTGAAACAGCCCCACGCTGGGCAGCAAGCCATGCGCCACCAGCGCACGGGCGCAGGCACCACGCATGACGGCATAGCCATAGTCCAAGGCGGCATTGACCCAGCCTTCCTGATTGCGATGAAAGCTGCGCCCAAACAGCTGTGGAAAGTAGTAGGCGCTGGCCTGCGCCTCCATGTTGCCAGTGTCGCCAGAGCGCACCCTGCGCGCATAAGAGGCCAAGCGGTCTGCTCCGGTGATAGCCAGCAGTTGCATGCACCGGGCCTGGTTGTCGATCTTGTTTTGCACGATGGTGGTCCAGGCGCGCTTGGCGGTGGGCTTGTCAATGCTCAGCTGCAGGCGCTGCATGCGGGCAGCGCGGCTGTGCGGCAAAAAAGGTAAGAACACGCCGTTGGGCTGGTGATTGTCGCCCGTGCTGTACATGCCAATGCCATATTCCGCGCAGGCCGAGAGCACAGGATGCGTGAGTGTGATTTCGCGGTGGTTGAGCACGATCACAGCGATGTCTTCAAACGGAACGCGGGCCGATTGCTCTTGCTCCACCACCAGCGCGAAGTGCTCGCGCTTGAGTTTGGCGGGCTTGCTGACGATGACGCTACGCCAGACCATGGCGTTGCTCCGGACGTGCGGGGTGGGTGATGCCCAGAACATCGACGTTTAGCTTTTTTATAGATTGCGCAGTTTTTGCCCCGATGCCGCGTATAAGTCCGTCTTTACCGACATGAATCGCTCGATCATGTGTCCATAGATTTAGTGCGCCAGTCGATCGATCACATCCAGCGTAGTAGCCAACATGCCGGTCCTTTTTGAGGCTTATCTCCAACAGGTCGTTGCTGTACGCAGAAAAGAGAAATTCAAAACTCCCATCAACCAGAGTCCACTCCTCTTCATCCTTGAACGCCACAATCGCGCGATCAGGCAGCCCTGTCACCCGGTGGTGCACATACACCGGCACCAAGTGAAATTTGCCCGCCTTGGAGAACACGTCCACCCGCAGCATGGTGTCGTTCTTGGCGATGCCACCGCGAATGGGAATGCCACTGAGCTTGTCGATGACGAGCTTGACGGTACGCACAATGGGGCCAGTGGGGTTTCCGTCCTTATCGGGCTTGTAGAACGGTTGGTCCGGGCCAAAGGCTTTGTCGGCTTTGCCTCCGTTGGCTTCTAGCCGTGCGCGAATGGCTGCATACAGCTTGGCGTTGCGGTGCGGGTCTGCCAGATTGTCCAGGTCTTTGAGGTTCAGGCTGGTGAGGGGCACTTTTTGCGTCACCCCACCTTGTTTGCGCAAGGCTTCGGGTTGGGCATAAATCGTTTCTTTGTGCACCGCGCCATCATTGCGTCGCTGGGGTGCGCGCGATACAAACAGCGTGCGTACACCAAGCAAGTCCTGCTCCGAATAAGTACCCAGCCTTTGTAAGTCTTCACGCAATGCTTGCAGATCGTCTGTATACAAACGCGCCTGCAGTTCGTGCCTGAAGTGTGCCCAGGGTTCCGGAAAGTGTTGTACTCCGCGCGCATGGGCTTCGGGGTTGATGATCTCGCCGGTTTCCGGGTCGGGGAAACCCTCTTTTAGATAGGCCACTTCCTTGTTGCGCGCATAGTCGGCCAGTGCTTTCACCATGCCGTGACTGCAGGCTGCCACCACAGCGGCATCTAGTGCGTGGTGGCGGTCGCTCTCGCTGCGCACTTTGCTCAAGCCCCAGCGTGCGCGCAAGAAGGCAGTGAGTTGCCCATTGACCACCACGCAGCGCTTGTTGGCATTGCCATCCGCGCGTGGAGCCAGCTGCAGGTGTTCCTCCACATAGTTCTTGAAGAACTTGCAGATATAGCGCGTGTCGTTGAGGTTGCGATCTTTGAAGCCGCTGGCTTCGTCAGCACCATAGTTCTTGCGCAGCAAGCGATTGCGCTTGGCCATGCGGTAGCTCTTGTTGCTGTTGACCCACGCGGCGTAGTTGCGCCATCGGTCGCCGTCTTCGCCCCCGGAGAAGCTGGTCAAGTACTCATAGGCAGTACGGTTACCCTTGTTCTGGTTCTCGCGCGTCAGCACCAGCACCTTGTTGTTCTTGCTGTCGTCATAGCTGCGCGAGTAGGGTAGGGCGTGGTCGATCTGGGCGTAGTTGGCATCATTGAGCACGCGGTCAATGTCCAGCCCCTCCAGTGAATAAGCGCATTTGCCCTGCTGTTCGCGGTAGAGCATCCATTTCTCAAACACGATGCCCTTGGGGTGTTGATTTCCGCGTAATCCTGACCCCGGTTTTTCATCCAATATTGACCCCACCTGTTGGGGTGTAGCCGGGCTACG